>JAJFFB010000129.1 GCA_021776925.1 Planctomycetota bacterium | reverse complement strand
CAACTGGAACCTCGGCATCACCTGGCACAACGTCGAAGACGACCCCTTCCTTTTCTTCAGCTTCGATCTATTCCAGTTCGCCCGCCAAGAGGCCCAGAGCTACTCCTCGCAATACCAGCAACTGCGCGCCACCCTGGGGCTGGATTAGGTCGCTGGATTCGGGGGCTATGCTGGGAGAATGCCACGGGTTTTCACCACGACTCTCCTCCTCCTCGCCAGTCTCGCGCTTGCCGCCACCCCGCTCGCGGACTCCTCCCTCACCAAGCCCAGTGCGGATGCACCTGGCGTTCTCACGGTGAGCGCCTTAATCCAAGGCTCGGTAGCGTCCCTGTCGGTCACCGGCATTCCAGCGGAAGTCGTTGACCGGGACGTTTGGTACGGCTGGTCGATCAAGGGTTCGGGTCCATCCGATCGGAAGATCGGACCGTGTGGTTTGATGACGATACAACTCAGCAAGCCGGTCCACGTCCTCGGTCATGACCAGGTCAAAGCAGGCGATACCCATTCCAGCTTGAGCTTTTTCATTCCGGCAACGGCTCCAATTGGCCTGGAGGTCTGGTTTCAAGCGCTCGACCTGGAGAACTGTGAACTAACCAACAACGTGTCCGACCGCATTCAATAATTCGCGATCGGGAGCCACCATGTCCGATCACCACGAAGGTTTTCCTCTCGGTGAATCGCTCGAAACGGAGCCAGGAGTCTTCGTCGAGCGCCGCTGTTTCCTGAAATCCGCAGCTCTTGCCCTGGGGGCGGTGCAGCTACCAGGAGTCGCCCGAGTCCGGGCCGGAGGCAACGGCACCTTTATCGGCGCGAACGGAGCCCCCGGACCTTTCGTCATCCTGCATTGGAAGATGAACCCGGGAAGCCAGATCGGCCGGCACGCGCATTCCTATGGCAACGTCGTCACCCTCGGTCTGCACGGGGCGGCGCGAGTCGAGGATTTCGAAGTGATCGGCAAACGCGACTACGACGACAGCGAAACTTTCCAAGTACGGCGCACCCTTTCGCAGTGGTTGACCCCAGGGGGCATCAACCTGGTCAACCTTGAGCGCAATTACATCCACGGCTTCCAGGCCGGTCCCAATGGCGCACGCGGACTCGACATCACCACCCGGATCCTGCCGCGGCGAGCCACCCCGAATCTCGAATTGGGCGCGCCATCCAAAGATCATCCCGAGGTCTTCAGCGCGCGCTGGGCCGCTAGCTCTTGACGTTTTTCTCGTACATCTTGATCCACTGCTCGGGGGTCATCTTTGCAGCCAGCTCGCCGAACAGCTCATAGGGGATGTTCTCGATCCTTTTCATGCGGATGCAACTCTTGCCCATGTCGAGTTTGGTCGGCACGCGCTTGGCATATTCCTTGGTAAACCACGCCAGCAGCTTGGGGTCGGCGTAGATGCCCATGTGATAGACGGCGATGAAGTTCTTCTGCGAAGCGATGCTGAGAAAGGGCAACGGCAGCTTGGGATCGCAGTGGTAGCCGTCGGGGTAGAGCGAATGCGGCACCACGTAGGCCGGCATGCCATAGCCCATGGTCTCCTTGAAACCCTTGGGCAGGTTCTTCTTGATCACCCGGCGCAGCTTGCTCATCGCAGCCAGGCGCTCTTCGGGTAGCTCTTCCAGGTAGTCGTTGACGGTGGCGGCTTGGGATTGCATCTCGGTTCTCCGGCCGACCAGCATACCTCAGCCGGCGCGCAGGAAGTGCTCGAAGCGCTTGGCCAACCTCTCTGGATCGGGCCGGTCCTTGCGCCTTTGCGGCAGCCATATCTTGGTGCCGTCCATTGCCTGAATTCCGTGCCGCAGCATGGGACCGTCGACCTCTTGCAGGACATCCCGCCTCACCATAATCTGCAAACTGTCGGGATCGATTCCGATCACGCGCGCATCAAAAGTGGCGTGGTGAATCTTGCACAGGGAAAGGCCGTTGTCGACCACCGCCTCGCCGCCAGGTTCGGAATCCGGAATGATGTGCGCAGCATCGAGGAGCTTCTTGTGCCTCAGGCGGCACATCGCACAGTGCTCACGATTAGCCCGCATAACCCTTTCGCGGAAACCCTGCTGATGCAGGCGGGTCTTGACCTTCGTGGTCCCGTAGGCACGCCGCGCTCCTTGGTTCGCAATGACTTCGCCAAACATGGACGCAGCAATGGAATTGCCATCAAGGGACACCATGCCGACCTCGGGTTGGATGAGGAAACTCGACGAAGCAGAATCCTCTCCTACGACGAATACCCGCCATACGGGCAGATAGGCATTCGAGACCACGGCGTGGAGGTAAAATTTGGATCGGTTCCCTCGTAGTGGTACAGAAGGGCGTCCTCTTGAAAGGAATCGTTATAGGCCGATCGAGCGGAGGAGAACAGGCTCAGCGGCGCATCTAAGGATTTGGGTTTCCAGATCCCCCTTCCCCCCGGATTGATCGAAGGGATCTTCTGCTCGCGATACATGAATCCCTGCAGGAACAGCTCCCGCGGCAGCACCTCTCCGTACAAGGCAACCTGTTCGGTCAACCAGGAGAAGAGTGCCAGGCGAAGTTCGACAGGGTCGGCATGATCAGCCATATCCTCCGCAACTTATCCCGGTGTGTCTCCGACGGGAGAACCCATCCAGGAACATTCCTGGCAGCACCCACTTCAACGAATCGCCCAACTGACCGTGGACAAAGTCATTCCGCCCCACGGCAGCGTCTTTTTCCCCTGGACGGCGTCAGCAGAACCCGCCCCTATCTAAAGATAGGGGCGGAACCAGCTTCCTTGCCAGGGAACAAAACCACTTGCCATGGAACGAAAG
>JAJFFB010000128.1 GCA_021776925.1 Planctomycetota bacterium | reverse complement strand
TCCGCCCCACGGCAGCGTCTTTTTCCCCTGGACGGCGTCAGCAGAACCCGCCCCTATCTAAAGATAGGGGCGGAACCAGCTTCCTTGCCAGGGAACAAAACCACTTGCCATGGAACGAAAGCACTTAATCCACGGCCAGCTAAGCTGGCCATTCCATGCACCGTCGTTCCACCCTGCACCTGTGCGCTCTCAGCATTTTGCTTTCCGCGTGCAGCGGAACGGTAGGCCATTCTGGCAAAGCCCATACCATCGATAGTTCCGAGGTCGGCTATCGGGTGTTGGGCATCGCCCAGGACGCCGGTATGCCGCATATTGGCTGTGACAAGGAGAATTGCACGCGGGCGCGGGAGCACGGCGAGGCGGCGCGAGTAGCGGCGGTGGCGGTGCAGGGGCGTAGTGGCTGGTGGCTGCTCGACGCGACGCCGGACCTGCCAGCGCAGATCCACGACATGGGCTCTATGCCGCGCGGCATCTTCCTGACCCACGCGCACATCGGCCACTACACCGGTCTGATGTACCTGGGGCGCGAAGGGCTCGGCGCCCACGGTATGCCGGTGTGGTGCAGCGCGCGCATGGAGGCCTTTCTGCGCAACAACGAGCCTTGGAGCCAGTTGGTGGAACTCGGCCAGATTGAATTGCACGTCTTCCGCACCGACCAGCCGGTGGCACTTGAAGAAGGGCTGCAACTGACCGCGATCGAGGTGCCCCACCGCGACGAGTTCAGCGACACCCACGCCTTCCACGTCGAACACGCCGACGGCGGCTCGCTGCTGTTTCTTCCCGACATCGATCGCTGGTCCAAGTGGAATCTTTCGCTGATTGACTTCCTGCGCCCAGGCGCACACCTGCTCCTCGACGCCACCTTCTATTCCGCCGGCGAGTTGCCCAACCGCGATCCGGCCGAGATCCCACACCCCTTGGTGCAGAACACCATGGACCTGTTGCAGCCGACCCTCGACGCCTGGCCGAACCTCGAGGACAGCAGCCCGTCCAAACCCCTGGCTACCGTCCTCGGCCCTCCCAGGATCAGGTTCATCCACTTGAACCACTCCAACCCCTTATGGGACCACGCCGGACCCGAAGCCCGCGACTTGCGCCGTCGCGGCTACCATCTGGCCCAACGCGGCGCATTTCACTCCTTCTGACCGCTCATGGTGTTCACCCTGATCCGCAACTGGCGGCGCAAACGCATCGCGCGCAAGCCCTTCCCACCGACGTGGGAACCGCATCTGCGTGGCCTGCCGTTTTTTCACACCCTGAACGCTGAGCAACAGCAACGTCTGCGCACGCAGGTGCAGGTTTTCATCGCCGAAAAAGATTGGGAGGGCTGTGGCGGACTCAAGCTCGACAACGCGATCCGCGTCGGCATCGCCGCACAGGCCTGCCTGCTGATCCTGGAACTCGACCTCGACTATTACGCGCGGGTGCGCACCATCCTGGTCTACCCCGGGGCCTTTCACAACAACATGGAAGGCGCCGGTCCCGATGGTTCGGTCGGCAAGGACCACGGCGCGCTGGCCGGCGAGGCGTGGCTGAGCGGACAGGTGATCCTGGCCTGGGACCTCGCCTTTCACGGCGGCCGTGATCCGGGCGACGGACGCAATCCGGTGTTCCACGAGTTCGCGCACAAGCTCGACATGCTCGACGGCTGGGCCGATGGCGAGCCGCCGCTGCACCAACGCGATCAGATCCAGCACTGGCGTGGAATTCTGCAACAGGAGTTCGACGACCTGTGCGCGCGCCGCGCGGCCGGCAAGTCGACCGAACTGACTGACTACGCGACCACCAACCGCGCCGAGTTCTTCGCCGTATCGACCGAATTCTTCTTCGAACGTCCGGCACAGCTGCAGCAGGTGCGCCCAGAACTGTTCCAGTGCCTGAAAGATTTCTACCGCCAGGATCCCCTCGCGCGCCTAGCCAGCGACGCGCGGTAGACCAGCAGGCCGCTATTCCAGTCGACCCAGGCGTGGATCGCCATGACCAGCCACAGCGAGCCGATCCATAGGTACAAGCCCCCGGCTGCCGCCGCCACCAGAGTGGTCTGCAGGACTCCGCGCCAGCCCTGATAGGCGTGACTCAAGCCGAACAGCAGCGCCGCCACCCCCACCGCCCAACCCAGTGGCATGAAGTCGCCGAGGTAGGCAAGCAGGAAGCCGCGGAACAACAACTCCTCGCAGATCCCGGCGGTCAGGCACAGCACCTTGAACTGTTGCAGTTCCTCGGCGGTGCGTGGCATCACTCCCTGCAGATGCGCGGTCTGGTCGAGCAGATCGTCCTGTTTCTCCGCCGAGCCCAACAACCGTGTGCGCAGCCGCATCAGCGGGGGAACCAGGATCAGGAAGACCGCACTACTGAGAACGAATTCCCAATTCCCCGGCCAGCCCAGTCCCAGATCGCTCCATGGCCGCCGATACAATCCCCAAACCAGCACCAAAATAGCCGTTAAACCCCATTGAACGCCAATTGTGAGCGAATAACTATCCTCCGCTCCCGGGACCAGGAAACCCCGCCCCTTGCCACGCCGAGCCATCCACGCCCCCACCACCCCCTGCGCCAGCAGCAGTCCAAGCAAGCCCAGCAACAGATGGTCCGCCCAATTCATCGAGCCAGATTGTGCCTGCTCGGAAAAAAGGAGCAAATCATTGGCCGGTCTGGGCGGTAGAATCCACAACTACCTCGGTCGTTGAACATGCCATGAGACCTGCCCTCCTGATTTCGCTGCTGGCGATTGTGACCCTTGGTCTGATCGTCTTTTTTGTCGTCCTCCCGGGCAATGACCCCGATCCGCTTGGCCCGCCCGCGCTGGGCAGCGGGGCCGACCCCGCGGTTGTGGGGGCCAACGAGGAGACCCTAACGCCCGATCCCGATCGGGCCGAGGCCGACCTGGCCTCCGCCGACGGGCGCAGCGTGGTCGCCGGGGGCAACCCGGCGCTCGCCGCCAGCGGCGCGGCCCAGCTGCAGCCGGGCGCGCTCGATCTGCGCCTGCTTGATGGCGACGGCAATCCGGTGCCCGACGCCGAGGTCACCGTGCACTACGACGGCGACTTCAGCACCGGCTGGAACATGAATTTCGCCTTCGACCAGGAGCAGGACGAGAACACCCTGACCGCCCAGGCGACCAGCAGCGGACGCGTGCTGCTGAGCGGCGTCGAAGCCGGCCACGACATGCGCCTCGAAGTGCAGGGCGATTACTGGGCGCAGCGTGAATTCAAGGTCGCCGCTCTGCTGGCCGGAGAAAAGCGCGCCTTGGGCGACGTGCTCCTGCTGCCGGGCACCCTGTTGAGCGGCAAGGTCAGCGACGCCCAGGGCAAGGGCATCGCCGGCGCCGAGGTCGACCTGGCCGACACCCGCAGTGACAACGGTTTCGGCTTCCGCATGATGGGGCCGGGCATGGCGCTCGGCGGGCGCAAGGCGACCACCGATGACGGCGGCTATTACCGCATGGGCGGAGTGCGGCCCTCTTCCTATTCGCTGACCTCCCGCGCTACCGGCATGGTCGAGAACAAGAGCACCTTCGAGGTCACCGACGGAGTGAGCGACCAGGAGCACAACGTCCATCTGGACAGCGGCGGTTTCGTCACCGGCGTGGTGCGCGACGAAAGCGGCACACCGCTGCCCAGCGCCAAGGTGGTGCTGGTGCCGGCGCAAGGCTTCGCCGCCTATCAATGGAACCGCAAGCGCATCCTGGAGGATGGCGCCCCGGTGGCCGACGACGGCAGTTTCCGCCTGACCGGCCTGCCACCGCAAGGCAAGTGGCGGGTCGCTGCGGCCGCGCCCGATTTCGCCCGTGGGCGCTCCGACAACGCCACTCCCGGCGGTCGCGTCGAGGTCGAATTGTCCTCCGCGGTGAATTTCAGCGGCATCGTGCTCGACGCCGCCGGCCGCCCAGTGCCAGAAGCCAGCATCCAGCTCGCGGCGCAACCGCCTTCGCGGAGGGGTGGCTTCCAGGGCGCTTCGACCGACCGCGACGGCCGCTTCTCCATTGCCGACCTGAGTGCCGGCAGCTACGGCATCGAGGTGACCTCCGCCGCCGGCTCCCTGTCGATCGACCCGCAGCCCTTCGCCGTCGGCATGGAGCCGATCGAAGTCAAGCTGCCGGCGGGCAAGGAGCTGGTGGTGGCGGTGGTTGACATCAACGGCAGCCCGCTCGACGACGTTCTGGTCACCATGGAAGGCCAGGCCGGCGACGGGCAAGGCCGCCAGATGGGTAGCCCGGGCCGGCGCATCCGGGTCAGTTCTTCGGGCGACATCCAAAGCCTCGGCGGCGGCGGCACCCTGCGCACGCGCAGCGACGCGCAGGGACTGGCGCGCTTCATCGGCCTGGCAGACGGGCAGTGGTCCGCGACCCTGTCGAAGAGCGGATACGCCACCATCCAGCGCAAGATCGACCGCAACCAGCAGGATGCGCAGACCGAAAACATCGTCCTGCCGCCGCCTGCGACCTTGCGTCTGACCGTTGCCGACCCGACCGAGACTCCGGTCAGCGGCGCCGGCGTCGAACTCAGCCTGCTCGACGGCGAGAACGAGTTCCAATCGGTCTCGCGCGAGACCGATGCGTGGGGCCTGGTCGTTTTCCGCGGGCTGCCGCCGGGCACCTACCGCGCTACCGAAGTGGCCTCCGAGGGCGGATTCAGCCAGGTCATGATCTTCTCGGGTCTGAATGAAGACCCTCCCGAGGAAGAGCCCGCGGCCAGCGTCGACGCCGAGATCGAAGCCGGCGCCCTGATCGAGGAAACCCTGATCCTGGCCGCCAAATCGCTGCCGCGCGTGCAGGTGCTGCGCAATGGGCTGCCGGTGGCCGACGCCCAGGTGCGCATCGAAGAAACCGGTGGCATCAGCTTCGGTCCCTCCTTCGCCGGCTTCGGCGATGGACCGTCGATCGCCACCGACGCCCAGGGCTGGGCCACGCTGCCGCCGTGCAAGCCAGGTTCCTACCTGGTTTCGGCGCGGGCCAGGGCCGACAACCCCGAAACCGAACTCAAGGCCGAACTGCATTCCGGCGCGCAGGAACTGCGCATTGAGCTCGCCACCGGCACCATCAGCGGCACCGTGGTCGGCGACACCGGACCACTCGGCGGCGCTCGCGTGACCCTATCGCCGGCCAGCGAAGACGGAGAATCCGGCGGCCAGCAGCACATGATCATGAGTCTGGCCTTTTCCAGCGATGGCGAAGACGGCGGCGGCGAGGTGCAGACCCTCGACTGGGGCCCCGGCCGCACTTCGGCGACCTGCGATGGCGATGGCCGTTTCCTCTTCGAAGGCGTGCCTCCCGGCAGCTACGAACTGCAGATCAAGGGCAAGGGCCACACCGACTACACCAGCCCAGGCTTCAGCCACGATGGCTTCGCCCAGGTCGACCGCGGCATTCTCAAGCTCTCCGCTGGCGCCTCGTTGAAGGGCCGCATCAGCGGCATACCCAGCAACGGAAACGATGACCAGCCCAGTTTCCAGCTGCTGCGCCTGGAACAGGTCGACGGCGACGCCGAGCAGATGACCATGGTGCAGGGCGACGGCAGCTACCACTTCCGTGACCTGCCCCCGGGCACCTACCAGATCCGCTTCGACCTGGGCGAAGAAGACAAGGTCTCGCCCGAAATCCTGGTCCAGGCCGGCGCGCCGACGACCTACAACTGGACGCTCTGACCCGGCGCCACACGGTACGCCGCCGAGCCACCCCGGCGCGCCAGGATCGCTAAGATCCTGGCGATGGACCGACGCACTTTCCTGCACACCCTCGCCGGCGGCGCCGTCGGCCTGGGCGGAGCCGCCCTTTTTGGTGGCTGCGCCGCGCCTGGCAGTCGCACCAGCCTACGGCCCGGCGAGTTGCGCATCTCCTTGGCCGAGTGGTCGTTGCACCGCACGCTGCAGAAGGGCGAGATGTCCAATCTCGACTTCCCCGCGCGCGCGCGCTCCTACGGCATCGGCGCGGTTGAATTTGTCAACGCTTTCTTCAAGGACAAGGCGCGCGACCAGGCCTACCTGGCCGAGCTGAAGCAGCGCTGCGAAGACTCCGGGGTGCGCTCGTTGCTGATCATGTGCGACGGCGAGGGCGCGCTCGGCGACGCCGACACCGGCCGCCGCATGCAGGCGGTGCAGAACCACTACCGCTGGGTCGAGGCGGCGCGCGCCCTCGGCTGCCACTCGATCCGCGTCAACGCGCAGTCCTCGGGCTCCTACGAGGAAACCCAGAAGCTGGCCGCCGACGGCCTCAGCCAGCTCAACGCCTACGGCGACCGCCTGGGCATCGGCGTGATCGTGGAAAACCACGGCGGCTACAGCTCCAACGGCGCCTGGCTGGCGGCGGTCATGGAGCGGGTCGGGCACCCCAACTGCGGCACCCTGCCGGATTTCGGCAACTTCCGCATTTCCGGCACTGAGGAGTACGACCGCTATCAGGGGGTCGCCGAACTGATGCCCTACGCCAAGGCGGTCAGCGCCAAAAGCCACGATTTCGACGCCAGCGGTGCTGAGACACGAACCGATTACAAACGCATGCTCGGCATCGTGCGCGACAGCGGCTACTCCGGTTTCGTCGGCATCGAATACGAGGGCGGCGGGCTGTCCGAGGACCAGGGCATTCTCGCCACCAAGAATTTGCTCGAAGCGAATCTGGTGCGCGCCTGACCCCTGGATGGCTCGGCAAAAGCGGGTTACTCTAGACTCGTGAGAACCCTGCTCAGCCATTTCTGTGAGGAATTTGGCGAGGTCGTCCGTCCCCTGCTGACCCCGCTCGAGTCCTCCACCGATTCCCTTTCCAGTTCACCCCCGACGGTGCCGGTGCACAAGCTGCTGCCGGGCCTGCGCGAGAGCCGCCACCAGTTGCGCGCGCTCGCCGACAAGGTCGAAGAACAACAGGCCTACGTGCTGATCTTCGGACCGCTCAAATCGGGCAAGTCGACCCTGATGAACGCGGTGGCGACCTCCTACGTGTCCGAGGTCACCACCCTGCCGGCCTATCCGTGCATGGTCTTCGTCGCCCACGCCGAAAAGCGTGAGTACGTGCTCACCCAGTACAACGGCCAGCAGGAAACGCTGCACGATCCGGCCGCGCTGCGCATGCACATCAACCGCGCGCACAACGACCTCGCCGAGCGCATCCGCGAGATCGAGCAGACCGGCGCCGACTTCGAGCCCTCGGTGCACTACCCCGAGGCGATCCGCCGCCTCGACGTGCGCGTGCCCGCCCCCCATCTCGGCGCCTCGGGCACGGTCCTGGTCGACACCCCCGGCCTGTACACGCGCATGAAGTTCGGCTACGACCGCATGACGCGCGAGTTCCGCGACTCGGCGGCGTGCGCGGTGTTCGTGGTCAAGACCGACAACCTGTTCCTGGAGCAGGTCTTCAACGAGTTCAACCAGCTGCTGGAACTGTTCAGCCGCATCTTCCTGGTGGTCAACCTCGACACCACCAAGAAAGACCTGCGCCCCGACGGCAGCCTGGTGCCGAGCCTCGAGAGCGAGGATCCGCTGCGCATCATCGAAGCCTTCGAAAACCTTTCGATGAGCAGCCCGATCAAGACCGCCGCCGAAGAAGGCCGTCTCAAGATCTATCCCGCCGACCTGATGAACGCCGCCAGCCGCCGCCTGCGCGACGGCATCGACGGCCCCGGCAGTAGTGCGGAAACTCCCGACAGTGCCGCGCCGGGCAACCAGGCCGACTTCGAAGGCTTCCTCGGCGACCTGACCGAGTACCTCAACTCGAGCGACTACCTCGCCGCCTTCCTCGGCGACAGCCTGCGCCACGCGCGCAATCTGGTCGAACAGATCGGCGTCCATCTGCACGATGATTCGGTGCAGGATCTGCAACAACACGTCGCCGAACTCGAGCAGCGCCGCGACGCCGCCCAGGCACGGCAGAGCCGGTTGGAGCAATTGCTCACCCACCCGTGGGCCGACGCTTTCGGCGGCCTCGACCACCGCCTCGAAGACGCCGCTTCGAGCAGCGAGACCGACCTGCCCGACTGCACCGTGCGCAGCCTCGCCGGCGAAGTGGCGCAGTGGTTCGAGCAGGACAGCAGCCTCAAAACCCTTGAAGAAGACGCGATTCCAGGCGTCCTGCGCACCTGCCAGCAGGAGCTGATCTCAAGCATGATGGCCGGCCTGCGCCGCTCGAACCACCAGCAGGCGCCTGGGGTGCCGGTGCCCGACGCGATTCTGGCCCAGGCCGCCGCCTCCGGCATCGACCTGAAGGCCCTGGCCAAGGCCGCGGTCGACGAGATCGACGCCAGCCAGGCGATCGAGCACGCCACCCTGCCGCTGCACAAGCGCCCCACCCCGGTACGCAAGGGTTTCTGGGACTGGGTGATGTTCCGCGGCCAGGACAAGGTGCGCGAGCGCATGTTCGGACCCAAGGGCAGCAACAAGCTCAACCGGGTGGCCAAGCAGAAGCGCCTCGGCGAAGCCGGCCGCCGCTTCATGCAGGGCGAAACCACCGACTTCGTGCACGATTTCTTCCCGCGCACCTCCGAGCGCCTGGCCCAGTGGATCGCCCAGTCCTACGCCCACCACCTAGTCAAGGGCGTGCTCGGCGCGATCGAAAGCGCAGCCGCGACCAGCCGCAGCGAATTGAGCTCGGTGCAGAGCGAACTCGAACAGGTCGCCGACCTCAGCCGCAGCGTCGAACAACTGGAGCAGGCGGTAACCACCACCTCGGCGCAGCTCGAGGAACTCACCCAGCGCTACGGCGACACCAACCCCTCGATGCTCGAGCTTCCGGTTGAAAATGACATCGAGGTCCTCGAGTTCGAGACCCTCCCTGAAGAAACCCAAGAGGCTTGAAAACCAACCGCCCACTACGGCGACTCTAGTCCAGCATCCGATCCAGCTCCGCCAGCTTGAGGCGTAGCGACACGATGTAGGGCTGCTCGCCGGCGGTCCAGTGTCCGTAGGTGGTGGCGACGATGGTGTCGTCGGCGAGCACTTCGAGGGCTGGATAGGCGCAGTCCCAGCGGTGGTGGTTGTCCATCAGCCGCACCCGGTACTGGCCCTCGGTGCCGTTCTCGAGGTCGGCGAAATGCCCCACCCAGGCCACCCAGTCGCCTTGGGTTACCGATTCGCGGGTGGTGTCGCGGAAGGAAATGAACAGGCGGCCGTCGGCGGCGTAACGCCCTGTGTGACGATCGCCGGTCAGGGCTGCGGGCAGTTCGCGCGGAGCACTCCAGCTGCGGCCTTCGTCCTCGGTGAAGATGATGAAGGAGTTGCGCTGACGGCTGTTCTCGCGCAGCAAAACGGCGAGCTTGCCGCCGTCGGGGCTGCGCACGATGCCGGGCTCGCATAGGTGCACGTCGGGGCGGTGCGCGATCACCACCGGCCGGCTCCAGCTCAGGCCGCCGTCGCGGGACAGCGTCTTGTAGACGTAGAAACGCCGCGGGCCGCCGCTGCCGCCCTCTTGGATAAAGCGGCCGTCGTCGTGGAACAGCGCCATGTAGCGGCCATCCTTGAGCCGTTCGACGTCGCCCATGACGACGATGCCGCCCCACGCGCCGACCGGCTTCAACGGGCTCCAATGCGCGCCGTCGTCCTCGCTGACCGCCAGGCGCGCCGGGTACAGGCCGCTCCACACGATCAGGCGGCGGATTCCCTTGGCGTCGATGACGCGGTGGATGGTCGGCACCTCCTTGCTGGTGGTCCAGTTGTCGGGCAGCGGCAGACGCTCGCTCCAGCTCAGCCCGGCGTCGTCGCTACGTTTCATCACCAGGCCGCCGCGGCCGTGGCCTTTGGGATAGACGCAGAACATGGTGCGCCCGTCCTCGAGCAGCACCGTCGACGGATGCCCCAGGTACTGGCCGGCCTCGCGATCGACCACGATCTGGCGGGCGGTCTCCGCGGCGAGGTCGAGAGTGGGCAGGGTGTACCCGGCAGCGAGAGGGGCGGCCTCGACTTCTGGGCGCCGTGCGCGCAAGGCACGCCCGACTTCCACCGCAAGAGCCTCGGCAATGGGCGCGTGACCGAGGTCGCTCGGGTGCATTCCGTCGAGCAGGAGTTGATCGAAATCTGGTTTCCGATGGAAGAGTCGTTCGACGTCGACCAGCCGTAGCCTGTACTGGGCCGCCACCTCGCGCACGGTGTCGGCGTAACCCAATTTGCGTATGCCGGAGGCAACCACCGGGTTCGGGGTCATCAGCACGACCTCGGCACCCATCCCCAGGCAGTTCTGGATCATCCACTGCAGATGGTCGCGGTAGAGGTCAAGAGCGACGCGCGGCTGCGTCTTGCCCTGGTCGGCGTCGATCGCGCCGTCGTTGATGCCGAACTGGATGATCACCAGATCCGGATTCTCGGCGAGCACGTCGCGATGCAGGCGCCTTGCTGCACGCACCGTGGTGTCTCCGCCGACGCCGCGATTGAGCACTTGCACCCCTTGAAATTCATCGCCCAATAAATCCTGCAGACGTTCGCTCCAGACGCGTTCCACGCTGGCGCGCGGCGCGGTGGTGGAATCACCCAGCGCGATGATTCGCGGCCCGGCATCCGGCGGTGGGGCCTGCGTCGCCCAAGGCGTGAGCAACGCCAACGAAGTCAGGGCGATCGAGATCATGACCCGGTCAGGTTACAACATGTTCGGCGCAATCTTTGTGGATTGCTCGGCTCTCGATCCCGCCACCGGCGCGGAATACGGCTAAGCTCGCAGCATGCTTGCATTCCCCGGCATGTTGCTCTGCTCGGCCGCCGCGCTGCTGTTTGCGGTGCCCCTCGACGCACAGGAATCCCGCGACGCGCAAGGCGGAGCCACCGACCACGCGCAAGAGCACCCGCATCATTCCGGCGAGCGCTTCCTCACCGATCGCGAAAGCCCGATCCAGCTCGAGCTTCCCGATGAAGAAGAGGCCTTCAGTTTCGTCGTCTTCGGCGACCGCACCGGTGGCACCCCGGCCGGAGTGCAGATCCTGGCGCAGGCGGTGCGCGAGGTCAACTGGATCGGCCCCGACCTGGTCATGACCGTGGGCGACCTGGTGCAGGGCTACAACACGCGGCGCGAATGGCTGCCGCAGGCCGCCGAGTTCAGCCGTACTATGAACCATCTACGCAGTCCGTGGTTTCCGGTGGCCGGCAACCACGACATCTATTGGCGTGGCGCGGGGCGCCCGCCCGAAGAGCACGAGTCCGACTTCGAGAAGAACTTCGGCCCGTTGTGGTACGCCTTTGAGCACAAGGACTGCTGGTTCATCGTCCTGCACAGCGACGAAGCCGACCCCGCCACCGGCGTGCGCGATTTCAACCAGACCGCCAGCCAGCGCATGAGCCCGCGGCAGTTTCAATGGCTGCAGCAGACCCTGGAGCAGACCCAGAACGCGCGCCACATTTTCGTCTTCGTGCATCATCCGCGCTGGCTGGGCGGCAAATACGGCACCGACTGGGAGAAGGTGCACCAGGCGCTGGCGCAGTCGGGCAAGGTGCGCGCGGTGTTTGCCGGCCACATCCACCGCATGACCTATTCCGGTCTGCGCGACGGCATCGAGTATCTGACGCTCGCCACCACCGGTGGCAGCCAGCCCGGGGACATTCCCGCGGCCGGGTACCTGCATCACTACAACCTGGTCACGGTGCGCGACAGTGGCATCGACATGGTTTCGCTGCCGGTGGGACAGGTCGCCAACCCGCGCAGCGTCAGCCTGCAGGTCACTTCCGAGAGCCGCTTGCTGGCCGACCGTTTCCGCCCGCGCTATGACGGCCGGGTGCGCATCGACAAGGATTTCGGCGCGCGCGGCAAAGTGCGCGTCAAGTTGATCAACCCCTCCTCGCACGCGGTGGACTGGACCCTCAGCGACGACTGCAGCGACCCACGCTGGTACGTCGAGCCCGATCACCGCCACGGCCAGCTCGCCGCCGGCCAGGAGGTGGTGGTCGATTTCGCCGTGCGCCGCATCGCCGACCCGCTCGATGCCGCCTTCCAATTGCCCCATCTGCGGCTGCAGGCGGACTACCTCGCTCCGGATCTGCGCGTGCCGCTGCCGGAGCGGCGCAGTGAGATCCCGACCACTACCAGTGTGCTGCCGGCGCCCGCGGCAAGCAGCGCGCGCAGCTGGCTGCAGCTTGACGGACGCGACGACGGCGTGCGCCTGCGCAGCGAAGAACTTTCCTTGCCGGCCGGGCCCTTCAGTGTCGAGGCCTGGTTCCGTGCCGACGCCTTCGCCGAACGCCAGGGCTTGATCAACAAGACCGAGGGTTCGGAATTCGGTTTCTTCCTCAACCACGGCACGCCCGAATTCCTCCTCAATCTTGGTGGCCGCTACGTCGCTGCGCGCGGCCCCGAAGGCGCGCTCAAGAAGGGGCGCTGGTATCACATCGCCGGCGTCTGGGACGGCGCCGAGTTGCGTCTCTACCTCGACGGCAAACGCCTCGCCGCGGTGCCCGCCAAAGGCAAGCGCAAGACCAACACGCTGCCGCTGTACCTGGGCGCCGATGTCGACGGCCGCGGCCGTCCCACCGCCTGGTTCGCCGGTGCGCTCGATGAGGTGCGCATCTCGCGCGGCGCCCGCTACAGCGGCGAGTCCTTCCGCCCCAAGAAACGATTGGCGGACGATGACGAATGCGTGCTGATGCTGCACATGGACGCCCTCAGCGGACCGTGGCTGTTCAACTCGGCACCCGGTGGCGTGCACCCGCGAACCATCGGCAAGCCGGAGATCCGGCGTTGATTGCTTACGCTTTTCTCCTCAGCCTACTCGCCCAGGCCGGCGACAAGGCCGGCGAGGAGCAGCCGCCGGTCGACCGCAACTTCGACGTGCCGGCGGCGCCGGCGCTGACTCCCGAACAGGAGCTGCGCACCTTTCAGCTGCCACCGGGCTACCGCATCGAGCTCGCCGCGGCCGAACCGCTGGTCAACGATCCGGTGGCGATCGCGTGGGACGCGCGCGGGCGCCTATGGGTGGTCGAAATGACCCAGCTGATGCTCGATGCCGACGGCCGCGGAGAACTCGAACCGGCGTGCGCGATCGCGGTGCTCAGCGACCTCGACGGCGACGGCGTATTCGATCAACGCACGGACTTCCTCGAGCACCAGGTGTTGCCGCGCGCGGTGTGCCTGGTGCCCGGCGGCGTAGTGGCGGTGCTGCCGCCCGAAATCGTCTTCCTGCAGGACCTCGACGGCGACGGTCGTGCCGACCACCGCGAGGTCATCGACGGCGGCATCCAGGCCGGGCTGCACAACCCCGAGCACGCCGCCAATGGCCTGACCCTGGGGCTGGACAATTGGATCTACCTGGCCAACCACGGCAAGCGCTACCGTCTGCGCGACGGCGGCTGGCAGATCCAGCCCTGCGCCAGCGGCGGCCAGTGGGGCCTGAGCCAAGACGACTGGGGCCGCCTGGCCTTCAACTACAACTCGTCGACGGTGCACGGCAATCTGGTGCCGCCGCACTACCTGGTGCGCAATCCCAGCCACGGCCGCGCGCAGGGTGGCAACGCGCGTCTGGTCGACGGCAACGAGGTGTTCCCGGCGCGCCTCAACACCGGCGTCAACCGCGGCTACCAGAAGAACACCCTGCGCGCCGACGGCCGCTTGAAGAATTACACCGGCGCCTGCGGTCCGCTGTGGTTTACCGGCACGCTGCTTGAAGCCTCCGACCGCGGCACGCTGTTCAGTTGCGAACCGTGCGCCAACCTGGTGCGGCAGAACCGCATGAGTGAAAACGACGGCCGCCCGCACGGCGTCAGCGCCTATCGCGAGCAGCAACTCGAGTTCCTGACTTCGACCGACGAGCGCTTCCGCCCGGTGAATCTATCGGTAGGCCCCGACGGCGCGCTCTACGTCGTCGACCTCTATCGCGGCATTCTTCAGCACCGCGTCTTCATGACCAGTTTCTTGCGCCGTCAGGTCGAAGAGCGCGGCCTGGATCAGCCAGCGGGTCTCGGCCGCATCTGGCGCGTGGTCGCCGAATCCAGCGAAGGGAAAGCCACCGGGGTCACCGACCTGCGCAGCTTGCCGCCCGCCGCCCTGCTGCAACAGTTCTACCAGCCCAATTCCTGGAACCGCTTCCAGGCACAGCGTCTGTTGTGCGAAAGCGGCCCTCTACCAGGATTTGAGGCGCGTCTGCGCCAGATCGTGCGCGGCACTTTGGCCGCTCCCGGCAGCGTGCGCGCGCGCGCGGCGGCGGCCACGACGCCAAGCGAAGCGCGCGCCCGTGCCCACGCGCTGTGGACCCTCGAGGAATGGGACGCGCTCGACTCGGTCCTCCTCGCCGAGCGCCTGCGCATCGAGAGCGATGCCAAGCTGTGGGCGCAGCTGCTGCGCCTGGCCGAGCCCTTCCTTTCCGATCCGCGGGTGCTCAGCGCCTTGCGCGCGCGGCTCCCCGAGGCGCCGCGCGAGGTGCGCTGGCAGATGGCGCTGAGCCTGGGCGAGTGTCCCACCCCGGCGGCCCTGGCTCTGCTGCTCGAGTTGGTCGACCTGCACGGCGAGGACCCGATCCTGCGCAGCGGTGCGGTCAGCGGACTGCACCGTCGCGAAGCCGATGCCCTCTCGCTGCAGCTCGCCCCGGGTGTGGCCAACAATTGGAGTGGCACCGAGGAATGGCGCCGCCAATGGGTCCACGAACTGGCGCGCTGCGTCGCGCGCGCGGCCGATGCCGACGACCTGGCGCGTTGTCTCAACCTGGCCGCGAGCATCGGCCAGGGCTGGCCGCGCGAGGCCCTGCTGCAAGGCCTGGGCAAGGGCTTGCCGCAGAAAGGCGGCAATGCCAGGTACCGCTTCGCGCGGGCCTCACCCGTCGGGCTGGCCGTGCTGCTTGGCGTCGATCACAGCAGCGACCGCCAGGCGGCTGAGTATCTGAACGAACGCGTCGACTGGGCGGCAGCGCCGGCCGCGCCGCTGGCGGTGGACCTGAGCAGCGCGCATCAGCGGGCGATCCAGCGCGGCGCCGAGGTCTACGCGATCTCGTGCGGCGCCTGCCACCAGCCCGACGGCGGCGGTCTGCCCGGTCTCGCCCCCCCCTTCGAGGCTTCCGAATGGCTGCAGGAGAGCGATCGCCGCCTCGCCGAGATCGCGCTCTTTGGTCTCAGTGGCAAGATCCAGGTCGCCGGCACGGAGTGGGATCTGGCGATGCCGGGTTGGGCGCACCTGCCGGACGAAGACCTGGCCGCGGTGCTGACCTACATCCGCAGCCGTTGGACCGAGAATCCGACCTTGGTCTCCTCTGCGACTCTGCACGAGGTGCGCCAACAGGGCGGGCGCTAATCAATCGAGCTGCACGCGGCGGCCTTGCTCGGCGGCGAGGTAGGCGGCGTAGATCAGGCGCGTGACCTGGGCGCCGAGTTCGCCACTGGACAGCGCCGGGCGCCCTTGCGCCAGCGCCAGGGCGAAATCCTGGCACATCGCCGACTGCCCGCTGCTCCAGTCCTCGTCCGGAATCGGCGTGGTCCAGCCGGCGTCGCCGTGCACCTTTTCCATGATGTAGCCGTCGCCGAAGGTGCCCGTCACCGGAGCGTAGGCCTGCAGCTGGTCATTGGGCGAGAGATTGCACTTCAGGTGCGCGCGCGAGCCGAGCAATTCGAGCTTGGACTCCATGCCGCCGAGCATGTTGTCGGAACCATTGGCGACGCCGCGGCTGCCATCGGCGAAGGTGATCACCACCGTGCCCCAGTTCTCGACGTCGTGCCAGCCGCCGGCGAGGAAGCGGTCGCCTTCGTCGAGCGCGGGGTTGCGGCTCAGGTCGGCGACTTCGGCACTGACCGCCACCGGCAGGATCGGTTGGCCGTTGCGCGCGCGGCCCTCGCAGTCCTTCAGGTAGAGCATCGCCCCCACCGGATGCGCGCCGAGGCGCAGCAGGGCGCCGCCGCCGGTGTATTTCCAACGCCGCGCGTAGGCGGAGTGCGAACCGCTGTGGGATTCCCACCCGCGCATCTCCAACAGACTGCCGCCGGCCTTGGCCAGCAGACCTTGCGCCCGTTGCACGGCCGGAGCGTAGATCCAGTTTTCGCCGTACATCAGCTGCACGCCAGCGGCGGCGCAGGCGGCGACCATCTGCTCGCATTCCTGGTGCACGCTGGCCAGCATGGCGCCGCGAGGTTGCGCCCCGGCGGCGTCTTCGGCGGCGTCGGCGGGCAGATCCTGGCCGACGTAGGCGGTCAGCGGCTTGGTGCAGATGACGTGCTTGCCGGCGGCCGCGGCAGCGACGCACATCGGCGCGTGCAGATGGTTGGGAACGCACAGGTCGACCGCGTCTACGCTCGGATCCTGGAGCAGATCCTGGTAATCGTCGGCAATGCGGGTGACCGCGTGTGCAGTGGCAAAGGCTTCGGCCGAGGCCCGGCTGGCGGCGGTGACCGCGGCGATTTCAACCTGTACGCCGGCCGCCTTGGCGTAGCAGCGCGCGCGGGTGCGCGCGAGGAAGCCGGCGCCGACCAGAGCGATGCCGACCCGATCAGCGGCCACCGTAGCCTCCGGCGCGCGGCACGCTCTCGCGGATGCGCAGATTGCGCCACCAGACGTCGGCCTTCTGCCCGCCGTGTACCTGGAAGGCGAGGCGCCCGCTGGCGTCGACCTGGTCGTGGAAATCGGCGCACGGAACGCCGTTGACCCAGCTGCGGATGTGGTCGCCGCGGCACTCGATGCGGTACTGGTTCCACTCGCCGGGGCGGAAGGCGGCGCGCGCTTCCTCTTTGCCTTCGTTGGAATCCAGCCAGTCGCGCCGCCCTTCGTCGTACAAACCGCCCGACCAGGCGCGGCCCGAAGGGTCGATCTCGATCTGATATCCGAACACGCGGTCATTTGCGGTGTCGAGATGACTGCGGATCTGGATGCCGGAGTTGCCGCCGACCTCGATCTTGACCTCGACCTCAAGGATGAAGTCTGCGTAGTCGCGCGGACTGGCGAGGAAGGAGTTGCGCGGCAGGTTGCGGCCCATGCCGTAGAGCACGCCGTCCTCGTAGGTGAATTCGGCGCCCCCGGTCAGAATCCAGTGCTCGAAGTCGCCGTCCTTGAATAGCGGGCGGGTCGGCGACTGGCAGCCAGGGACCAGTCCGGCGAGGGTCAGGAGAAGCAGAATTGCACTGCTAAGCTTTCGTGTGATGACGCGGTGCACGGCCCAAGCCTACGCCCGGGCTGGACTGCTCGGCAACCCCTCCGACCTGTACCAGGGCAAGGTCATCGCCTTCACCCTGGCGGACTTCCGCGCCGAGGCGCTGGTCGAAGCGCATCCGCTGACCAGCATCGACCCGGCGGGCGGCCTGTGCGCGGCGGCGGTCAAGGTCTTTCGCCGCCTGCTGCCTGCCGAACAGCAGGATCCACAGGGGTGGCGGTTGAGACTCACCTTCCAAACTGACGTGCCGCGCCAAGCCGGCCTTTCGGGCTCCAGCGCGATCATTCTCGCCGCGCTGCGCGCGCTGGCGCTGTGGTTCGAACTCGAGCTGGCCCCGATGCACCTCGCCCAGCTCGCCCTGGAAGCCGAACGCGACCACCTCGGCATCACCGCCGGCCCGCAGGATCGCGTGATCCAGGCCCACAATGGCCTGCTGTGGATGGATTTCTCCCACGCCGACGGTCTGCCTCGGATCGAAGCCCTGGACCCGGACACCTTGCCCCCCTTATTCATCGCCTGGGATCCCCAGCCCGGTGCTGCTTCCGGCCCGCTGCACGCCGGGGTGCGTGAGCGCTGGTTGGCCGGGGACCCGCAGGTTGTGGCGGGAATCGCCGAGCTTCCGCGCCTGGCCGAGGAGGGGCGCGAGGCCCTGCGCGGCGGCGATCACCTTCGCCTGCGTCAACTGGTCGAGCGCAATTTCGATCTGCGCGCCGAGTTCTTTCCGATCACACCGCGCGACCGGCGCATGATCGACCTGGGCCGGGCGCTCGGCGCGGCGACCAAGTTCTGCGGCTCCGGCGGAGCGGTGCTCGGGGTGCCGGCGCAAACCGAAGACCTGGCGGCACTGCAACGAAGTTACCTCGGCGCCGGATTCGAATTCTTGCAGCCGCGCATTCAGATATGAAAGCCATCCTCCTCGCCGCCGGTTTCGCCACTCGCCTCTACCCGCTGACTCGTGACCAGGCCAAGCCCCTGCTGCGGGTCGGCGGCAAGGCGATCCTCAGCCATCTGCTCGATCGCATGCAATCGATCCGCGACCTGAGCGAGGTCGTGGTGGTCGGCAACCAGCGCTTTCACGACGACCTGGTGGCGTGGGCGAGCGCCGAAAAGCGGCCGTGGCCGATCCAGGTGTTGAACGATGGCGTGCAGAACGACCACAGCAACCTCGGTGCACTGCGCGATTTGAAACTCGCCACCGACTGGTTGCAGGATCGTGCCATCCCGATCGAGGATTGCTGTCTCGGCGCAATCGGCGCCCGCACCGCCGCAGATCGCGAAGGCCTGCTGGTGGCCGCCGGCGACAATCTGATCGATTTCGATCTCGGTCCCTACGCTGAGATGTTCCGGCGGAACCGCGCGCCGTTGCTGCTGCTGCGCCGCATACCCCCCCCCATTCCTGCAGCGCGCTACAACGAGGTCGAAGTCGATGGCTCGGGCAAGGTCACCCGCTTCCGCGAGAAGCCTCGGGATCCGCAAAGTGATCTGGCCTCGATCTGCCTGTATTTCTTTCCGCAGGGAATCGATCAGGACCTGGGGCGCTATCTCGAGGGCGGCGGCAATGACGACGCGCCGGGCTACTTCCTCGAGTGGCTGGTCGGCCAGCGGCAGGTCCATGGGTGCGCGTTGAAAGGTGGGTGGTTCGACATCGGCAACGCCGAGACCCTGGCGGCTGCGCGCGCCGCCTATGAAGAAGGCAAGCACGCAGGGAAGGACTGACGGTTAAGGATTTATTAAAACGCGAAAGATTCTCATTTAAGTCAAGCGGCCACGGTTGCCACCGGGCCAAACTTTCACCCTGATGAAACTGGGTTTTCAGGGCTAGAGTATGAGTGCCACCACGCCTGACGAACCTCCCCCAAATCCCTCTGGGACCATGGCTTTGAAAGATGTGAACCAACCCCATCACTGGGAAGAACAGAGCCTGCGCGGCTGGAATGACCGCCTCGCCGGAGCGGTTTCCGGTCTCTCTCTCTTCCTCACGATCAGCGGCCTGACCATATTCCTGCTGCCCTTCAGCGTGTTCAATCAACACTCTGTGGTGCTGCATACCGTCGGCGGCCTGCTCTTCCTCCCCCCGTTGGTGTTGTTCTCGGTGCGCCACCTGCGGGTCTATTGGAAGTACCCGCTGACGCAGGTGAAATTCGCCGGCTGGATCGCCGGCGCGATGATGCTGCTGTGCGTGTTCTCTGGTCTGTTTCTGACCTATGAAGCCGCTTTCGGGCGTCGCATCACGCCGCTGTGGGTCAACACCCACATCGTCACTACTTTCGGCCTGCTTTTCTTCGGCGGTTACCACCTGGTGGTGATCGCGCGCCGGGTGCGCAAGAAGAGTTCGGTGGCGGCGGCGACCCAATTGCGCGGCGGCATCCGCTCGCATACGTGGGCGACCTTTGCCTGGACCGCCAGCGGCATGCTGCTGGTCGTCGGTTTGACGGTTTTCGTCAGGCCAGCTTCGTTCGTGAATGAATTCCCGCAGGAGTACGCCATGGACCCCTACGGCAAGGGGCCCTTCGCCCCCAGCCTGGCCACCACCGCGCACGGCGGAGCCCTCGACGCGGCGTCGTTGTCCGGTTCCGAATCCTGCGGCACCAGTGGCTGCCATGAACAGATCCTGGCCGAATGGAAACCCAGCGCGCACCGCTACGCGACCATGGACGCCGGCTTCCAGAAGATCCAGAGCGTGATGGCGAGTCAGAACGGCGCCGAATCCACGCGCTACTGCGCTGGCTGCCACGATCCGATCTCGTTGTTCTCCGGCACCAAGTTCATCGGCGTCGAGAACCTCAGTGACAACGATGGCTACAAGGAGGGCATCAGCTGCCTGTCCTGCCACGCGATCGAAGAGACCGACGTCAAGGGAAACGCCAACTACGTCATGTCGCAGCCCGAACGCTACGTCTATGAACTGAGCGAAGGCAAGACCGCCAAGTTCGTCAGCGATTTCCTCATCCGTGCCTATCCCAAGAAGCACGTCGACACGCTGTCCCGCGGCATGTTCAAGGCGCCGGAATTCTGCGCCGCCTGCCACAAGCAGTTCATCGACGAAGAAGTCAACCAGGTCGGCTGGGTGCAGTTGCAGAACCAGTACGACAACTGGAAGTCGAGCCGCTGGCACGAAGAGAACCAGCCGGAGAAGACGCTGGAATGCCGTGAATGCCACATGCCGCTGGAAGACTCCACCGACCCGGCATCCGGCGACGAAACCGATTTCAACCGCAACCCGGGCGATGGCAAACACCGCAGCCACCGCTTCCTCGGCGCCAACCAGTACATGCCGTTGCTGCACGAACTCGAGGGTGGTGCCGAGCACAGCGCCTTGGTCGAGAAATGGTTGAAGGGGGAACTCGAGATACCCGAGATCTCCGACCGCTGGAGCCAGGGGCCGGCGGTGCCGATCAAACTCGACGTTCCCGAACAGGTCACTCCTGGCGAGACCGTCGACCTCAAGGTGCACCTGCTCAACAACAAGGTCGGTCACGACTTCCCCACCGGTCCGCTGGACATCATTCAGGCGTGGGTCGAGATCGAGGTGCTCGACGACCAAGGGGCGGTGGTGTTCCACTCCGGAAGGGTCGACGACAAAAACTTCGTCGAGACCGGTTCTTTCATGATGAAGGCCGAACCGGTTGACCGCTACGGCAACCTGATCGACCGCCACAACCTGTGGGAGATGGTCGGCGTGCGCTTCAAGCGCTCGATGTTCCCCGGCGCCGAGGAATTGGCGACCTTCGAACTTGCGTGTCCCGGCGGCGCAGACTCACAGCGCGGCCAGGTGCTCGAAGAGGAGGTCCATGGCGTCGAAATCCCCAGGGCCGCCAAGGGCGAACTGCTGGTCCGAGCCAAACTTCAGTACCGCAAGTTCGATCAATTCCTGCTCAATTTCGCTTTTGGCGAGGACGCTGGTCTGACCGCGCCGATCACCACGCTTTCCACCGCGGAAGCCAGGATCCAAGTGGTTGACGCTGAGGCGCAAGGAGGAGAATAGGCGGTGCAATTCTGGCGGCGCAAAACCCTGCGGCGACTCACTCTGCTGGGCGTGGTGGTGGTCGGCAGCACGCTGACCGCCTTGCTGTGGCCGGATGCGGATCAGGGACTCGAGCCGGGAGAACGGCACGCGGGCATCGTCGACACCCTCGGCCGTGACCTGCCGGCGGACCACCCGGCGCTGTCGCTGGTCGACGTCAGCGCCGAGGCCGGCCTGGAGTTCCGTCACTTTCCGGCGACGCGCAGCGGGCAGCTGCCCGAAGACATGGGCTCCGGGGTGGCTCTGGGCGACGTCGACGGGGATGGCTGGACCGACGTCTTCCTGTGCAATCTGGCCGGGCCGCTGGCCGGAATGGAAACAGGCTGGGAGGGTCAGGGCGCGGCGTGCGCGCTTTTCCGCAATCTCGGCAACGGCCGCTTTCAGGAGGTCGGCGCTGCCGCCGGCCTCGACCTGCGCGCGATGGTCAACAGCGCCTGCTGGGCCGACATCGACGGCGACGCCGACCTTGACCTGTTGGTGGCGTGCTATGGGAGCTGCCGTATGTTCCGTAACGACGGCGACTGGCACTTCGAGGAGATCAGTGCTTTTTCTGGAGTCGACGCATTCCATGGATTCTGGTCTTCGCTCTCGGTAGCCGACTACGATCTCGACGGCGATCTCGATTTCTACGTCTGCGGCTACGTGCGTTACAGCGGCGAACAGACGCGGTCGACCACGCCGATGGCGCAGTTCGGCACCGCGATCCCGGCGCGCCTCAACCCTTCGGTATTCCCCGCCGAGCGCAACCTGCTGCTGCGCAATCGCGGTGACGGCCGCTTCGACGAGGTGGCCGCGGCGGCCGGCGTGGCCGATGAGAACGGCCGCGGCCTGGGAGCGGTCTTCGCCGATCTCAATCAGGACGGCCGGCCCGATCTCTACGTCGCCAACGACGTTTCCGACAACGCGCTCTTTCTGAATCAAGGCGATGGCACCTTTGCCGACTACACAGCCGGCGCCTTGCTCGGTGATTACCGCGGTGCGATGGGCATGGCGGTTGCCGATTACGACCGTGATCTCGATTTCGATCTGTTCATCACCCACTGGCTGGCGCAGGAAAACGCTCTCTATGAAAACGTCGGCAGGGACCTCGCTGAGGAAGGCGCCGCCCCCCCCCTCCTGTTCATGGACGAGGCCGACCGCAAGGGTCTCGGCCAGATCGCGCTGGAAATGGTCGGCTGGGCGACCGCCTTCGTCGATCTCGACAACGACGGGCTGCGCGATCTCTACGTGATCAATGGCAGCACCATCCCCGACGCCGACAACCCCGAATTGCTGGTGCCGCAGCGCCCGCAGCTGTTCTGGAACGCCGGTGATGCGCGCGGCTTCTTCGAGATCGGCGCGGTGGCGGGAGATTTCTTCCGCCAGAAGCACGTCGGACGCGGCGGCGCCCACTTCGATTACGACCTCGACGGCGACCTCGACCTGTTGGTCATGGCCCACGGCGAGGGCGCCCATCTATTGCAGAACCGCAGCGGACAGGAAGATCGATCTGTGCTGTTGCGCCTGCGTCAGCCGAGCGGCAACCGCTACGCCCTGGGTACCACTGTGATGGTGGAATGGGGCGGGCAAGCAATGCTCGACCAGGTCGGCTGCCAGCCCTCCTACCTTTCGCAGAGCGCGGTGGGCGAGCTGCACTTCGGACTCGGTGATGCGGGGCAGATCGATCGCATCGAGGTGCGCTGGCCCGACGGCACCAGCGAGAGCGGTGGCCCCTTCGCGGCCGGCAGCCTGGTGCACTGGACGCGCGGCGCCACGCCCGAGGTCACCGCGCTGCCCGGGCGCCTGCTGGCTTTGTCGCATGAACCGGATGCGCTCGAGGACAAGCGACAATTCTTCGCCCTGATTCGTGAAGCCAGCGCACAACGTATTGGTGGCGAGCTCGAGGCCGCGGTCGCCAGTTACCGCCAGGCGCTGCAGCTTTGGCCAGGGCACTGGGACTGCCTTTACTACCTCGGCAACACCCTGCTCGAACAAGGACACGAAGGAGAAGCCCTCGAGACCTTGCGTCAGCTCACCTTCTACCGTCCGCAGAGCAACCGCGCCTGGATGCAGATCGGTCGCATCCTGCTTCCGGGGGGCGATCCATCGCTCGACGATCTGGAGGCGGCCCGCGCGGCCTTCCAGCGCTGCCTCGAGATCAACCGCGAGGAAAGCGAGTCGGTGGTCCAGCTCGGCCTGGTTTCGATCCTCACCGGCGAGCTCGATCAGGCCGACGCCTATTTCGCCGACGCCGCCATGCTCAACAACCAGTCGATCGAGGCGCCTTGGTTCCGTGGCTGGATCGCATTCCACCAGGGAAGTCGCGACACGGCCCTTGAATTTCTGGCGCGGGCGCACCAGCTCAGCAGCCCCGACTCAGGCGGTGGGTCGACCTCGAATGAGGGAGACACCGCCCGCGGCCAGGCGATGACCGCACAGGCCATCGAGGCCACCGCTCACCCCTTGCTGCATCGCTGGCGCACGCTGTCCGAAAGGCCGATCGACCTCGAATTGGAATACGCCACCACGGGGGCTCAGGAATGAACTGGGTTGGGTGTGCTTTGGTCTTGAGCCTGCTGTTGCCCGGCTGCGCCAAGGATGCCGCGCCGCAGAAGGCTGCAGCCCCCCCTCAGCCCCCCCCCAGCGAGCCGTCCCCGCACGCAGCGTTGATCCAACAGGCACTGCCCCTTTTTGCCGCCGCCGCGGAGCGCCAGTGGCCGGCACCTACGCAGGGAATGGCGGCGCTCAATCTGGCAATGTCGCAAGGCCGGATGCAGCGCGCGCGCAAATTGGTCGGGCAGGAATTATCCCTTCACCCTGGCAGCGCCGAGGCCTCCTTCGCCGCCGGAGTCCTCTATTTCATGGGCGGCGCCTATGGTGGCGCGCGGCAGCGTTTCGAGCGCGAGCTGGAACGGGGCCCCGCTTTCGTCGAGCCGCACCGCGTATTCCATTTCTACGGCGCCTGCCTGCTGCGCCTCGGCGAGGGCAGTCTGGCGCGGCAGGCGCTGGTGGCGCATTTGAGCCTGCGCCCGGGAGACCCCCACACTCTTTATTACCTCGGCCAGCTCGCCCTACAGGAAGGACAGGCGCCTCAGGCCTTGACCCGGTTCCAGCAAGCGCTGCTGGAATTCGAACGGCGATCCACCGCCGCAGGCGGCCAGCCCGATCCGTCGCTGGCCAAGGTCCACGCCGGCCTCGGCAACGCCCACCTGCAGAACGGCGACCTGGATGCCGCCGACCAGGCCATGCGCCGCAGCCTCGCCCTCGACCCGTCACAAGCCGACGTTCATTACGCGCACTGGCGCGTCCTCTTGCGACTGGGGGACCGCAACGCAGCGGCGAGTGCCATGGAGAGTTTTGAGCGCCTGAAGAGCGGCTTGGGGGGGGGGCCGCTGCAGCCCAACCAGAACCCGGTCACCCCGCCCTTTGTCAATCACCGCTGATGTCGCGCTACGCCTTCCCCGCCTTCTTTCTCCTGTGGACGTACGCGTGCGGCGCTCCTGGCGACGACGCGCAGTCCGCGTCGATCCATTTCACCGATGTCACCCAGGAAAGCGGATTGCACGCGCACCAGATCAGCGGAGTCGATCCGCCGACCATGCTGCTTGAGTCGATCAGCACCGGCATCGCCTTGATCGACTTCGACCAGGACGGCGATTGCGACGTTTTTGTTCCCAACGGCGCTACCATCGCGCAACCCAATCTAGGTCCCGGCTGCAGCTTGTTCGAGAATCTGGGCGACCTGCGCTTTCGCGACGTCAGCGCCCAGGCCGGGATCGACCTGACCCGCTGGTGTTATGGCGCCACCGTGGGTGATTACGACAACGACGGCTTTGACGACATCTTTGTGACCTGTCTGGGCGAGAACGCCCTGCTGCGCAACACCGGCAAGGGCGCTTTCGAGGAAGTCGGCCACGCCGCCGGACTGCGCGGCGCGGTGTGGAGCACCGGGTCTTCCTTCGGCGACATCGACAACGACGGCGATCTCGACCTCTACGTGTGCAATTACTGCGTGCTCGACCCCAGTGCACCTCCGCCGTATTCGTCTTTCGTCGGCGTGCGCGTGCTCGCCGGGCCGATGGGTCTGCCCGATCTCGATGACCAGCTCTACCTGAACCAGGGCGACGGCACCTTCCGTGACATCAGCGAGGAATCGGGCATCCTGGCGCAACCGGCCTCGTGGGGACTGGGCGCGGTGATCCTCGATTTCGACGGCGACCACCTGCCCGACATCTACGTCGGCAATGACTCGCGTGCGTGTTTCCTGTTCCGCAACCTCGGCGGAGCCCGTTTCGAAGAGGTCGGCGTGTTCAGCGGCATTGCCTTCAGCGAAGAAGGCGAGGGGCAGGCGACCATGGGCATCGCGGTGGGTGACGTCGACGGCAACGGCCTGCCCGACGTCTTCACCACCAATTTCATGTTCGACACCAACACGCTGCATCTGAACCTGGGCGATCTCCTCTTCGAGGACCGCACCATGGCCTACGGCCTGCACCTGGACAGCCGCCCCTATCTGAGCTGGGCGACCGGTTTCTTTGATTTTGACCACGACAGCGACGAAGACCTGATCTTCTTCAACGGCAATATCTACCCGCAGGACGTGTGTCAGGCGCGCGACTGGGGCTACAACCAGCCGCCGGTGCTCTACGCACGAGAGGCCGATCAGTTCCGGCGCCTCGACGCGAGCAGCGCCGGCGCCTGGCTCGACGACGAACGCTGTGACCGCGGCACCGGTTTCGGCGACCTCGACGGCGACGGCGACGTCGACATGGTGGTCAGCGGGCGCAACCAGGCCGTGCGCGTCCTGCGCAACGACCGCGATGGCGGGGCCTGGCTGATCGTGCGCCTGGAAGATCCGCGCCCCGGGCACGAGCACTCCGGAATCGGCGCCAAGATCAAGCTGAGTGCGGGTTCGGCGGTGCAGCACCGCTGGATCGCCAGCGGGGTCAGCTTCTTCGCCTCCAGCGCGCCGGTGGCGCATTTTGGTCTGCCCGCCGGCACCCGCGAGGTGGCGCTGGAAGTGAGCTGGCCGGATGGCCACTTGCAGACTATGGAAAGAGTGAAGGTACCCGCGGACCTGGTAGTCCAACGGGACTGATCCACTCTGCTCGTCCTGAACGCGAAAGCCATGAACGCCACCCCCCCCTCAGGCGGAAACCTGGGCGACTCCACGCCCGCTACGGGCGAGACCCTGCGCTACGCCGCCGCCGCCTGCCAGACCGACCAGCCCAATCCGCAACGCCGCGAGGAAATCGGCGCGCGCGCTGCGCACATGCGCGACATGGTGCGCATGGCGGTCGAGGGCTACTCGCCCTTCCTGCCGGTCAAGCTGGTGGTCTTCCCCGAGTTCGCGCACGCCGCCCCGGTCTATGCGACCGCGGCCGAACTGCTGCAGCACCTCACCGTGCCGATCCCCAATGAGCACACCGAGGCCTACACCGAACTGGCGCGCGAACTCGACGTCTACATCCAGACCGGCACCTTCCTCGAAGAGGACCCGCGCTGGCCCGGCACGGTGTTCAACACCACCTGCCTGATCGGGCCGGACGGCATCCTCAGCCGCTACCGCAAGGTCAACCCGTGGATCCCGTGGGAGGTCAACAAGAGTCCGCACGACCTCGAGGGTTACGACGACGAGCTCTTCCCGGTGGCGCGCACGCCGATCGGCAATCTTGGCGTGGCGATCTGCTACGACTGGCTGTTCCCCGAAGTGCTGCGCCAGCTCAGCGCCAACGGCGCCGAGGTGCTGATCCGGGTTTCCGCTTATATGGATCCGTGGGGTGCGACCGCGCCGATGGACTGGTGGACCGTGGTCAATCGCTGCCGCGCGCTGGAAAACACCGCCTTCGTCGTCGCCAGCAACCAGGCCGCGCGGCTGTCGCACTACCCGCCATTCTCGTGGCCGGGCGGCAGCATGGTGGTCGACTACGACGGCCGCATCCTGGCCCAGGCCGATCCAGGACCGGGCGAAAAGATCGTGGTCGGCCCGGTCGACGTCGCCGCGCTGCGGCACGAGCGCAGTGTGCGCAGCGGCCATCACATGCTCGCGCACCTGCGCAACGAGGCTTACCCGGTTTATCAGAACAGCCACTACCCCCCCCACCAGTGGACCAACGAAGCCGATCTTCGGGTCGAGCAGAATCTTGCGGCGATCGCCGCGGCAAAAAACAAGTTGTCATGAAACTCTTGGGCCTGTGGATGATCCTGTGTTCGTGGATGTGCCTTCTGTGCGGTTGTGGCAAGGAGAGCATTCCCGCTGCCGGGATCCCACAGCAGAATTTTGATGCAGCGGTGGCCGCCTACAACCGCGGTATCGGTTCGATGGAACGCTACCAACCGAACCAAGCGGTAGCCGCGTTTCAGAGCGTGGTGGAACTCGCACCGGGTTGGATTCCGGGCCGTTTGAACCTGGGCATCGCGCTGCTCAACCAGCAGAAGAAGGAGGTCTTCGCCGATGCCGAGCAAGAGTTGCGCTGGGTGATCGAGGTCGACGCCGACAACCTGTACGCGCTCTACTCCCTGGCGATGCTGCTCCGCCACCTCAATCAGGTAGAGGAGGCGACGGCCTTGTTCGAACGCGTGGTGGCCCTCGATGAAGAAGACGCCGATGCGCACTATCAACTCGGCATTCTTGCGCTCAGGAGTGACCAGGCTACGGCACGCGCGCATCTGGAGCGCACCCTGGCGCTCGCGCCCCATCATGAATCGGCCACCTACCGACTCGCCACGCTCTATCGCAACGCAGGCGAGAGTCAGCAAGCTCTGGCGCTGCTCGACCGCTTCCGCGCATTGAAGAGCGCCAAAGCGGGACAGGTCGCGGGCATGAAATACGGCGAGATGGGGCGCTACGCCAACGTGCTGCGGGTATTCGCCGAGACCACCGCGCAGGACTCCCCCGCTCCGGTGTCCTTCCAGGACCGCGCGGCGGAAACCGGCCTGGTCCACGCCGCCGCCGGACGGCCGGGCTGGCCGGGCGGGGTGGAGGAGACACCCACAGCGGACCTGCCCGCTTTCGGGCCTGGTGTGGCATTGGCCGACATCGATGGAGACCTTGATCTCGACCTCTACCTACCCGGCATGGGGGCGCAGGGAGCTGGCGTGCTCTATCGCAACGAGGGCGGCCGCTTCGAAGTGATGAACGACCACGGCATCCGCGGCGAGGGCGCGATCGGAGCCTGGTTCGGGGATTACGACAAGGATGGTGACCCGGATCTCTTCCTCAGCTGTCGCGGATCCAACCGCCTCTACCGCAATGATGGGGGGTTTATGTTCACCGACGTGACCGCGACTGCGGGCGTCGCCGGCGAGGCCGTGATCAGCGTTGGCTGCGCCTGGGCCGATGCTGATCACGATGGTGATCTTGACCTGTACGTCGCCAACTTCGGTCCGGTGAGCCCGGAGGCGACGGCGGGCGCGGCCAACGTGCTGTGGCGCAACAACGGCGATGGCACCTTCGCAGCTAGCGAAGACCAGACCGTAGACCTCAGCGGCGGTGCCAAGGCGAGTCTGTCGGTGTTGTTCTTCGACGTTGACGCCGACCGCGATCTAGACCTGTATCTGATCCATCATCACGCCCGCAACCAGATCTTCCTCAACGACCGCGCCGGAGTCTATCGCCACGGGAGTGAGCAATACCCTCAGCTCTGCGATCGCGGCGCCAGTGGCGCGGTGCTCGCCGATCTCGACGGCAACGGCCTTGAGGACCTGATGCTGCTGCACGGCCCGCTGCCCCCGCGCCTGATGAGGCAGAGCGCGCGCGGGCGCTACCAGGAAGACCTGCAGTGGCTGGACGCGCTGCCCGGTTGTGACGGCGCTGCAAGCGTTGCGGTAGGAGACTACGACCTCGATGGCGACCTCGACCTTGTGTTGCTCGATGCGCGCATCGGCCAGGAATTGGGTCATCGTCTGCTGGTGAACGACGGCGTCGGCGGATTTCGCAGCGGCGGAGAACTGGGAGCGCCCAACGATCAGGTGCGTGCGCGCGGAGCGGCGGCGGCCGACTTCGATCAGGACGGCGGACTCGACATCCTGCTCGCCACCGCGGACTCGACCCCCGAACTGTGGCAAGCCCCCCCTGCCGCCAATGCGCAGTGGCTGCAGGTCTTGCCGACGCGCAAAGGCGAGCAGGATCCGGTGTGGGCGGCCGCCGGATCACCCGGATTGCTGGTCGAGGTCAAAACGCACAATCACACCCAGATCCGGCGCCTGACCCCTTCCGGCGGCTATCTGAGCAGTCCGCCGCGCCGCGCGCACTTCGGCCTGCGCGGTCGCAGCAAGGCCGACTACGTGCGCCTGACCTGGCCCGATGCGGTGTTGCAAAGCGAAATGGAAGTCGCCGCCGCACAGCTGTGGCGGGTACAGAAGGTGGCGCGCAAACCATCGTCGTGTCCGATCCTGTTCACTTGGGACGGCGAACGTTTCGCCTTTGTCACGGACTTCCTCGGCGTCGGCGGTCTCGGTTTCTTCCAGAGCCCGGGGGTGTACGCACCACCCGATCCGACTGAGGACGTGCGCATTCCTCCGCAGCTGATCCAACCGCGCGACGGCAACTACCTGCTGCGCATCACCGAACCGCTCGAGGAGGTCACCTATCTCGACCAGATGTACCTCAAGGTGTACCAGCACCCGCAAGAGGTCGAGTTGTACCCCGACGAACGCTTCACCGGCACCCCCCCCTTCCCCGACGGGCGTGCGCTGACGGTCGCACAAAAGCACTTACCGATCGCTGCGCAAGATGAGCAAGGTCTGGACCAACTCGACGCGGTGCTGGCGATCGACCGCCACTACGTCGAACCACCGATCGATCCACGTTTCGTCGGCTTCGCCCGTGACCACTGGCTCGAACTCGATTTCGGCGACACGCTGGCATCGATCGATCCGCAACGACCGCTCTTCTTGTTCCTTCACGGTTGGGTGGAGTACACCTACTCGCACGTCAACTTCGCCGCCTGGCAGGCCGGCCTGAGCATGCAACCGCCACGCATCGAGGTGCCCGACGGCAACGGCGGCTGGCGCACCGCAATCGCCGAGGCCGGATTCCCTGCTGGCCTGCCGCGCATGATGAGCGTCGACGTCTCCGCGCTCGGCCTGCAACACGACGGCCGCCTGCGCATCCGCAGCAACATGGAGGTCTTCTGGGACCAGGCCTTCGTCGCCACCGACCTCGGCAAGGCGCAGGTGGGAATGCACCTTCTGCAAGCTCACGCCGCGACGCTGCGCCCCCTTGGCTATCCGCGCGAATACTCTCCCGACGGCGCCAATCCGACCGTCTACGACTACCACCGCCTCGACCAGGGTGTGCCGTTCAAGATCATGAGCGGAAGTTTCACTCCTTACGGTGACGTGCGCGATCTGCTCGGCGAGGTCGACGATCGCTTCGTGATCATGGCGCGCGGCGAGGAGATCGCGCTGGAATTCTCCACCCTTGGCCTGCCTCCCTTGCCAGAGGGCTGGGCGCGCACCGTGGTCCTGCACGCCGATGGTTATTGCAAGGACATGGATCTGTACACCGCCTTCCCCGACACGGTGGAGCCGATGCCCTTCCATGGCATGGAGAATTATCCGCCGACCGAGGGGGACCATTCCTCTGCGACAGGCGGAACGGCACCACCTTCGGCTCCATCAGGAGCGACCCGCGTCCTGCGGTCCCACGCCGATCAATGATGCAAAGCAGTGATGCAGATCAGGGATCGCGCCTAGTCCAGTCGCTGGTAGGTCTCCGGGTCCGCTTTGAGCACCAGCAGGTCCCCAAAGCGCACCACCTCGCCCGAAATCCGCACCGGTTCCGCGACCAGTCCGCGATCCACGATCTGGCGACCCACGCTGCCGCCGCTTGACGAGGTCAACAGGAAGTAGGTGGCCAACCCGTGTTCGTCCCGCACCATCAGCACCGGTGGCACCCCGCCGCTGATGCATCGGGTGGCGCAGGCGCGGTGGGTCTTCAGGTTGCCGGGTTTCATGACCCCCAGGTAGCACTTGCTGTCGACGATTTCGCCGATCAGGCTGCGTTCCACTCCTGCGCCGGTCTGAGTCCAGGCGCCGCCGCCCGCCACGGTTCCGTCGGAGGCGTCTGGCTCCGCCGTTGCGGGCGCCAGCACCTCGATCGCTGCGGGTCCCAATTCCACCATCGTCAACTGGTCGTGGTAGATCAGCGTTCCGCGCACGCGCACGCGCTTGCCGGCGAACCCTGCGACTGCTTCGTCCGCCCCCTTCTTGCCGAACACCGTGAGCAGATAACGGGAGTCGCCGCCGCCCTCCCGCGGAACCATCAGGGTGGGAAAAGGAAGTTCCTCGATACGCCCTTCCAGGATGCTTGACACGCCGAATTCAAACTTGGCCTTGGAGTACGGACTCTGCGCCATGCTCAGGATTGCGGCCGCGACCACAGTTCCAAGCAGCAGCATCAGGATGCCTGCCTTGAGGAAACGGCCGAGGCCGTGCGGCGCCTGCGGCAGATAACCGACGTAGAACTCCTGCTTCGGATCAGACATCGATCTCCTCGGCGTTGAAGGTGGCGGGCTCAACCCGGGTTCCGGCTGGCTGCGGGTTGGATTGCACCAGCACGCGGCCCTCTTCAACCTTGACCTTGAAGGTCGGGACCTTCTCGGTGAAAGGCTCGGGCGAAGCTCCCGAATCCGGCCGGTATTGATAACCGTGCCAGGGACAGGTCACCAGGCCGTCGCGGATGCAACCCTCGCCGAGCGGGCCGTTCTGGTGCTGACAAGGGTTGGACAGCGCCGAGACCCTGCCGTCGTAACGGAATACGGCCACGCGTTCGCCGTCGATCGACACCACCTTGGCGCGTTTTTCGGGGATGTCCTGCAAGGCGCAGACGTCGACGTAGGAGTTGGCCTCCACGCCTGCCGGCGTCAGATCGACGCGCACTTCGCGCCGCCCGGCGACGATGTGCAGACCGAACACCCACAGCACCCCGGCACCCAAGGCGCCGCTCAGCCAAAGACTGGTTTCGGTCTGCAGCACGCCCAGGACCACGTGCATGACGATAAGCGCGTAAGCGACATACACCAGCATGTGCAAGGCCTTCCACACCGGAGCGCTGAGGATCGACAGCCAGAAATCGTGACTGGTGGTCGCCATCAGCGCCAGGATGATCAGGGCAAAGAAACCCAGCGGCTGAAATGGGAATTGCGCCAGATTGTCGAAACGCGTGTTGCTGACCAAGAGGCTGACTAGCGGGTGCAGGTCGCCGAAAGCATGGAACTGGATGGTGGAGAGCGTGCCGTGGCCGAGCGCCAGGATGAACATCGCCACGCCCAGGTGGCGACGGTTGTAGAGCAGCGGCAGGAAACGGCGGTCGAGCCGGCACAAGGGACCGATCGACAAGATGACGTGGAGCAGCAGCAGCGCCCCGGTTCCCAGCGCGCGAATCAGCATCGTCTCGAAGGTCGCATCGGGATGGGTGGCAAAACCCAGTCCAAGGAAACCGCCGAGATAGAGCAGGATCGCGCCGAGCAGGACGCCGTCGTAGATCTTCTTCTGTCGGTTCCAGCCGACCGCTTGGTATGCGTGTCCCATCTAGGGTTCCACCTGCGGCAAGGGGCCGCTGCCCAGGACTTTCTGGTGCGCGAGGCTGTAGAGAACCACGCTCGAGGACAACCAAGGGGTTGCGTCCGGAATCGGCAACAGCCCCCCCCGCCAGCCGCCCATGGGGCCAAGCAGTTGCGCCGCGGGCGGCAGCGCATCATGCGGCCCTGCGACCTGGGTAAGGTAGACCAGGACGTCGGCCTCGTTCCAATCGGGATCGGCGAGGAGCTGCAGGAAGTACCCGGACGCAGCATCCGGCGCCACAGCATCGACCACTGGAACTCCCCGCTCGTCGACCGGCAAACGCAGGGTTCGAGCCAGCAGCGGAAGATCGCCGAGGCGCTCGCCGGGCACACCGAGGGCCTGACGAACCGCACCCGCGGAACCCAACTCCGCAGCGGCCATGTGCGGCACGTCCTGGCGCGCCTGCAAACCTATCAAGAAACCAGCCAGGATCAAGACTCCAAGGGTCGTCACCATGAAGCGGTGCCTTCTACGCAGGGGTTGGATCATGATCCCACCTCCCCTTCAGAATCCTCGGGCACGCCCCGACAGGAAAGACGATGCGGATTCTGTTCCGGGCGCGGACCTGCGGATTTGAGCCAGCGCAGCAGAAGGTAGGGCCACAACAGCATCGATCCTGGAAAAACCATCAGGCGAAAGCCCCAGCTTCCCGAACGCGCGTCCGCATCCATGCGGCCGACACCCTTGGTCACGAACAGCACGGCGAACACGGTGCCGACCATCAGGTAGACGAGGAAGGCGTTGACGAGATAGATGGCGAGGATCATGTTCTTCGTTCTCCGAATGCCATCAGATCAGCACCGGGTCGGAGAGGATTTCAACCAGGGCGGGACCCGGGTGGGCGAGGGCCTGGGCCAGCGCTGCGGCTAATTCGCTCTTATCACTCACGCGGATGCCCTTGGCTCCACACAGCTCTGCGTACTTGGAGAAGTCTGGGTTGTGCAGCGAGGTCTGCCACGCCTGCCAGTTGCCGGCGCGTTGTTCTTTCGAGATCTTGCCCAGCTCATTGTTGTTGAGCAGGACGTGAGTGATGTTCATGCCGTATTTGACCGCAGTGGTCAGCTCGGCCATGTATTGCCCGAAACCGCCGTCGCCCGAGACCGAAACCACCGGCCTGCCGTGGAAGGGGGAATCCTCTTCCTGGGTGGCAGCCCAGGCGCCCATCGCCGCCGGCAGCGAGAAACCGATCGAACCCAGATAGCCCGACATCAGCACCGCCTGGCGCGCGCACTCAAAGTAACGCCCAAAAGAGTAGGTGTTGTTGCCGACGTCGACGGCGATGATCGCGTCCTCGGGAATGGCGCTCGAAAGCTCTTCGAAAATGGTCGCCGAATTCAATCCGTTGTCGCCTTCGTCGGCACGGCGTCGCTTCTTCTCGCGCCGCCAGATCTGCCAGCGTTCGGCGATTAGTGGGCGCTGGTCTTCGGCGCCGGTGCCCTGCGGCAGCTGCTCGTGCAAGATCTTCAAGGTGGCGCCGATCTCACCCCACACCGGCACGTCGACCGCGTGGAACTTGCCGAGGATCATCGGATCGTAATCGACCTGGATGGTCGCTAGCTTGGGCGTGATCCCGGTGTGGTTGGAGAAACTCGCGCCGAGCACGATCAGCAGATCGGACTCGTTCATGCACCAGCTGGCGATCGGCGTGCCACTGCGACCCAGCACCCCGCCTGCCAAGGAATGGTGATCTGAGATCAAACCCTTGCCCTTGAAGGTGGTGATCACCGGCGCGCCGAGGCGGTCGGCGAAGGCCTCGACCGCGTCCATGTCAAATCGTGCACCATGGCCGACGATGATGAGCGGCCGTTTGGCGGCGCGAATCTTGTCCAGGGCCGCAGCAACGGCCTCGGGCGGAGGTTCGATCCCACGGCTGGTCATGCGCCCTTGGGCTGAACCGGCGCGCGCGTCTTCCGCCGCCGGCAGAGTCTGCACTTCATCGGGGAAGATCAGGTGCGCCACACCGCGGTTCAGAATCGCGCTCTTGCACGCGAGATTGACCAGTTCCGCGTGCTTCGAAGTTGCCAGCACCGGCTGCGACCACTGCGCGACCTTGCCGAAGGCGGCGGTTAGATCGATCTCCTGGAAGGCGCCTGGGCCGAGGACCTGGGTATCGACCTGGCCGGTCAGGGCCAGCGCCGGAGCGCGGTCGACGTTTGCGTCCCACAAGCCGGTCAGCAGGTTGGTGGCGCCGGGCCCGGCGATCGACAGGCACGCCGCCGGACGCCCGGTGAGCTTGCCGTAGGCCGAAACCGCGAAGGCCGCGGCTCCTTCGTGACGGATGCCGATGTACTGCAGCTTGCCGGCCTGTTCCTGACGGCGCATCGCGTCGGCCAACCCCAGGTTGGAGTGGCCGACCATGCCGAACACCTGACGCACACCCCAGTTGACCAGGGATTCCGCCATCAGATCGGAAACCGTGCGCGTGTGCGCTTGCTCCTCTTCGAGCTGCACGTAGACGCCATCGTCGCGCACCTCTACCGGGAAGGTCTCGACGCCATCGTCATACCCGGGAGCTTTGCCGCTGATCGGATCGTAGTCCCAACCGTGCCACGGACAGCGCAGCAGACCGTTCTCGATCGAACCTTCACCGAGCGGCCCACCCTGGTGCGGACACTTGTTGTCCAGCGCGCCGTACTTGCCCTGATGTCGCGTCATGCACAGGCTGCGGCGGCCGCAGGTCACGGTCTTGACGCGGCCTTCGGGAAGTTCGTCGCCGTCCAGGATCTTGAACCAACCCTGTGCGGGGTCCGGTGCAGTTGCGTCGTGGTCGTGGTCGTGGTCGTTAGAACTCATATCTGAACCTCCTCATTGCCGCTGCGCTGGCCTCCGCTTAACGGCACCACGCCGGAATACTCCACCCCGCTGAGGTAGGCCACGTCTCGATTCCAGGTGGTGAGGTCATTCATGTTGAACTGGTTGAGATGTCGGTGACCGCAGGCACGCGCGAGCACCTGCATCAGGCCGACGCTGGCCTCGAACCAGTTGGCCAGCTGGCGCGCGGATTTTTCGATCTGCAAGCGGGCACGCAGGTCCTCGCGCTGGGTGGCGATGCCGACCGGACAGTTGTTGCTGTCACAGGCGCGCATGCCCAGGCAACCGATCGCCTGCAGCGCGGCGTTGGAAACCGCGATGCCGTCGGCACCCAGCGCCATGGCCTTGACGAAGTCACCTTCGTGGCGCAGACCTCCGGTGATGATCAGGGTCACTTCGCGACCGGCTCTCTGATCCAGGAAACGCCGCGCGCGCGCCAGCGCCGGCATCGTCGGAATGGAGATGTTGCTCTTGAAGACGTTGGGAGCGGCGCCGGTGCCGCCGCCGCGGCCGTCGAGGATCACGTAGTCGCACCCCCCCTGCAGAGCGAAGTCGATGTCGTCCTCGACGTGCTGGGCTGACAGCTTGAAACCGATCGGCACGCCGTCGGTGGCTTCGCGCACCTCGTCGCCGAGGCGGCGGAAGTCGGCCGGGGTGTCGAGGTCGAGGAAACGAGACGGACTGATCGCGGCGGTGCCGGCTGGCAGCCCGCGCACCTCGGCGATCTTGCCCTGTACCTTGTTGCCGGGCAGGTGCCCGCCGGTGCCGGTCTTGGCCCCCTGCCCGCCCTTGAAGTGAAAGGCCTGACACATCGCCGCCTTGTCCAGGCTCCAGCCGAATTGGGCCGAGGCCAGTTCGTAGAAGTAACGGCTGTTGGCCTGCTGCTCTTCGGGAAGCATGCCGCCTTCGCCGGAGCAGATTCCGGTGCCAGCCATTTCCGCGCCGGTGGCCAAGGGAACCTTGGCCTCTTCCGACAGCGCGCCGTAACTCATGTCGCTGACCAACAGCGGAACCTCGAGGCGCAGCGGTTTCTCCGCGCGCGGGCCGATCACCAGTTCGGTGCCGACTTCCTCTTCGTCCAGCAAGGGCTTGCGCGCCATCTGCGCAGTCAGCACCTGGATGTCGTCCCAGCGCGGAAGTCCGGTCAGGGCAACCCCCATGGCCGAGGTCGGGCCGTGGTGTCCCACTCCCGCGTAACCCTTCTTGGCCAGCTCCTGGATGTGTGTGTTGAAGGGTTCCTCGGGCGTTCCGTGCACGTCGGCGTAAAGGCCCAGGTACTCCTCGCGCTGGTAAGGCTGCGGATGTCTGCGCGCGAAGGCGCGGATCTCCTCCTCGTCGACCAGCACCGCGTCGTTTTCGACCACGGCGTGGAACTTGTGCAGCGCCTCGCTATTGTTGTATTCGCTGACCCCAGTATCGGCGCGATAGTCCCAGCCGTGCACCCCACAGATGAGGTTGTCCCCCACCATGTGGCCGTCCGACATCAGCGCCCCGCGGTGCAGGCAGCGGCCGTAAAGGACCGAAACCTCTGAACCCAGTCGCAGGACGACCAGGTCGACCTCAGCGACGAGGGCGTATTCAGGTTCGCGGTCGAGAAGTTTGCTCCAGGTGGCGATCTTGATCATGGATGCAAGCTGTGTGTTTCCCTTCATGATGGCGCCCCATTCGACTAGCTCTGGCCGCCGTTATGGAGAATATTTCCGAATTGTTATCCAACACCCCACCTTTCGGATCTTGCAAAATGCTGTCACAGGCGCCTCGAGCAGGCGAAGGCGGTGTTGTCATGAGCAAGTCCGCAACCGCCATTACCCTACCGCTTCCGCGCAGCCGAGGCGCTCAGATCGCCACCTGGGGCGCTCAGATCTTCGCTGCGGCGATCCTCGGACAAGCCATGTTCTTCAAGCTGAGTGGCGCACCCGAGGCGATGGAGATGTTCCGCCAGCTCGGCGCCGAGCCATTCGGCCGCCTGATCGTCGGAGTCAGCGAACTCGCCGCCGCCGCCATGCTGCTGATGCCGAGTGCGGCGGTGCTTGGCGCGCTGATGGCCGTCGGCCTGATGACTGGCGCGGTGCTGACCCACCTGCTGGCACTCGGCGTAGTGGTCGGCGACGACGGCGGCGCGCTGTTCGGGATGGCGCTCGCCACCCTGGCCGCCAGCCTGCTCATCATCCGCTTGCGTCGCAGCGAAATCCCGCTGCTCGGATCCCGCTGGCAATCGCCGCAGTGATCCACTGGCATCACGCTATCCAACGGGGGATTGTTACGCCGTTGTCCGGGGGAGGACGACGGCGTTTTTTTATGGCAGGACTTCCAGTGAGACCGGCGAACTGAAGCCGTGCAGAACAAAGCCCAGAGAACCGACCTCGCTCCAGCCGACGCTGAGCCAGAACAGGCTGCCGACCAAGTTGTCGGCCTGCCCGGGCAGGAAGGTCAGCGAGAAGCTCCCGTCGCCGTTCAGGTCGAGGTTGCCGAATGGATTGGCAACCATGCCTGGATAACGCTTGTTCAGCGTGTCGACAAACATGGAGTCGTTGGTCAGCGGAATCACAAAACCGCCCAGCGCGGTCGGGCCGGTGCCCACCGCCGAAGCGAGCAGCTGGTAGTTGAGTACCGCGCTGCCTCCGGTGGTGTCCGGCGGGAAGTCCATCGAGTAGGTGATGGTGCCGCCAGCGGCCGAAGAGAATGTGGGTGAATCGGCGGTCAGAAAGACTTTCGAAAGGCACACCACCACCGCACCAGTCTCTACCCCAAGATCCTCGGCACTGGGAGCACCGATGAAAAGGTCGGCGATGCCGTCGAGGTCGAGGTCGTCGGCGCGCGCCACCGCATAGCCGAAGTCATGGTCGCCCTCGTTCTCGATTTTGGCCAGGATTCCGGTCTCCGCACCGACCCCGGAGGCGCCGGAATAGAGATAGACCCGGCCCTCGTACAGCGAGCCGGGTGCGCCGACCAGGATGTCTTCAATGCCGTCGCCATCGCAGTCGCCGCCGGCCGCAAGGGTAGCGGCAAATTGTTCGTTGGTGTCGTTGCCGGTGTAACGCAGCAGTTCCAACCCACTGGCGCTGGAGTAGGTACCGAATGCGCCTACTTGCACTCCCATGCCAGCGTCATAGATGCTGCCGGCGGCGAAATCGGCCAGGCCATCGCCGTCTAAATCGTTGAGGCCGACCAGCGAACTGCCGAACCAGCCGCTGAGATGGGTGCCGTCGACTCGCAGCAGCTCCACTCCGGTGTTGCCGTCAAAGACCACGACCGCGCCGGAATCGAGCAGACCGCCGGAATCGGTGCCGGGCGCGGCGATCACCGCTTCAGGAAAGCCATTGGAATTGATATCGGCGATCGAACTGACCTGGCGGCCGAAGGCGTCGCCCACCGCGCTGCCGCTCCATTCACGGATCACGCTGCCGGTGGAAGTATCGATCAGGTAGGTCTTGCCCACCGCAAGGCCGGCGACCAAGGAATTCTCGGCGCCGACCATGAGGTCTGGAACGCCATCACCGCTCATGTCGTCGGCGAGGTGCAGCGAAGAACCGAATTCGAGCGCGTCGACCGGCGCCGGGATGGTGCGGATCAGGGTTCCCGTGGCTCCGGAACACAGGTGGACCGTCCCTCCCCCCTGACGTGTGGCGTAGGCGTAGTCGAGAACCAGATCGGCGTCGATGTCATCCAAGGCGGTCACGGCAATCCCGACGGTCTCATAGGCCATCGTGCCGGGGTGGGAATGAATCAAGGCCTGGGTTGCGCCGCTGTAGACCTGGACCAGACCGGAGTTTGTGATTCCAGGTTCGTCATGCCCCGGTGCGCCGACCAAAAGGTCGCCGATACCATCGCCGTCGACGTCGCCAATAGGCGCGAGGCAACGCCCGAAAAGCCCCGCTTGACTGGGCCCATACAAGGTTGAAGACTTTTCAAATCCGCCGCCGGCGTTGCCCGCAAATTGCGTAGGCTCGGCAAGGGCTAGGACGGCGATCAGGACAGAGGGGAGCATGACAGGAGGGGCTGAGGAAGGGCGAAGATAGACCCTGCGGGGTGTGGACGAGGCCGACCTTCTCCCTGTTCCAAGATCCTAGAAAACAAATGATTCTCAGGGAAAATGGAATCCAATTTCCCGTATCGGCTTATTTCCCGGTCCGGATTAAACCGACATACTGGAGGTCCCCCATGGTTTTTGCCCCCCTCTCTCTCCTCCTGTCCCTGGCCGCGCTCCAGGGCCCGACTCCACCCGGTCTGGTGGATACCCTCCAGGCCCGCGAAATCGGTCCGGCGGTCTTCAGTGGCCGCATTGTCGATCTCGCGCTGCACAAAAACAAGCCTAATTCATTGTGGATCGCCTCGGCCTCGGGGGGTTTGTGGTATAGCCCCAATCGTGGGGTGACCTGGGAAGCGCTTTTTCAGCAGGCTCGGACCACCTCGCTGGGATGCCTGGCGCTTGACCCGAACAACGCCGAGGTCATCTGGCTCGGCACCGGCGAGGCCAACAACCAACGCAGCTCCTATTGGGGCAGTGGCGTCTACCGCTCGGAAAATGGCGGCAAGGACTGGCAGGCCATGGGTCTGGCGGACAGCCACCACATCGGCCGCATCGTCGTCGACCCCGCCGATTCGCAGCGCGTCTTCGTCGCTGCGCTCGGCCACCTTTACACCCCCAACGAGGAACGCGGCGTGTTCCGCAGCCTCGATGGAGGCAAGAACTGGGAAAAGGTGCTGTTCGTCAACGCCGACGTCGGCGCGGTCGACGTGGCGCTGGATCCGAACGACGGACAGCGACTCTATGCCGCCACCTATGAGCGGCGCCGGCGCGCCTGGAACTTCGACGGTGCTGGTCCCGGTTCCGCGATCTGGCGCAGCGACGACGGTGGCGACCACTGGCAACGCCTGGAGGGCGGACTGCCCGACGGCGAGATCGGCCGCATCGGGCTCGACATCCACCCGGGAACCGCCGCTGCCAGCGTGGTCTATGCCACGGTCAGCAATCAGAACCGGGTCCTGTCCGGCGAACTACCGGCCACCGGCCTGGCGACCAAATTCGAGGGCGGCAAGCTGGTGGTGCAGACCGTCGAGGTCGGTTCGGGTGCGCAGACCTTCGGCCTGCAGGCCGGAGACGTTCTGCTGCGCCACGGCGACCTCGAACTGGACCACCCCTTCGCGGTGTTGCGCACGCTCAGCCAGGAGATCCGCCACCAGGAACGCGAACTGGTCTTCATGCGCGGCAACGAAGAACAGCGGCTGGTCGCCACCTGGGATGAACTGATCAAGGTCGACGCCGACAAGCGGCCCAAACGGCAGATCGGCGGCCAGATCTACCGCAGCAGCGACGGCGGCCAAAGCTGGGAACTGCGCAATGAACGGCCGACCGGCGGCAGCCCCCCCTATTACTACGGCCAGATCCGCGTCGACCCGAGCGACTCCGAGCGGCTCTATCTGTGTTCGGTGCCGTTCATGACTTCCGCCGACGGTGGCAAGACCTGGCAGCGCATCGCCAATAGCGTGCACGTCGACCATCACGCGATCGTCGTCGATCCGCTCGACCCGGAGCACCTGCTGCTCGGCAACGACGGCGGCCTGGGGGTCAGCTATGACCGCGGCCGCACCTGGGACCACTACGGCAACCTGCCGATCGCGCAGTTCTACGCGGTCGGCCTGGACATGTCCGAGCCCTACCACGTCTACGGTGGCACCCAGGACAACGGCACCTGGGGGGGGCCCTCGCGCGGCGGTTTCGGCGGCATCCTCAACAGCGATTGGCGCCGGGTCGGTGGTGGCGACGGTTTCTACGCCCAGGTCGATCCGCGCGACCCCGACACGGTCTACGGCGAATCCCAGTTCGGCGCGATCTACCGCCGCGACATGGGCAGCGGGACCAGCGCCGGCATCCGCCCGCCGCGTGCGGCCGCCGGCCTGCCTGCGCACCGCTACAACTGGAGTTCACCGATCCTGATCTCCAATCACAATCCCGAGATCATCTATTTCGGCGGCAACCGCCTGTTCAAGTCCTACGACCGCGGCGACCACTGGCCGGTGGTCAGCCCGGACCTGACCACGCGCGCCAGTGACAAGATCGCCGGCAATGTGCCGCACTGCACTATCACCACGATCGCCGAATCGCCGCTCGATCCCAATCTGTTGCTGGTGGGTACCGATGACGGCAAAGTGCAGCGTTCGCGCGACGGCGGCTTGAGCTGGGATGATCTCAGCGACCGCTTCCCCGGCCTTCCCGGAAGCTGGTGGGTCAGCCGGGTGGAGCTGTCGCGCCACCACCGCGAGCGTGCACTGGTCAGTTTCACCGGTTATCGCGAAGACGACTTCCGGCCTTTCGCCTACCTGAGCGAGGACGGCGGCGACAGCTGGGTGCGCATCGCCCAATCGCTGCCCCGCGAGCCGATCAACGTGGTGCGCGAAGATCCACGCAATCCGGACCTGTTGTGGTGCGGAACCGAATTCGGCGCCTGGTTTTCGCTCGACCGCGGCCACAACTGGACCGCGATTCCAGGCCTGCCGCGCGTCGCGGTGCACGATCTGGCGATCCACCCGCGTGATCGCGAAGTGGTGCTGGCCACCCACGGCCGCGGCATGTGGGTCATCGAGGTCGCCGCGGTGCAGGAAGCCACCCTCAAGGCGCTGGCCCAGCCTCGCGCTTTGTCCAAACCGGCCGACCTGTTGCTGGCCAGACGCACCTTCGGCGGCGGTGGCAGCGGCGATCGTCACTTCCGCGGCCGCAATCCTGCCGCTGGCCTGACCCTGGCGTGGCATTTCGCCGCCGCGCTGGAAAAGGGCGTCAGCGCCGAAGTGAAGGTGATCAACTCTGCCGGCGCGGTCCTGCACAGTACCAAGCTCGAGGACGAGGAGCAACGCACTGCAGGCATGCACTCGATGCGCTGGAATCCGCAACAGCGCCAGGGGCGCGGCGGCGGCCAGCGCGGCGGCCGTCAAGGGCGCCGCCCCACCCCGACGCCGCCCGGGGAGTACCGCGTCGAGCTGAAGGTCGGCGAGGAAGTCCTCAGCCAGACCTTCCGCATCAAGCAGCCCGGGAGCTGAGCCCCCCCTACCGGACTCCTTACGCAGCAGCCGGCCTGGAGGGGCGGACTCAGAGTGCCAGCAGGTTGCTGAACCGGCAGCTGCCCGCCTCGACGGCCTGGCCGAAGAGCCTGCCACAGGCTCCGGCCGGGATGCTCACAGGGAGCGCCACCGCTCCGGCCGCATCGGCCACAGCGGTAGCGGCCAATTGCACGCTGGACGGATCCAGGCCCAGAAACAAACCGGCACAGGGCCGCCCGCCGGGGATCTCCATCACCCCTGGTGCGAAGGAATAAAGGAAGTAGACCTGACCACCTGGGTTCGCTCCTTCGAGATGAAGGGTTCCTGCACCCGGACACGAACCGACGTGGGTCAGCCTCAACTCGGGGGCACTGCCCGGAAGGATTTCGAAGCCAGGATTCAGAACCGACGACGCGTGTTGGAAGGAGGTGTCGTAGGCGTCGACACGGACCAGGACCTCCTGGATTCCGGTTGAGGCAGGCAGGGTCCATTCGAATCTTCTGGCGCTGGGAGGAAGATCAGCGGCCACCTGATTCCAGCTCAAGCCGCCGTCGTAGGAGGCCAGGACGGTGAAGGACCTCAAACCAAGATCGTCGGACGCAAGCCACTCCACCAGCACCAAGCCACCACCCCGGTAGCGGTCGCCGGATTGAGGCGCGCGAAGCCTGAGTTCCGGTGGAGAATCGAGAGTGGAAATCCTCGGCCGAATCCGGAACGGCTCTTCAGCCACGGCATCGAGGACGCGGTAGCGAGCCCAGTCGGTGCTGACCGCAGGGATCTTGTTCGCGGTCTCGGGCAGGCTCCCCGATCCGCCGTAGCCCAGGCTGATGGTGGTTCCATCAGCCAGATCCAGGTACACGCTACCGCTGACCGGAGGATTCCAGGTGATTTCGAAGGCTTCGCCTGAAAAGCCTTCATCCTTGGGGCCGAAGGTCAGCGTCTGCGGCCGGGTGAGATGATGTCCGAATCGATAGTCCGCCCAACCTTGCTGGCCGTTCTCATCGATCGCGATGATCCTGAACACCGACGGCTTGATGTTCGAGGATGCCACGAAATCGGGCACCACGATTTCGACCGACCGTGTACTGGCCGGAATGTCCCCGAGCCAGACACTGAATCCTGGGTTGCCGGCATGAGGGGTGTATTCCAGCCACTGCGCAACGATCGTCCCGTCGTCTACGGCGGACCACTGCAAGATGTGCTTACTCCCATCGAGAAGGATCGGGGCCATCTGGGAGAACCGGACCATCGGAGGATGATCGTTCAGGTCAGGCGGAGCGGTCAGGAAGGGGCGGAAGTCGGTCACGTCGGGATGGACAGGGTCGCCGAGACCGCTCGGGTTCGAGGGGTGCTGGGGTCCGCTCGGATCTCCCCACCAGTTGTTCGCTCCTCGGAACACGGACTCGGCATGGAAACCCTTCATTGCTGCGAGAGCGTTGCCGGCGAAGGCGTTCGGATTGCTCGCCTTGTCGGCGACAATGCTGCCTGAGTTGATGTAGTTCTGATTGAAGGTACCCAGCGAGGCTTCCGCCGCGACCTGGTTTCCGTAAAACCGTGAGGATTCAATATGGATGATCCCGTCATTCAAGAGAGCGATCACTCCAGTGGCACAATCCTGAAACAAACAGTCGGAGACGTGCGCGATGGTGGTCGGATAGCGGAAACCGGTTTGCGCCCCCACCACCTCGACACTCTCCATCTTTGTCAGGGTTGACCCCAGAGGCTGGACTCCGGCCCAGCTGAGAAGCGCGCCGAATGGCTCGAATCGAATCGGTTGGTCAGGCGTCCCCAACAGGTCACCATAGGGCCTGAAGCTGGAGCCGGAATCCATGAAGAAGGTGGCACCTGGCTCGACGACCTGATTGCCGACCACCGTTGCAGTGGCGCGATAGGGTGCACCCACCCGGGCCGGCAGGTGGGTCCGCGGGCTGTGCGCGGGTCCGCCGAGATCACCCAGCAGGACCTCATTGATGACGTTGCCCTGATCCGGGACCACGCTGCCAGGGAACAGGCCGGCACCGTGCAGATCCACCGCGAGCAGGTTGTTACGGAACACGTTGTCGGCCGCCAGGAAGAGGTCGTTTCCATATCGATTGGAAAGGGCCGCCTGCGACGTGCAATCCCAGAATTCACAGGACTGGACCATGACAGGATCTGCGCACTTCACCCGCCGCAGGGTGACCGGTGAATTATCGAAGACCGAACCGATCAACCGCGCCCAGGACTCCTGGATCTGGACGCGGGTGTCCTGCAGATGACTGCCCTTGATCAGAGCAGAGGCGAAACGGGCCTCCACCGATCCTCCCTGACGCAAGGTGCAGTTAAGAAGCTCGAGACCCCCACCCTGGACCGCCTTGAGATCGACGTCGCTTTCGGTCCAGTCCAAGGAAACCAAGGGAACCGGTAGAGGTCCGGGAACGCCAACCGGGATGTTGGCGCTGAGTATGTGCCAGCCGAATGGAGGCATCTGCGCCGACAGGCGGGTCAGCTGGATCGTTTGTGCGGCTGTACCCTGAGCCAGCAAGGTACCGTGGACGTGGAGCTGGCCCTTGGCTTCGAAGCGAACGTCGACGCCAGCATCGATGATCAGGGTGCCGCTCTCAACCACGGACCAGGTGGCGTCGACGATCACCGGACTCATCGCCGGAGTCCAGTGCACCGTCTCACCAGGACCCGGAAGCGGCGGTCCCACGTTCCCGGAAACGATCAGGTCGTCCAAGCCGAGGTTCTCGTTGACGCCGGAACCCCCGCCCTTGGAAATCAGACGAATGGCAAGGCGTCCATTTCCCGGCACCGAGGCGGAGACCTTCGACCAGGAGTTGAAAATGAACATCGGCTTGGCGAGAAGATCGGTGAAGTCACCTACGGATTGGGTTGTGCCGCCGGTGCCGATCTGACCACTGGGGGAATATCGGATTTCCAGCTCACGCCACATCCCGAGATCGGTCGCGGAAATGAAGAGCGACAGATCCTCACCACCAAGGTTGCCGATCGGAGGCAGGATGAGCCACGCCGAATAATTGGAATTCACCCCGGGTGAAGTGGCCACCCCGAGGTAACCCGCGCCTTCCTTCGGCGGGTCGGTGAACGGCCAGCTCCCGGTCGGGGCTTGATAGAAACCGGAGGGCGCGGACCCGCTGGTATGGACCTCCACGGTCCATCCGGTTGCCTGAAGATTGGGAATGGTCGCCGCGGCCCCGGTCGCCCCGGTGTTGTCGAAGGACTCCTGCAGGAGAATCGTCTGCGCCGGGAGCGCTCTGGGAGCAAGGGCGACCACCCCCACCAGCGCAAGAAGGGTGGGGAGGGAACGCATCAACCGGACAAGCGCGATTGCGCCGTCCGATGCCTCATTTCGGCTCAGGCGCCGGCGATGGCCAGGCGCATCTTCGCCTGCAGGCCTTCGTCGAGCTTTTGCAGGAACTGCTGGGTGGTCAGGAACTGGGTGTCGCCGCCGACCAGCAGGGCCAGGTCCTTGGTCATGGAACCGCTCTCGACGGTTTCGACGCACACCTCTTCCAGGGCGTTGGCGAAGTCGCGCAGATCGTCGTTGCCGTCGAGCTTGGCACGATGCGCCAGGCCGCGGGTCCAGGCGAAGATCGACGCGATCGGATTGGTCGAGGTCTGGTTTCCTTTCTGGTGCTCTCGGTAGTGCCGGGTGACGGTGCCGTGCGCGGCCTCGGCTTCGACGGTCTCGCCGTCGGGGGTCATCAGCACCGAGGTCATCAGGCCGAGCGAACCGAAACCCTGGGCCACGGTGTCGGACTGCACGTCGCCGTCGTAGTTCTTGCACGCCCACACGAAACCGCCTGCCCACTTCATCGCCGCGGCGACCATGTCGTCGATCAGGCGGTGTTCGTAGGAAATGCCGGCAGCGGCGAACTGGGCCGCGAATTCGGCGTCGAAAACCTCTTGGAACAGATCCTTGAAACGGCCGTCGTAGGCCTTGAGGATGGTGTTCTTGGTCGACAGATAGACCGGCCAGGCGCGGTTCAATCCGTAGTTCATGCACGCGCGCGCAAAGCCGCGGATCGATTCGTCGAGGTTGTACATGCCCATCGCCACTCCCCCGCCGGGGAAGTCGAAGATCTCGAAATCCATCGCTTGGCCGCCGTCGGCGGGTTCGAATTTCATCGTCAGTTTGCCCGGGCCGGGCACGACGAAGTCGGTGGCGCGGTACTGGTCACCGAAGGCGTGACGACCGATGACGATCGACTGGGTCCAGCCGGGCACCAGCCGCGGCACGTTGCTGCAGATGATCGGCTCGCGGAACACCGTGCCGCCGAGGATGTTGCGGATGGTGCCATTGGGCGAGCGCCACATCTTCTTGAGGCCGAATTCCTCGACCCGCGCCTCGTCGGGAGTGATCGTCGCGCACTTGACGCCGACCCCGTACTCCTGGATCGCCTTGGCCGAATCGATGGTGATCTGATCGTCGCTGCCGTCTCGGCTTTCCATGCCGAGGTCGTAGTACTTCAGATCGATGTCGAGGTAGGGAAGGATCAGGCGGTCCTTGATGAAGGCCCAGATGATCCGGGTCATCTCGTCGCCGTCGAGTTCGACGACAGGGTTGGCAACTTTGATTTTCGCCATGGAAGGAAAAGGGGTCGAAGGCGGCGATCCGGGGCGGATGCGCCGATCAGGAGCGATAGGCTAGCATCGCCCGGACGTCCTCAGGCCAGCAGCTGGTGCTTGATTTGAGGTCCTTCAGCGGGCCCGATCAGGCGTTGATCGAGGCCCAGATAGGGATAGCTCAGATGGTGCGGATCGAGCCCGAGCTGATGCAGGATGGTGCACTGCAGATCGCGCACCGACACCGGATCGGCGGTGATCGAGTAGCCGAAATCGTCGGTCTGGCCGTACTGCAACCCGGCCTTGACCCCGCCGCCGGCCATCCACATGGTGAAACAGTCCGGGTGATGGTCGCGGCCCAGGAAGGTCGAGCCGTTGCGCGCCTCGTTCATCGGCGTGCGACCGAATTCGCCGCCCCAGATCACCAGGGTGTCGTCGAGCAGTCCGCGCTGTTTCAGGTCGAGGACCAGAGCGGCCACCGCCTGGTCGGTCTCCTGGCACTTCTTGGGGAACATCGTCAGCAGGTCGTCGTGTTTGCCGGTGCCGTGGATGTCCCAGCCCCAGTCGTACAGCTGCACATAGCGCACCCCGCGCTCGACCAGACGCCGCGCCAGCAGGCAGTTGTTGGCGAAACTGGACCTGCCCGGTTGGCTGCCGTAGAGAGCGTGAACCTCCTCGACTTCCTTGCCGATGTCCATCGCTTCGGGCACCGAAGCCTGCATGCGGAAGGCGAGTTCGTACTGCTCGATGCGCGACAGGGTCTCGTCGGAGCCGCTGCGCTGGTGCTCGAGCTGGTTCAATTCCTTCAGGGCATCGAGACTGCTGCGGCGTGCATCGCGGCTCATGCCTTCCGGGTCGCTGACGTAGAGGATGGGTTCGCCACGCGACCGCATCAGCGTGCCTTGCAGGTGCGAGGGCAGGAAACCGCTCCCCCACAGGCTTTTGCCGCCGGTCGGATCGCTGTCGCCGGACAGCATGACGACGAAACCGGGCAGGTCCTCGTTCATCGAACCGAGCCCGTACAGCGCCCACGACCCCATCGACGCGCCGCCGAAGACCTGGGTGCCGGTGTGCAGCAAGAGTTCGGCCGGCGCGTGGTTGAACTGATCGGTGTGCATCGAGCGGATCATGCACACTTCGTCGGCGATCTTGGCAAAGTGCGGCATCAGTTCGGTCACCCACATGCCGCTTTCCCCGACCTGCTTGAAGGCGTG
>JAJFFB010000127.1 GCA_021776925.1 Planctomycetota bacterium | reverse complement strand
AAGTGCTTTCGTGGCTTGGCGAGTGGTTTCGTCTTCCGGCAAGGAAGCGGGTTCGGCCCCTATCCGTGGATAGGGGCGGGTTCTGCTGACGCCGCAGGTAGGCGAAAGCGCCGGCGAGGCGCGGAATGACTTTGTCCACGGGCTGTCAAGCGCGGCGGAAGTTTCGAGCAGGCGGCCCGCCGTGAGGCCATGGAAGAAGTGGGGGCGAGCGTGCAGGAATTGCAATTGCACGGCCTCTATCACAGTTGCCACGAAGGAAAATCGGATCACATCACGATCTTTGCCAGCCGACAATTCCAGCGAGAGCCCACGCGCGACTGCGAGATCGAGCAAGTCGCGAGTTTTTCGATGGAGGCCTTGCCGGAACGAACCTCACCGGCAACCCGCCGCCGGATCGAGAAGTACCTCGCCGCTCCCGGTCGGGCGGTGGTGGCACCCTGGTAAGGGTCTAGGTCTTGGCCGCGATGCGGAAGCCGGCCGGCTCCACCTTGGCGGCGTAGGTCAGGACGCCGTCGCGATCCTTGTCCTGTTCCTCGTTGGGAAGCTGCACATAAGGCACCAGCAGGGGGTGGATCTTGTTGTCGTTGTCGCGCGGCCCGGCACGCCAGCCGTTGCGCCTGCGAGCAAGCATCCAGCCGTCGTGCTCGGCCTCGGCCAACACTTCGAGGTTGTCCTGAATCTGCTGCAGGCAGGCCGGATCGCTGCCGCGACTCTCCGGGTCGGCGACCAGTTCCAGGCCGACCAGGCTGAGGACTTCGGGGATGCGGCGGGCGGCGGCGCGATTGTCTTCTTGGATGTCAGCCGGCAGTTCTTCGAAGGGCATCACGTAAGGAGTCTGCTGTGAGGCTTCACCGACGTGGGCGTTGTAAAAAGCGTGAATCGCCGGAGCGATTTTCTCCGCCACCTGCTGATAGTGCAGATCGCGGCGCACGATGGACATGAATTCGTCGGCGTCGAGGTAAAGCGCCAGTTCCTCCTGATCCGGAATGGCCGACCGTTCCAGGCGCGGTCCAGGACTTTTGCGGCGTACCGCAGAGAGGATCTTTTCCATCGAGCGAATGCCGTGTTCGAAGCTGCGGATCTCGAGCAGAGCCTGCAACAGGCCGAGGTCGATGTCGAGCGGGTCGTTGCCGTGCAGGCCGAGAAGATTGCGCAACAAAATCGCACGGCGCACCGGGAAGCAGGTGTCCTCCGGGCACGGTTCCCATTCTTCCTGGCCGGGCGCACGCGTGCAGCGTCGGTTGGGGCCGAGCACGTTGAGGTATCCGGAGATGCGGCTGCGAAAATCCGGCCCCTTGAGACGACGGAATTCAGCGGCGTCCGGGCTGTCTGGAGCCGGGCCGAAATTCTGAAAATCAAAACTGGTTCCGCCGGCGAAGACAAAAACGCACTTGCCGATGCGGTGGGTGAGGGGACCTTCTTGGAAGGCGCCGTCCTGCATCGGCGCCAACAGATACTGCAGCCACTTATGGCCACGCGAATCGAATTCGTCCCAGAACACCAGCGGCACGCCGCCCTTGAGCACCTCGTCGCGCACCTGGTGGAAGGCGCCGATCAGGTCGGCAGGCCCGTGGAACTGGGACAGGTTGAATTCGAGGAATGCGCCCTGTTTCCCCATGGCATCGCGCGCGATCTGTTTCACGCTGAACGACTTGCCGCAGCCCGGAGGGCCGAAGACCGCCAACGACAACGGCTTGGATTGCGCGCCCGAGCCGGCGTAGTCGCGGATCAGCTGACGAATGGTGCGCAGGCTCTCGATTTCCTGGCGGTCGACCGTGAACAGCTTGCCGAAAGATTCGCCGGGCACTTGAGTGAGGGCCTGGCGGCCTTGCAGCGCGGTGCGCATGCCCAAGCCGTACAAGGGTGCGTCGAGCGCGCCGGCCGAAGCCGCCAGCAAGGTCCACGGCGAGGCGCAGGTCGGCGGGGGGGGCTCGAGCGGTACCGGGGCGATGGCGAAGCAGTCGTGATCATCCTGCATCGCGGCGGCGATTCGCGCGACAGGGTATTGTGGCGCCTCGCTGGCAGGCCCGTGGCCGAGCAGGAACTCTGCCCGCATCGCACCGAGTCCAGACCGCACCATGGCGCACAGGGAATCAGGAATCCAGGCCCGGCCTCGCTCCTTGGCCGAAGGATTCGCCACAATCCGTGCCATGCACGCGGCCACTCCTCCGCTAAGAGCACGCATCGGAACCTGGGCCACCGAATCCGTGGCGGGGCTCCATTCTCCGCACTGCGTTCCAGGGTCGTAGACCAGGCGCGCCTGCAACTCGGAGCCGTTGCGCGCCACCACCAGCGCGCCGGCGTACCCCAGGCCGATGACCACCGCGCGGCAAGCGAGCAATGGGTTCAAGGCGGGATTTTCCAGCAGCTCCTGCACCAGTTCGGTGGCGGTGCGTTCCCACGAGGAGGCGATCGAAACGCGCACCGATTCGTGACGCACGTCTTCGATCGAAGTCAGGACCACGGTGCGATCGGCGGCGCGCGCCAGAACTTGGCGCCACAAGTCGCCCTGCGCCAGCGGACCAGCGTGTTCGAAGACGAGGAACTCTGGCAGCTCGGCGTCAGAATCGCGCAGCCATGCGGGCCAGGCCTGCTGGCAGCGGCCGTGTCGGAAGGACCAGCCACGGTCCTGCAAAACGGTCAGGGTCGGAGCTTCCCCAGCAATCAATGGCGGGAGGACACAGCGATCGAGATCGCAGTCGTCAAAGCCAAGAACCCGGTCCAGGCGCCATACCCCTTCGCTCTCGCCAGCTTCCGTCGCGGTGGCCCGCCACTCGGAAAAACAGGTCGGCAGCGCGGGATTCAAGGCTTCGCTGCTGGCCTCTAACGGGGTTTCGACGCGAGCGTTTGCGGCGCCGGACAGGGCGCCTTGCAGGAGGTCGGCCAACATCGGCGCACCGCCGAGGCTCAGGCGGGCGCGCGAAGGTGGTCTGTCGACCATGTCCGGCGTGCTCCGGTGACCCCGGTAGATCCGGTGATGGCGCAAAACGTCACCGACGACGAGGACGTGGACGGGGCGTGCCGTGGCCAGGTCCATCGCAGTCGGGTCCTCGTGCTCAGGGAGTATGGATTTCGAGGGGGTGGTCACGGCGGAAGAGGAGCCAGCCCACGTTTTCGCTGAGTGCTTCGCGGGCAAGGGATTGCAGGATGCTGCGCGCTTGTTCCATCTGTTCATTTGGACCTGAATGCTCCTGGTCCAAAATGGCTTGGATGCGAACTTCAGCGCGAGTGAAGAGATCGCTCATCGCATGGTAGCGCTGGGCGAGGGCCGCGTGCCCCATGCGCCGGGTGAACTCGTGGGTGATCGCAGCCGCGGCGAGCAAGAGGACGATCAGGACGATCGCAGCATGTTCCAGAGAGTGGCTGGGGATCGACTCAGCCGCGGACTCACGGAAACCGAAGAACAACAGCACGATCGAAAGGCCGATGCTGAGGCCAACGAGGAAGCGGGATCCCGTTCGGTAGCGCACGTGCTTGGGTGCAAGTTCCAAAGACCGCTTCTTCATCCATTTTTTTTGGTCCACGACCCAGTGTTCAATCGTCAGACGCAGCTGCTCGATGCCCGCCCCTTGCGCCTTGCCTCGGCGAATCAGTTGTCGCACATGAACGCCTTTCAGAGCCTGACGCACCCACTCGATGTCACGGCGGTGCATGCGGTCATAGAATCGCCCGACCGACTGGCATTCTCCGGCGAGGCACATGGCAACCTGTACGCGCAGGGACTCGGCCAAGGAACGGTAGACCAGGTACTTGTTTTCAAACCGCTTCTTGTCGGCGATGACGTAGGCGCAGGCGGCCGCGCCAAAAACGGCAAGGTAAGACGCGAGCAATGGGTGGGTGCCCGGGAAAAGGTGGCAATATGCCTCGAAGCAGACGATGGCAACAAAGGGGAGTACGACGAGCAGACCGACGTAGCGGAACCACGCGCGCTGGAAGCGGTGGATGGAGAGGGCGTCGGCCATGCCGAATACGGACAGGTAGTCTTCAAGCCTGGTCTTGTATTCTTCCTGTACCTTGGCCGGCAGCAGCCACTCGCGGGACTGCTTTTGGGCAGCACCCAGCTGGCCGGATTCTTGTACGTCGACGTTGAAGGTATTGATCTGGCGCAGGATCTCGGTGTGGTTTTCTCCGCAGGGGGTTCCTTGCCAGGCGAATTCCGGGGGCGAGGCATGGCGTTGGCGGGCGACGCGGAGATCGACCAGCAGCAAACCGTCCGGTGGGTCCAAGGGATCGTCCGCCGAAGAAGGGTTGGCGGCGACTCCGTGGAGAAAGCGGTTGACGACGTCTTCGGTGCCACCGGTCAGGGAGCTTTTTTCGGGGTGGTTCCCTTCCCACATGGCGATCAGAACGTGGCAGTTGCGCGCCAGAAAATGGGCCAGGTGGTCATAAGCCTGGGTGCGCAGCTCGGGCGACTGGATCAGATCTTGGACCGACGGTGGAGTTGCCGACTCCAGCAAAAATGACTCAACGTCTGGGTGATCGAGAAGGCGTTGGAATTCAGTTTCAGAATCTTCCTGCTCGAAGTCGACTCGATAGGCCTCGAGGGGCAATGGCAGAGGAGCCGCGATCCGGACCGTGGATCTGCCAGCTTCCCGGCGCTGGCGGTTCCACTCCAAGGTGGCCTCGGCAGCGAGCCGGTCGGCCCCTTCGGCAAGCGGAGTGAGCAGGAGCAGAGGAGTGTTGGGATAATCCTCGGCAAGCTGCTCCAGAATCTTCACCACCGCGCTCTGAATGCGGCCGGTCTGCTCCGGCACCAGATCGCGGTGCCCAGTGACTCCGATCACCAACGGAACCCCACTGATTGCGGGATCTGCCGCGTCCTTTGATTCTGATGCGGTCATGAGATGGTCTTGGGGCGCAGGGCTTCGAGCGCCTCCAGTGAATGGTCCAAAGAGTCCTCGGCGGCAACGCCCTGCTCTTCCAGAAGATGTTCCATCAGTCCTTCAAATTCCATGATTCGTTCGAGCACGGTCGGAGCGTGACGGGTGAACATGGTGTTGCGGAAGTGTCCGCCTCCGAAGGGGACCACGGCCTCGGCCAGGAAGGCATCGCTGAGAATGCACAAGTTGCGTTTCTGATCGTGCGAGGTGACCACCACCCTTGAAGGAGGCCCTGCACTCGAGCGGATTTCGGTCAGAGAATGGATCATTGCATTCAGCCGCGAATCCCACCACGGGCTGTGGTTGGTCCTGGGGACCGATTCCGGGTTCAAGATCAGGTCGCAACCAGCTTTGGCGGCATGTTTCATGAGGGTCATGCGTTCCTTGTGCAGCAGGCCGCGGGCGTATTCTCCGACCGTCCGGGTGCCTTCGCGTTGCTGCCAGACCGAGTCAGTGGGCAACTCCTTGGGAATGGAAAAGGACGAAAAGGCTGCCTGGATCCGCACCCGTCCGGGCTGTGAATTAAGCGCACGCTGAGCCCACGAAACCAGGACCTCGGTGCGTTCTTCGAAGCTGCGTGAGTATTCATAGACCGGCCGCGGAGGGAAGCCGCAATCAGGATCGACCAGATTGTGGACGGTCTCCCGCGTGAGGCAATCGGCCAGGTCGGTGAGATCAAATTTGACCTGCAGGGCTTGCAGATGACCCAGCATTCCATCCGGAAGGGAGTCCAGCGCCAGCGGCAGGATGGGCACGTTCTTGCCCATGGCGTAGCCGATTTCCTGATGAACCCAGGGGCGGGATTTGGAGTTTTGGGTCAGGAGAGGGAGAAAGACGTGGGCCTGCTCGATGCACTCCCGGATACGGTCATCGAAGGGCCGCCCGACCACCAGATTCTTCTGATCGACCACCGGAATGCAGCCGAGCTCCTGTGACAGATGATCATGAATGACCTCCATCAGGGCAGAATCTTCACGCGAATAGCTGAGGAATACGCGGTAGGGATGCTGTTTCATTGGGGTGCCAAGGAATCGTTCATTCCTGTCGCGTGGCTGCAGGCCAGGGGGTGTCCAGGCTTTCCTCTGCGAGGCTGATCCACAGCGGGAAGGCTTCGAGGCCGACCACGGCGCGGCGGTCGTTTATGGCGGTAGAAAGCGCGCGGAAGAAGGCACTGGTGGCTTCGCCCAGGCGCGGGGCCAGTTCATCGAGCAGCGCGCTCACCGGCCACGGAGCGTGCGGAAGCTTGGAACACAAATGCGTCTTCAGCTGGCGCAGGAAGAGTTGCTCGCCCTTGCCATCGAGTTCGGCAATCAAGGCGCGCACGAAGAGATGGCGCAGACAGGCCCGGTTCAGGCGGTTGGGGAATCGCGACCAGGTTTCGGTGACCAGCACTCGCGCTGCTTCGATCTCACCTTTGATCAGCAGCAGGGTGGAGTAGTTGCCGCGGAACCACGGGCAGTTCGGTTCTTTGGCCAGTGCCAGTTGATAGTGCGATTCGGCCGCGTCGAAATCACGACGCACGTTCTGCAATAGGAGCCCGTAGTTGGAGTGCAAGGTCTGTTCCTCGGGGTCGATTTCGAGGCCGTGCTGGAACAAGACTTCGGCTTCGCTGTAGCGCTCGTCGACCGTTGCCAGGAGCTGGGCCAGGTTGTTCAGGAAGATGGGCGCCTCGGGAACGCACGCAATGGCCGCACGGTAGTGTCGTTCGGCTTCCTGGTAGCCCGCTTCGACGTTCTTCAGGTGGAGCGCGGTGCCGTTCAGTTCGTTGCCGAAGCTGCGCAGCGCGGCACGGATCGGCCCGCTGTCGCTCACCGAGTCGCAGTCCTTGCGGATCTCGCGCAGCACCTCGGCCAGATTCTGCGGCTCCCCGCACTGTTCCTTCATCTTGGCGATCTGCAGGCGCCCGCCCAGCGCCGCTACGGTTCCTGGCGGGGTGCTGGCGACGATGTCCAGCTGCAGCTTCAGTGCATCTCGGGTGTGGTCCTGGCGGTTGTGGCAATTGGCGAGAAAACGGCGCACTCCCTGGCAGTTGGGGTGGCTGGAAACACAGAACTTGAGCAATATTTCGAGCGAGCGGCGGAAATAGCGCTCGGCGACCTGGTATTCGGAGCGCTTCTGGAATACGCAGCCGATGTTGGCGAGGGCGATCGCGATCAACGGGTGCTCCTCGCCAAACTCCTGCTGGAATAATTCGAGAGCGTGATGGTAGCCGGCAAAGGAATCGACCTCGATGCCCGCGGCCTCACAAAGAACCACGTGGTCGTTGTAGCTGTCTCCAAGAGCCGCAAGGTCGGGCTCGGCCAGCTTTTCCAGGATCTCGGTGGCGCGTTGATTACAGATCAGCGCCTCTTTCAGATCATGAGAATTGCGATGGTAGTTGGCAAAGTCATTGAGCAGCCGCGCGACCTGGCGGCTGTTCTCGCCAAAATTCTTGGTGGCGATGCGCAGCGCGCGTTCGAATCCTTGGTGCGCAGGTCCGAGCTGCCCAAGATTGCGGTGGATTTCGGCGAGGTCGCGCAAGCATTCACCCAGGCGCGGGTGGTCTGGGCCGTTTTCCTGTTCTGTGCAGTGCACAGCTTCCTGGGCGAACAATTCGGCCTCTTCGAAAAGCCCGTATTCCAGTAGCAGGCGCGCCACCTTGTTGGCAAAACCGCCGATGGTGCCCAGGGCGGCGCCCTCAAGGCGCGTCTGGTCGAGCGCCTTGCGGAACTCCTCGGCCGGGTCGAGGCGGTCCGATAGCAGACACAGGAAACGCATCCAGTTGTGGCCGCTGCCGCGGTCGACCGCCAGCTCCAATTGGTGCAGATCGGCCAGGAAGATGAGCAGACGGTCTTCGAAACCTCCGGCCAATAAGTGATCTGGAAGATAGACCTGAAAATAGGCGTGCCCATCCAGCTCACTCGTTTGGTAGAGGCTCCAGCCGTATTCGGCCAGGGCTCTATGGCCTAGGCTCTCGTCGCAGTAATAGATTCCAGAGACTTCTGGGTCAAGCAGCCAATCCTGCATGGACCGGTGGAAGAGCGAATACACTGTATCCTTCCCGCTGCCACTGGTGCGCAGGAAGGACTTGACCTTTTGCAGCTGCAAATTGACCTTGCCACCCGGCAGGCCGCTGATCTGTTTCAGGTCTTCCAACGACAGGGGCGACTCGGCAACCGCCAGCGGGCACAACACCGCCGAGGTCTCGTCCTGATAGCGGTCCGCAGCGGAGAAACGCCGATTGAAGGCATCCAGGTAGAGTCCATCGAGAGAAGGGCTGAGACGCTCGAGTGCATCCACATCGAGGTCGCCGTCGCGGAGCGCATCCAGGACCAGCCGTGCGTAGAGGAAATTGCCCTGGGCCAGTTCGCAGATGCGATCGGTGGCAAAGGAACCCCAGTTGGCCTCGGCGACGTCTGTTGTGAGGGTGGCGATGCGTGACTCCACGAAATCACGCAGGTCTTTCTGGTTGGCATTGCCCTCGGCGCGGATCTCGTGGGTGCCGAGCCCGCTGAGCTTGGACATCACGCTCGGTTCGGGACGGCTGGTCATCACCAGCCGCAGCCAAGGCGGCAGGCTCTTGGCCTGACTACGGATCACGTCGACGATGGTTTCCCCTTCGGTCAGTTCGGCTTCATCGAGCGCGTCGACCAGGATCATCATTGGCTCGGGGTGGGCTTCCTTGTTGGAAAGCACCAGACAGGGATCAATGATCAGCTCGCGGAACATGTCCGAAGCAGAAGAGCGGCGCAGCTCCGGATGGCGTTTGTCGACCTCTTCGTGGAAACCGGGCAGGCGGACGTGCAGCAGGCCGACGAGGTTGGCAACAAAATCGAAGGGGTTCTTGGAGCGCAGGTTCTGCTGGGTGCAGAAATGGGTGGCGAGCACCGCTTCGGCGCGCTCCAAGCTCAGCCATGCGGTGATCGCGCTCTTGCCCATGCCGGGTTTTGCGACGATGAGGAAGGGCTTGGCCGAGGGCTTGGCCAGCCATGCGTCGATCTCTTTGAGCAGCCAGGTGCGCCCGCAGAAGTTCTGCGCGTGATTGGCGATCTCGGTGCCGAAATCCAAGGGGACGACGCCTCCGACCAGGCCGAGAACCGGTTTGCGCAGGCACTTCTGGTCGCCGCCGAGATAACGCAGCAGGTCTTTCAGGCCGCGATCGTAGTCGCGAGAAAAATCAACCCAGTTGCGGCGCGCCAACAGCAGCGAGGGGCGGACTTCGGGGTCGAGTTGAATCGGCACGATGTCCTTTTTTTCGTTCAAGGCGAACACCACCTCGTCACGGCACACGCTTTCATCCCGCAGCGAATGCGGGGTCATGACCGCGAGCAGCACCGAGCTGTTACGGATGCCTTGTTCGATCCGGATTTCAAACAGACCGCCGGATTCGATCCCAGTCAGATCGAGAAAAACCCGGTGACCGCCCTTCTCCTTCAGGTCATGAGCAAGTCTCTTGGCGAACTCCTCGGCATCCGCCCGCCCATAACTGAGGAAGACGCTGCTGGAACTGGCTACATCGCACTGGGGACCTTTCATGCGTGAAACGATTCAGGGGGGGGGCGGCTAGGAGCCTGGATGCTTGGCGCGAAACAGATCGACGGCCTTGCTGGTGATCGAAACGGCGGCGTTGGCACCCTTGGACAGGTCCACCTTGCGCGTCTCAATCAGATCGCGCAAGGCGTTAATCTGTGCGGTCTCGACGCCCTTGGGGGGATTTTCGGCCAGCTTGAGAATGCGGCTCTCCAACTCGGCGTAGCGCCGCGACAGAAAACCCTGCTCCAAGGCCTCGTAGCCGGCAGCGAAGGCCTTGCGGTTGTTGACGCCGAGGCCGCTCAGTGCCTTTTCGACCTGCTTGTGATGCTTGGCGGCGAGGGTGCGCGCTTTCTTCATGGACTTCTTCCATGCCGGGTCCTCGGCAAATGCCGCATCCACAGCGCGGAAGTGTTCGACCCAGGGTGCGAATGGAGTCTTTGATTTGACGACCCCGGCGGTCTCGAGCAAGCTCGCTTCATGCTCGGCACGGGCCTGTTGCATGAACCCTTGATAGGTGGCCAGCTTGGATTGCAGTTCCTCGCGGTCGTCCTCTTTGTAGCGCTTGAGCAGGCTCTGGCTCTGGCGCAGAGATTCGGCGATCAGCGCCAGATCGGGATCTTCACCCTGGAGTTCCTTTTCGACCACCGCCAGAGCCTGTCCGGGAGTGGCGACCGATACCGAATCCAGCCATTCGAACATCTCGCCGACCTGGAAAGGAAGAGGCCAGTGGCCGGACTTCGCTGTGAGGCCTTCGACGACGTAGAGCTTGACCTTTTTGTAGCCCTCTTTGAGGTAGATCTCGTTGGTGCGATAGGCGCACTCGACGGTGACCACGGCGTCGGCCTTGCCGTGGAGGATTCCGATCGCCACCTTGTCCTTGGCCAGCTGGGAGTGATTCACGCTGAGCACGTTGCCGGCGTGGGCGACGATGCCGTCGATGAGTTCGGGGTATTCGCCGGCGAACCAGTAGCAGAAAAAAGCACCCTGGCTGTGGCCGTAGAGGTAGACCCTGCCGATCGGATACTTGCTCTTGAAGAAACGGATGAGTCCGGCGATGTGATCGCCGTCGTTTTTGGACTGAACGAAATTGAAGGTGTTGTTGGCACCTGGAGTCATTCCCTCGGGCGCGACCACGATGTCATCGCCGCGGAACTGGCCAGTGGCGATGGGATAGTTCCAGAAGGCCCATCCCCAGGGAAGGCCGGTGCCATGGAGCATCAGGATCAAGGCCGGCGGCTTCTTCTCACTGATTTTTTCGGGAACGCGATACCAATAGGTCTTGTCCTCGTCGGATTTCCATTCCAGGACCTTGCCGCCTGGTGCCCGCCGACCCGGCTCGACGATGGCGTCGGCTTCTTTCTGCGCCGGCGCAGCATCGGGGGCGGCATAGGACGCAAAGCAGGTGGTCAGCAACAGCGGAAGAAATAGCATCAAGGCATTCTAGTCCTGGATCCACCATTGCGGACCCAGGAAATAGCATTGCTAGCTGACCCTAGCTAGGATGAAGGTCTCCTTGCTCAACTTCACCTGGCCGTGGTGGGGGACATAAAGACTGCGCGCCGAATTCAATCATGGCAGCACCTCCTCCTCTGCACCTGATCCGCGCCCTGTTGGACAAGCAGCACGGCTCGCTTCCGCCACTGAATCTGCACGGACCCTTTGAGATGATCCTGTGGGAGCAGGTTGCCTATCTCGCCAACGACCGCAAACGCGCGGCCGCCTTTACAGCCCTCCGCGATCAAGTCGGCCTGGCTGCTGCAGACCTGGTAGCGGCGTCGCTCAGCCGGCTCGAGGGCATCGCGGCTCTCGGAGGCGGCGTGGCGGTGAAATTGCGCGCCGTTCGCATGCAGGAATCCGGGAAGCGCGTGCTGGAGCAATGGGCCGGCGACCTGGGGCAGGTCCTCATGTTGCCTCTGAAACAAGCGCTGCGCGAACTCATGTGGTTTCCGATGATCGGCAAACCAGGTGCCGAAAAGTTCCTCCTCTTGACTCACACCTTCCCCATTTTGGCGCTGGACTCCAATGGCCTACGGGTGCTTTTGCGCATAGGCTACGGAAAAGAAGGCAAGAGCTATGACCAGAGCTATCGCAGCGTTCGCGCTGCGACCGCCGACGCCGACCTTGCGGATTTCATTCCATTGGTTTCACTGCACCGCCTGCTGCGCCATCACGGCCAGACTCTGTGCAAGAACAGCAAACCCCACTGCAACGGGTGTGTGCTCGCGGCCGACCACTGTGCGTTCCAGGAAACTATGGCCGGATGAAGTCGTTGACCGGGTTGGATTTGACGCTTTGCCCACCGGCAGTTCCGCGCACCACCAGGGCCTGGGTTGTGACCGGCACCAAGGGCGCGTTGTTCGGAATCATGGCCGCGAAAACGGCGGTACCTCCGGCATCGGCGTCGGCCTGGCCGAGTACCGTCACGGGCGATCGCACGTCCAGACACAGGCCTCCGAGTTGGGACACGCACGGGCCGTTGCCCTGGCCCGCCAGGCTGTAGACGAAGTGGACGGTTTCGCCGCTGGCGAGGTTGATCACGGTAAGATCCGCAGTCTGGCCACGGAACAAGGTGGTCTGCGACAAAATCGGACCAGGAGCAAGGTCGAGCACGCTGAGAAAGGCATCGACACTGCCACCAGGATTCTCCATCGCGGCGCCCGGGGTGGTATGAAAATCATCTGATGAAGTAAAGCCCGCCAGGATCGCACTCCCGCTCGGAGTGGTGGCCAGGCCTTGAATGGCGTCGATTCCGCCAGCTCCTCCGAAATAGGTGGTGTAAATCAAATCCCTCCTTCCATTCAGACCCATGTCGATAACCGCCACAAAGGCATCCGCGCCGAAACCGCCGCCGTTGTACACGGAGTCGTAGCACCCCAGCGTGACCGGCAGATCCGCCGACGCGGTGTTGCCAGCCAGAATGGCCGCGCCGCTTCCGTTCAAGGTCAAGGCCTGGGCTTCATCGAGGCCGGAACCCCCGAACATGCTCCCATAGATAAGGGTTGAGCCATCGCTGCTGAGGGCGGCAAGGAAGGCGTCCTTGTCTCCGTTGGCACTCACATCGTACGAGCCAGGAGCCAGCGGGAAATCGGTTGAGGAGGTCCACCCGCTAAGGACCACGTTTTCATTGGCATCCAAAACCAGACCGAGGACCTCATCTTCATCGGTCCCGCCGAGGAAGGTCGACCAGTTCAGATCGGAGCCGTCCGCACTCACTTGAAACACCACCCCATCTTCCTGATTGCTGCCGCCGCCGAGAAAAGTCTGGGAGTAGGCACCCGGGGTGGTCGGGAAATCGGATGAACTGGTCCAACCCCCTGCGGTGACGTTGCCCGCAGAGTCGACCGCGAGATCTCGGATTTCTTCCTGGGCAGATCCGCCGATCAAGGTCGACCAGAGAATGTTCTCAGCTGTGGCATCGAACCGGGTGATGAAAAGATCCCATGGACTGCCGTTGAAGATCCTGTCATAGGCACCAGCGGTGGTGGGGAAATCGTCCGACTCGGTTTGTCCTGCGAGGGTGATCTGTCCGCTCGCATCGCTTTGCATGGCCCAGATCTCATCGCCCAGGCCTCCGCCGAGGAAGGTGGCCCACTCAAGCGTAGTTCCGTCCGCCGAAAGACGGGCGACGAATGCCTCGCCGTTGACAAAGGTCTGGTCCAGCGTTCCAGCAGTCACTGGAAAGTCCGGCGATCCGGTTATGCCGGCGACCAGGACCGAACCGCCGGGTCCCAAGGCGAGAGCCTGCCCGTCTTCTTCACCGCTGCCGCCCAGGTAGCTTGCCCAGGCAAGACTGCCGTCGGCTTCGTACCTGGCCACGAAGGCATCCGAGGGCCCTTGCAAGGCGCCGGCGGAGGCAGGGAAATCTGCCGAGAAAGTGTCCCCCGCGACCCAGATGACCCCGGCGGGGTCGGTGATCACGTCGAGGGCAACGTCGGGGGAGGAGCCACCGAGGAAGGTGGACCACTCCAGCCCGGGATCGATCACTAGATTCCCTTCTCCGTTCCATCCGATCACCTCGAATCCGAATTGGTGTTCGCCGAGGATGCGATAAGAACAGGACACCAGCCGGCGGGAGCCGTCTGCATTTTGAATCCAAGTCAAGGGGGGGGCTTGCCGGATCTGATCCTGGCCCATGGCAATCAAAAGCGCGCCGTCCTCGGCGAGTTCGATAGATCGGGCACCATCGCATTGGATCGAGATTTGACTCAGGGCGGCCTCCGATTGGACCTCCAAGTCGTATTCCAACAGGCCGTCCTCGAAGCGTAACCACAGCTGGACCCCTGGATGAAGGTCGCGATAATCCACTCCACGCCAGGCACGGACCCGCGTGACGGGGGCTTGGCCCTTGCCGGGATGGTAGTTGAAGTAGGCCTGCTGCACTTCCCTGCCGTGCAAGGAAGTTTTCTCGCCACCACCGATGAAGGTGAGGCGCAGGACTTCCGGGGGGGCGGAACCGGGATCCAAGCGGATGAGCTCGAATCCATCGGTGTAGACCTTGACCATGGAATGGCCGCGGGCGGCAAGAAAGCCGTGGCTCCCGCTCCATTGGCCCTGATTCTCAATGAAGGGGAGAGAATTGCCGCTTTGGCAGGGAACCGCAGAGGAGAGTGCGCAGACAGCCAGAACAAGGCTGCTGGTCAGGCAGAGGGTGTGGTGGCGAAAACTCATGGGGAGCAGCTACTGCACTTTCAGGTGCACGACGTCCCAGCGGAAGCCGTCGACCTCGTCGGGGGTTCCGTTGGCGATCGGGTCAACCGCAAAGAAGAACTCGTAGTCTCCGAGCGGCAGTTGTGAGGTGTCGAGGGTGGTGTAGGAGGGCAGGTTGCGGAAGGCGCCTTGAAACCCCAATATCGGGATCAGGGACGGAACCCAGTTGCCGCTCCCGTCCAGCCAGTAAAGACCGAAGGGGGTGAAGGCCCAGCTGAACCAGTCGCCGCTGCGGCCGGCGAGGAGGTTGGGACTCATCGACACCGTGAGTTCAACCGCAGTCCCCTGGGCAACCGTGACCGGACCATCGGAACCATTGATCTGGATACCGACGTTGGGGAACATCTCGGTGCCGACAAAACTGAAATAATCACTGGCGGCGTGGAAGGTGCCGTTGTCGCCGGTGTAGGAGCTGGATTGAATGCGCACGTCGCTGGTAAAGGCGTTGGGGAATGTGTACTGCTTGACCCAGCCACCGCCGAGGTCGTACCAGGTTTCGATGACGTCGCCGACGCGCGTTACCTTGAACAGTCCGTCAGGATCGTTGGTTCCCAGTGAGTCGCCCCAGTGCATGCTTCCGCCGATGGCGGCCTCGGAATCGATATGCCCGCCATTGGGGCCACCGCGACGAGTGATCGCCGCCCAGTCACCGCCGTCGGCGGCTTGGATGTCGATGCCGAATCCAGGCTCGTTCATGACGAAGGAAGTCGCGCTCGATGAGAATTCCCGCCAGTCCATCAAGATTTCAAAATCGCCGCGGAAGTGCTGAGTCGAAGTCATGTTGGCGTGCACCTGGCTGGGTGGGCCATCGACGATGTGCAGGCTGTTGGCTTCGGTGAAGTTCTGCTCGAGGAACTCTGGGAAATCCCATTGCGGACCGTCACGGTCGCCGTCGTCAAAGTGGTCGTAAACCGTCTGGGCTGCCAAGGAACCAGCGCAGAGCAAGGACAAAAGCAGGGACGAAACAAACAGCAGGGGGGATTTCATGGATTGGCCTCAGTATACACTGTAATCAAAAACTGGAATTTTGCCGAAAGCGAAGCGGATTGCCTCATAAACCTTGCCCAGTAACGAGATAGGATGTGAAGACGATGACTTCCCCGTTGCATCAGGCCCCTGCGTCAGCGACTCCAGCCCCATTCCACTTTGGCAGGAGCCTGGCTCTGGCCCTTGGAATTGCCTTCGCTTTTTTCCCTTCTTATCCAACCTTCAGTTGTTTCCTGTTGGCGGTTTATTTCTTCTACAAGTTTTTCTTCCCGCTTGGCCTTGAGGATCACGTCGGCGCGGTCGTTCACGAACCACCGGTTCAGATTCGCGAGGATCCTGAGGATCCCGATGAACCTGAGTGACAGCCAGCGCCTGGTCGAAGCGCTACGCATCCTGGTCCGCGAAGCGGCGCCCGAAGCGATAGAGAGCGAGGTTTGGGACGGGCTCTCCTATCATCTGCCCGAGCTCGGAGGCCGGGTCAAGGGCGCGGTATGCCAGATTGCCATGAAGGGTGAAGAAGTGGAACTGGGCTTCATCCACGGAGTCCTGCTGTCCGATCCTCAGGGATTGCTGCGCGGCGAAGGAAAATCTAAGCGCCACGTAAGATTGGCCAGTCTGAGTCATCTCCCGGATCAGGCCTTGGTTGACCTGATCCGCGCCGCGGTCGTCACACGACCCGGAGGATCGGATAGAAAAACGTGAAGGGATTCTTCGCGATCAGACCCGGCGGTTTGATGAAAGCGTTGCAAGCCCCAGCTGCGCTCGCTTACCAGGATTCCAATGTCCGAGCAGGGAGCGATCGTCTGCTGATTGCCCGGCCGACCAGGGAGTGAATCCGTTCGCGCGCTTCAGGGAACCGCCGGAAACACCTCGACCTCGCGGTCTCCGAGATCGGCGACCACCACCAAGCCGTTACTGGGGCTGACCCAGGTGTCGAGCGGATTGCGCATCAAACCTGGACCGGAACCATAACTGCCCAAGGTGGTGATGAAGGTGCCATCGGTTTCGTAGACCACCACTTTGTTGAGCAGTGCGTCGCTGACATAGACCCTGCCGAACTGGTCGCGGGTGATGCCGGTCGGCCGCCTGGTCTCGGCGTCTGCGTGCCCGGCAGTAGTGAAGGAGCCGCGGTACATACCCGCCTGGTCGAACTCCTCGACGCTGCCTTGAATCAGGTCGCCTACCAACACGCTGCCGTCGGCAGCGATGTCAAGGCTGGCCGGCCTGGTCAGGTAACCATCGCCCAGAACGCCGACCTGCAACAAGCTGAGCGGGTCGAAAATGCGGATCTCCTGACGGGAGGCGTCGACGACGTAGATCTCGCCGCTGAGGGGCGAGACCTCGATATCGGTCGGCCGGCCGAATTCGCCGGTGCCGGCACCCAGGTGCCCCAGAGCTGCTCCTTGCAGATCATAGATCTCGACCGCTCCGGTCTTGGAAGAACCCACGTAAACGCGGTCGGTGCTGATCGCCAGGCCCACTGGTTGCCGCACTTCGATGAATTCGCGCACCAATTGGCCCTGGTCGTTGACCAGGCGCAGGAGGTCTTCCTGCGGAAAGCTCATCAGCAGCAGGTCGCCGCCACCGGTGCTGAAGCCAGCCAGACGCGCGGCGCTGGATGGGTAGAAAAGGCCGGCGCGGACCGCAGCCCCGCTGGGAGCCATCGAGCCGCCGACGACGACCAAAACCGCAAGAACGATGATCAGTGAGAATCGTTGCATCGTTAGTACTTCCTGTCGATGTGGGGTTTACCGTGGCAATGGAGGTTGCAAGTGCCCTTGAGGTCGCCGTCGTCCTGGAACGACAGATCCCCATTGCCGTTGGGGGTGACCAGATCGCTGCGGAAATTGATCAGGTGGGTGTTGCTGGATCCGTGCGCATCGTGGCAAGCCGAACACGGAGCCTGTTCCAGGACCACGTGCTTGTAGTGCAACGGGAAGGAATCGTTATTCAGGATCGAGTCCCGGTCGTGGCAGGTGTAGCAAAGTGCGTAGGTGAAGGGGAACTCCGGCCATTCGTCGGTGACGGTGTAGTTCTCCTTCAAGATCCAGCGGTGACTGGAACCGTGCGGCCCGCGGATGTCGCTGTCGCCGGCATGGCAGTTTTCGCAACGAACGATCGAATCCTCGCTCCAGCCCGCCATCAGGCTCGGCACGATCGCGTTCTTGCCCGCCGCCTCGATTGGGTGGTAGGAAGCGCGTCCTGGGTCAAATTCGACGCTGACGTCGGTTTCGATCTCGATGCGGGGCAGCGCCGCCGATCCGGGATTTGTGGCGGCGTGGCACTTGTAGCAGACCTCGTAGCCATTGGCAGCCGCGGCGAGCAGATTGCCGCTGCCGTCGATGCCGGAGACCCCGAGCATGCCGCCGGGAGTGGCGGGCGGCAGCGAAGTCAGATCAAGATTGGCCGCATGCGGGTTGTGGCAGTCCGCGCATTCGACGTGGCGCGCCATGGTGTACGGATCTTCGCCGATGGCGTGCGTGCCGGACTGGGCTTCGACCGGGTGGTGCCAGGCCTTGGCAAACTCGCCCTCGATATCGGTGATGCCGTAGCTGAGGGTGTGGCAGCTGAGGCACAACAGTTCTTCCATATTGAGCTGCATCGACGGGTTGTCGCCGCCGTGCCCGTTGGCGTGGCAGTCGAGACAGGCAACGCCGACCGCAGCTTCGCCGTGCTTGGCCGGGTTCGACCAGTGCTGGTCGATATTGACAGGCGAACGGCCCGACGAGAATGGCTGCAGGTTGCCGCCCTGGGCGTCGTCGTCGTGACAGGCGACGCAGAATTCAACCGCCATGCCGCCGGAACTGCCGGTGTAGGTGTGCGGAGGTCCGCCGTCAGGATCGTTCAGATAAACACCTGGATCCTGATTGGCCTGGTGACGCGACTGATCGTGACACACGATGCAGTCTCCGCCGGTGACGATTTCGGTGCCAGAAAGGTCGTTGACGTGGTGCGCTGCACGAATGAAATCTCCGCCGCCGTCGCCCATGTTCTCGACCACCTGGCGTCGGTACAGACCCGCCGGCGGTTGCTCTTGGTTGTGGCAGTCAAGACAGTCGCCGCCCACCGGCAGGAAACCGGCGCCGTGGATATGACACGCGGTGCAGCGCTTGGCAACGTTGTGCTCATGGTTGCCGGTCGGATTGTTGCGGTGATAGTCGGTCTGGGTGTGGCACACCTCGCAGATGCCGTCGTATTCGCCATCGCCGTCGGCAAAGGAGTGCGGACCGCTCGATGCCATCAACTTGACCGGCCGGTCGCCGCTGAACGGGGTGGCGACCAGGGTTCGAATCAGTTTTGAATAGGTAGAACCGTGTGCGGCTTCCTGCTCCTGAGTGTGTGGATCGTGACAGGTGATGCACTGCAAAGCATTCCCGGCCGTCCCGTGGGTGGTCACCGGAATCACCCCGAGCGGGTTGTGGCACGACAGACACGTGGTGTCTGGGTCGGTCTGGAAGAAGAAATCGAAGACGTGGCAAGTCGTGCAGGAAATGCCATTGTCCTGGTTGTGGGGGGGGTCCTGGGCGGTCGCCAATGGTGCGCCCATCAGCAGGCCCAGAATGACAGGAAGGCTACCCAGCATTGGAGAGACGATCCCTTGGAGATCGAATGATGGAGCGATGGTCAGGCGGAAAGGGAGAACGAAGCGGCGGCTTAGGTAAACCTAATTCTCGTATTTCGGAACCCAGTGATGCAAATTTTCTTTCTGAGAATTTGTGTTGCCGAGACGGGATCTCAATAATGAGATGAAAATGATTTCATACCCTCCTCGATGTCCATGCGAAGAGCGATAATCCTGTGCATGAAATCGTGCCTCTCCCTTTTGGTCGCCAGTTTCCTTTTCGCCTGCACTTCAGAAGAGGCTCCCAGCCCAGACGGTGGCACGCCAAGCAATGCCGGCCAGGCGGCCGGCGATTCCTATGGAGCATCTCTGAGTGCGTCCGAAACCACTGCGATCCACGACCTCCTCAAAGACAAGGAGTCCTTCGTCGGCGAGACGCTTCAGGTCGAAGGCACGGTGGTCGGCGTCTGTGCGATGCGCGGCTGCTGGATCGAAATCGGTGGAGAAGACGGCGAAAGCATCCGCTTCAAGGTCAACGACGGCGAAATGGTGTTCCCGATGGCGGCCAAGGGCAGCAGCGTGCGCGCCGAAGGGGTGTGGACCAAGATCGTTGTCCCAGTCGAGGAACTGCGGGCCAATGAAGCGAAGAAGGCCGCCGAGGCCGGCGAGGAATTCGATCCACAGAGCATCAGCGAGCCCTACATCGGCTGGCAGCTCAAGGGTCTAGGCGCGGTCATCGACGTCTAAGCCTGGACCACCCTGCGATCAGGAATCAGCCCATGGCCAAGAACCGCCTACGCAAATGGATCCGCGTGATCCACCGCGACCTCGGCTATCTGTGCGCGGGGCTGACGCTGGTCTACGCGATCTCGGGTGTGGCTGTGAACCACGTTCAGGATTGGAATCCAAACGTCAAGATCGAGCGCTTCGTTCATGAGATCGGCCCCGCCGCCGGCCTTTCGGCCGAGGAAGTGTTGCAACGACTGGGACAGCCACCCACGCACAAGTCGACCTTCCGCCCCAATCGGCGCACCTTGCAGGTGTTCACCGACGGCAGCACCTTCACCGTCGATCTGCCCACCGGGCAGGTGCAGCAAGAGACCAGCAGCACGCGGCCGCTGGTCTACGAGACCAACTTCCTGCACCTGAATCACGCCAAAAAGGCCTGGACCTGGATCGCCGACCTGTTTGCCATCTCACTGGCGCTGCTCGCCATCACCGGCCTGTTCATGATCAAGGGCCGCAAAGGCCTGTCCGGACGCGGCAAATGGTTCGCCGGCGCCGGCGTGGCACTTCCTCTCTTCTTTCTGTGGCTGTATTTGTGATGGATTGCTAACGTGGATCCGTCATGAGTTCCGGCGCAGGTCTTTCGATCCTGGTCTTTTTCATTCCTCGATTCAACGAGGTCAGCCTCTTCGCGATCTGTCTTTCCGTGGGCACCCTCTGGGGGATCAGTCCCGACGCCAGGGACTATTTCCTTCAGGGTGAGACCGGCCTGGCATCCGGCATTCCGTTGGTCCTGGCGGGAATCGGCACGGCCTTGAGCCTCTTTCACATCCTGACGCGTAGGCATAAGAGCACGTTGGAAAAAATTATGCTGCTGGCTTTCGGTGTTATGGCATGCAGTTTGGTTGGATACGAAGGATGGAATCACGGGCTCGGTCAAGATCCACGTTGGTTGATGGTTTTCCCGGTCTGGAACATGGTGAATGGCGTCCTTCTCTTGCTGTTGTTTCGCTTTGGTGCGCTCAACACCAGGTTTTTTCAGGACGGACAAGCCCGTTTTGCCCAGATCGCGGCGTGCAGCGTGGGTGTCGTCGGTGGGGTGATGATCGGTGAATGGGGATTTGCTCTTCACCCAATCACCATCCTCTCGATCAGCGTGTGTCTGTCCTTGAACCTGATCGGCCGGTTAGTTTCCCTGGACTCCGATCCGGTGCGAATACGCTACCGGCGTTATGTCAGGCGCTGACCCCGCGCCGCGGTGAAATCGTGCCTGATTTGCAGAGTGATCGCTTGATGGGCATGCAAGAGCGCCTCGGCGCCTAATCTCTTTCGATTTCGAGCACCAGGCGGAAGGAAGTCTCCATCGAGGTCGCGTCAGGCAGCATGCCCAGGCCCGAAGAGGGCTTGGCAGCAATAGCGCCCCCCTGAGCCCAGCTCCCTCCGCCGGCGAAGCGTTGCGCTTGTTCCTGACCCCACCACGCGTCGAGCCACTCCAAGGCGCTGCCCGAGCAGTCGAAGACGCCATAGATGGATTCGTCCACCGGGTAGCGCAGGATCGGTTCCGGGCGCGGGCGCGGCCTGGAGAAACAGCAGTTCGACCAATTGGGGCGGAAGCGCGAGCCGTAGGGATAGAGCCATTTCGGCAGGCCGCGCGCGGCAATGCGGAACTCGCCGAGGATCGGAAGGCGGAATCGATGGCGGAGACCGGCGGCTTGCGCCTGGGTGGTGCGCCACTCGGCGTAGGCAACCGCGTCGTGCCAGGAGACTCCGAACACCGGCCAGTCCGGCTGCCAGTCTGCGGGGAGTTGGTAGCTTCCGTTGCCAAGCCGTGGCCACAAACCTCCGGATGCTGCGGTGTCGAAAGTACGCGGATGAAGCGCCGGCTGTGCGGATTGGGCGATGCGCGCCTGGGTCGCCGCATGGTTGAGGAACTTCAGGTATTGCGCGCTGGTCACCTCGTGCTCCATGATCCAGTAAGGCTGGTAATCATGCCAGTAGGACCCCGGGTCCACCAGGCGGAACCCATCCGGGGTGGTTCCGATCGGGTTCATCTCGACCCGGTAGCTGGTCTCGAGGTCGGATTCCAACAGCAAGGGCAGCCGCAGGTCCTCAAACCCAGGACGGCGCAACAGCAGCACGCGCAGACCGGGTTCGAAAGCGAGCATCTCTCCTGGAACATGCCTGGTCCAAGCCCGCGAATCGCTGAGCAGAGGCACGGTGGTGATGCGGACCCTGGTCCCGGCGGCGAGCGAGGTCGTCAGCACCTGGCCATCGCGCCACAATTGTGCCTCGCAGTCGCCCTCCAAGGCCATTTCTTCGGGCAGCAGCAGGCGTGCTCCGAGGGACGTCCAGTTCGGTGCCTGGAGCTCGAAGTGCTGCTCGCCGCGGGCGAATTCGAAAATTCGCAACGGCGGAACGACGCGGTCCGGATCTCCGTCAGGCGATTCGCCGGCGATCAACAGGTCGCGTTCGAAGTCTCCCAGGATCGGAATGCCATCGACGGCCAGCAAACGGTCGCCACGTTGCAGCCGTCCACGGTCCTCTGCCACCAGCACGCAGCCTTCGATCGGCCAGCCGGCCAGGCGGTAGATCAGGTCCTCGCGCAGCACTCCCTTGCCGGGATGCAGTACCCTCAGGCACCAGGTCCCGGGTGCGACCAGGGCATCTTCATCGGTGGGGTGGAAGGGCACCAGGCGGTGCTCACCCTGTGCAACGATGTCGGCCTGTTCGGCGAGCAGGAAAGTGTGGATCTCGACCGGGCCCGGCGGTTGGACTTCGAGGGCCAGCCGGGCCGGTGGCCGCAAGCGATTCCAGGTGGTGCCGTCGTCAAATCGTTCGGCCTGTTCCCGGTAAAAGGTGCTGGATGCCGAATCGTAGACCTCTTCCGATTCCAGAAAACGGGTGAGATAGAGCTCGGCGCGCACCGCATCGGCTCCGGCGACCTGCGCGTCGATGCTCTCCGCCTGGTCCAGTTGATCGAGGATCTGATGGAACAGCCGCTCGCGCTGCAGAGCGGATTGACGCGCTTCATTCTGCGCACCGTCCAACTGGCGCAGTTCAAGCGGGGACAGGTACCGCGTTTCCATCGCCTCTTCGATGGTGTGCACCATGCGCTCTTGGGCCAGCATGTCCTGACGCATCTCGAGGTACTCCTGCACCCGTTCAGCGGCTGAGCGGATCAGGCCGGCCGCGTCGGTTCTGATCTGCGCGGCGTTGCGGCTCGCCTGGGTTGCCAGGAAGATGACCGCGATCAAGGCCGCCACAGCGGCGGTCAACATGGCGGCGGCGCTGGCGCGGTGACGCCTGGCCCACTGCTGCAACAGGCGCACGCGCGAGGGCGGGCGCGCGCGGATCGGCTGGAAACGCAGCAGCGCTTCCAGATCGTCGGCCAGCTCCGCCGCGCTGGAATAGCGTCGCTCCGGATCCTTCTCCAACGCGTGAAGAATGACCACGTCGAGGTCGCGCGGAATCCCTGGACTGTGGTGCTTGGGGGGGGGTGGATCAGACTCGAGGATGCGGCGGAACAGCACCTTCAGGTCATCGGCTGCGAACGGCATCACGCCGGTTATGCATCGGTAGAGCGTGACCCCGAGGGAATAGACGTCGGCGCGCGGATCCAGACTCCGACCTCCGCGGATCTGTTCAGGTGACGCGTAGGCCGGCGAGCCAAGGAATGACTGGGTCAAGGTTGGGCCCTCGCCGCCCTGATCGATGGCCAGGCCGAAATCCACCAGGACCGCCTTGCCTTCCGGGGTGATGCGGATGTTGGAAGCCTTGACGTCGCGGTGCAGGATGCCGGCCTCGTGTACGCACTGCAGAGCACGTGCGACTTCGGCAATCCAGCGCACCGCTTCGGAGGGGGGGATTGCGGTCCCTTCCTGGTCCTGTTGCACCAAGTGCTCAGCCAGGTCGCGGCCCGGAACCTGTTCCATGGCCAGATAGTGCACCCCTTGTTCCACCCCGAAATCAAACACCGTGACCACCCCCGGGTGTTGCAGGCGAGCGAGGCTGCGCGCTTCGCGTTGAAACCGCTGCGAGGTCGTGGTCGAACCGAACAGGTCGGCGCGGATCACCTTCAGCGCCACCTGGCGGCCGAGCGCTTCCTGTTCGGCGAGAAAAACCGTGCCCATGCCACCTTCACCCAGGCGCCGGATCAGTCGGTAGTCGCCCAGGCGCTGGAAAGGAATCTCCTCACCGGCGTCGGCGGGTTCCGGCGTAGCGGGTTTGGGAACGATCTTGGACGCCACGAACAATGCGCGCAGCTTGCGCAACAGTTGCGCATCTTCGACCCCGGCCTTGGTGAGGAACTGCTGCGGATCGGGAAGCCTTCCGGCCAGCAACTCATCCAGATAGGCGCCGTAGACTTCTTCCCGGGTGGCGGGCACGTCCATCGGTTTCTATCTTATGCCATTGGGTGGCATCGATGAAACTTGGCCTGATCGCGCTCAGTCGCTTGCGTTCTGCATCAGCATCATGACCTTGCGGAAGCGCTTCCGGGCTCTATGACTGGCCTGGGTCGCGGCTTCGTGACTGCACTCCAGCCGCTCGGCCTGCTCCTTCAAGGGAATATCCTGAGCCGCCCACGTCACCAGGTCACGGTCACGCTCGAGCAGCAGGTCAAGGGCTTTGGCGGCGAGCATCAACTGCTCCTTGCGCACCGCAAACTGGGATGGGCTGGTCTGACTCGCCGCCGGATCGAAGAACATGCGCGATGAATCAGCGCCGGGGCGGCTCAATTCGAAGCGCAGCACCTGCGAGGAACGGCGCTTGAGCGCGGTCCAGTAGCGGGTGCGGTCGACCAGGTAGGCGCGGGCCACGCGGTAGATCCAGGCGCGCCCCTGTGCCGCATCCCGGGACTCGAAATTGCGTTCGGATTCGAGCGCCCGGGTGGCGATTCCTTGCAACAGATCCTCGACCGTCTCACATGCCAGCAAGGGAGCCGGTGCGTGGCGGCGGACGAAACCGCGCAGTTCATCGCGGTGCTGGAGCAGGAGTTGCTTCACCTCGGTGGAAGCCATGGATCCAGCGTAGGACGGCGATTCAGGATTCATGACGGCAGTCCCTACAAAACCAGTTGCAGCGGAACGGGTCGGGTGCTGTAGCGGTACAGGAGTGTTCCTGGTCGGCGGCAGGCAACGGCCAGGTAAAAGACCGATCCGAGCAGGGCGGGATTGCTTCCCGCAGGCAAGGTCAGGGCCACCGTGCCGGCGGCATTGGCATCCAAGGTGGCCACCGGGTTGTTGAGCACTGGCGGATAACGGCCCAGGAAGGTCTCCGCCAGGGTGGCGTCGAGGGTCAGGTGAATCGGGATGTTGTTGGGCAGGGTGGTGACTCCGGTGCCCGAAGCCGAAGCTAGTACCTGATAGGTGTCCCCTGCAGCATCGTCAGGGAAGTCGAAGGAGTAGTCGACCGTACCGCCTGCTGCAAGCGAGACCTCGGTGGTGGTTGCAATCAGCCATCCGTCTGCATTCAGAAGGCGCCAGTGGCCGGCCCGGTCCGAGGTCGGTGGGCCGGTGTTGAAGGAGAACGGAGCTCCGATCAGCACGTCGACCTGACCATCGCCGGTTGAGTCCTGGCGGCCGGAAATGGCCCTGCCGAGCCCCTCGATCGGAAGGCTGCCCAGTTCCTCCAGCAGGACCCGCCCGTCCACGCCGGAGATCAGCAACACGCGACCGGCGCCGCTATTGAACGTCACGTCGCTGAGGGCGTAGTCGCAACGTCCGTCCAGATCGAGATCGCCCACCCCGACCGCGGGCCCAGGGCTTTCCAGAACGTGGCTGCGGATCAGGCTGCCGTCGACCCCGGAGTAGAGGTGGGTCTGCGCCTGGAAGAAGGGGTAAGCCCAATACTCGTAGAGCAGGAGGTCATCGACACCGTCCGCATTGGTGTCTCCCGCGGAGGCAGCGTAGACTCCGAGGTTTGAAGAGGGAAACAGGCCGTAGATTTCAACAAGGATGCTGCCATCGATTCCCGACAACACCTTGCCCACCCCCGCTTCGGCGTACCCGGTCGCGGGGTCGGTAGCGCGATAGAAGGACACCAGGACATCGTTGATTCCGTCCTGGTTGTGATCGCCGAGGGCGGCGACGGTGTTGCCGTTGTCGGAGAACGACGAGGGCGGAGGAGCGTGGTACCAGAGAACCCCGCCGTCGGCTCCGGAAATCGCGTAGATTCCTCCCCACGCACCGCTGCCGTTGTTGGTCCATGCGGAACCAATGAACAGATCGGGGAAGGAATCGCCGTTCAGATCACCGGCCACCGTAGCCGACTGGCCGAACTGCTCTCCGGCGGCCAGGCCCTCAAAGGAGCCCAGGATCGCTCCGTCCGGTCCGGAACGGACATACACCGCCCCGGTGAAGTTGCCGAGAGCGGTGCTGGCATAGGGATGGGTGACCAGCACGTCTGCCAGGCCGTCACCATTCCAATCCCCGGCAGCTTGCAGCCGGAACGCGTAGCGGTTGCCGACTCCCAAGACCTGGTCCTGCCAGATCAAACTCTGGTCCAGCCCGGAATAGACGAAGACGGTGCCGCCATTATCGAAGTCGTGGGCAGAAACGGCAAAATCACCGACCCCGTCCCCGTTCATATCGCCGCACTGGGCCACCGCCTGACCGAGGCCGTAACTGGCTCCGAACGGACCATCCTCGAAGAAGCGGGTCTGCCAGTTGCCACCCTGGGCGGTGAGCGGCACGGCGAGCACGGTGCCAGCGGCCCACATGAGGCCGGAGGCGGAAAGAAACAGGCGGCGAATCGTTTCCATAAACATGCTCTCGCGAGCCAGGAACGATTCTGACACGGTTTTCGGCGATTTTCTGCGGCTCTAGTAACGCGGCAGCGGCAGATCGGGAAGCACCGCTTCGAATCCCGGCACCAGACCGGGATCGAACTGGCCACCGGCGCCCTCGCGGATGACTTCGAGGGCTTTGTCCTTGGACAGCGCCTTGCGATAGGGCCGCGTCGAGCAGATCGCGTCGTAGGTATCGGCAATCATGATCAAACGCGAGCCGAGCGGAATGTCATTGCCGGCCTTGCCATCGGGATAGCCGGCGCCGTCCCAGCGTTCGTGCTCGTGGCGCACGATGGCGAGGACCTCGGGATAAGTGCCGCGCAAGGGTTCGAGAATGCGCGCGCCGTACACCGGGTGGCGCTTGATCTCTTCCCATTCCTCGCTGTCCAGCGGACCATCCTTGTGCAGGATGGTCAGCGGAATCCCGATCTTGCCGATGTCGTGCAGCAGCGCACCGATGCGGATCTCACGCAGTCCGCGCTTGGTCATGCCGGGCACGTGACGGGCCATCATCACCGCGGTCTGCGCGACCTTGCGCGAGTGGTCGCGGGTGTACTGGTCCTTGGTCTCGAGCGCGTTGACCAGCGAGCGCAGGCTGCGCAGGAACGCCACCATCTGGGAGCGGTCCGCGTTGTCGCTGCGCCGCGCGTCGGCCACGTACTGCTGGCGCCGCTCGATCGCAGCGAGCATCTTGCCGGACAGCGTGTTCGGCGTGACCGGCTTGGTCAGGTACTCATCGGCGCCGTCGTGCATCGACTGCACCGCGACCTGCACGTCCTGGGAGCCGGTCAGCATCAGGAAGGGCAGCGCCGGCTTGAGCTGGCGGATGTGGCGCAGGAGTTCGTCCCCGTTCATGCCGGGCAGCGACAGATCCGAGACGATGACCTCGAAATCTTCGAGCGAAAGACAGTGCAGCGCGCTGCGGGCGTCACGCACCGTCGACACACGGAAGCCCTGCCGTTCCAGTCCGCGGAGGACCAGATCGGCCTGTTCTTCATCATCTTCGACCAGGAGGACTGCGGGCCGGTCGGGAAGTTTCTGAATCACTGGGGAGGTTTTGGAGGGGGCAGGTCGATGTGCGCCCGCGTGCGGTGAAGAACGCGGGGCGCTTCCTGCAGGACGGTGGTGCCGGTCTGGACGCTGCGCGCCAGCCACACACCTGCGCCGATCACACAATCGTCGCCAATATTGGTATCGCCCCCGAGCAGGGTGGCATTCGCATAAATCACGACATTATTCCCCACGGTGGGGTGACGCTTGCGGCCGCGTGAAACCTGGCCGTCGGGGTCGCGCGGCAGATTGCGGGCGCCGATGGTGACTCCCTGGTAGAGAGTGACGTCGTCGCCGATCACGGTGGTTTCGCCGATCACCACGCCGGTACCGTGGTCGATGAAGAAGCGGCGGCCGATCTGGGCGCCTGGATTGATGTCGATGCCGGTCTGCGAATGGGCCTTTTCCGACAGCATGCGCGGCAGCATCGGCACCCCGAGCTGGCGCAGACGATGGGCCAGGCGATAGGCGACCACCGCGCGGAAACCCGGGTAGCAGGCCTCGACCTCCTCGCGCGACTGGGCCGCAGGGTCGTTGCGCAGCGCCGAATCGATGTCTTCCTGCAGCGCCTGGCGCAACAGCGGGACCTCGTCGAGAACGCGCTCGGCGACGCGCTCGGCCTGGTCCTGGGGGCAGCCGCACAACGCGACCTGCTCTACCAGCAGCTCCCGGAAGGCCTGATCCTCGAGCAGTTCGGGGGGCAGGCCTTCGGGTACGAATCCGGTGGCGACGCGTGCGTGGAAGTGGTCCAGCAGTCGACCAACGTCCTTGAGACGGGGGTGCACCCACCCATTCTTGGCTCTCCGCAGGGCGGATTGCAAACCCGGCGCCGGGGTGGTCCGGATTCGGAACGGGTAGAATGTCCACGATGGAGGAGGTTCGCCGCCGCGTGCTGCTCGATGCTGAGCAGATCGGCCACCGGATGCACGCGCTGGCCGCCCGGCTGGCCCCGAGACTCGCCCAGGATCAGGTCACCGTGGTGCCGATTCTTGGCGGGGCGGTGGTGTTTGCGGTCGACCTGATCCGGCTGCTGCCGCCGGTGCTGATGCTGGAATTCCTGCGCATCCAGACCTACGGCGACGGTCGCGTACCGCTCAAGGAGCCGCTGGTCGACTGGCGCCCGCACCCCGAGAACATTCGTGGGCATCAGGTGCTGCTGCTCGACGACATCCTAGATACCGGCCGTACGATGGCTGAAGCGCAGCGCTTCCTACGCGAAGAAATGGGCGCCGCCGAGGTCCTCAGCGTGGTCATGGTCGACAAACCGGCGCGGCGCCAGCTGCCGATCGAAGCCGACGACTACATGGTGCGCGTCGAAGAAGACCTGTTTCTGGTCGGTTGCGGCCTGGACTACGCCGGGCGCTACCGCAATCTGCCGCAGTTGTGCGCGCTCGAGGCCGAGGTCCAGGTTTGAACCCGGCCGCGTCTTCGCCCGGCGACGAAGCCTTCGTTGTCGCCGATGAGCACCGCGGCGTGCCGCTCGACGAATACATCAGCTGGCTGTGGCCCGACGTGGCCAAGGGCACGCTGCGGCGGCTGGTGCGCGAAGGCCTGGTCACCGTCGATGGCCGACCGGCGCTGCCCGGACATTCGCTGCGCTCCGGCCAGGTGGTGATCCTGGAGCAGCCGCTTTCGGAGCTCGGGGTCAAACGCCAGCGCCGCCACCGCCTCGACCTTGAGGTCCTGTACCAGGACGAGCACCTGCTGGCGGTGAACAAACCCGCTGGCTTGCCGGTCGAACCAAGCCGTTGGGGCGAGCACCCCGACCACCTCGGCGGCGCGGTACTGGCGTGGGCGGAACGCGAGCTGGCGGTCGATGGCGTGCTGGAGAAACGCCCGCGCGCGCTGCACCGGCTCGACCTCGGCACCAGCGGTGTGATCCTGTACGCGCTGAGCCTGGATGCCGAGCGCCACTACCGCCGCCTATTCGAGCAGCGCGAGGTCGACAAGGTCTATCACGCGCTGGTCATCGGCGAGATGCGCCATGGTGGCAGCGTGGACGCAGCCCTGGAAGAGATCCAGGGCGGCAAGCGCATGCAGCTGGCGCGCAAGGGTGGCAAGCCGGCGTACACCGACTACACCCCGCTGCGCATCTTCCGCGGCTTCACCCTGGTCGAGGCGCGCCCGCGCAGCGGCCGCATGCACCAGATTCGCGTGCACCTGGCCTCGGTCGGCCATCCGCTGATGGTCGATCCGCTTTACGGCGGGCGGCCGCAGGTGCTGCTGTCCGAGATCAAGCCCGGCTACCGGGCCAAAGCCGGGCGCGTTGAAAAGCCGCTGCTCGACCGTTTGTCGCTACACGCCACGACGATCGCACTGCCTGCATTCCAGGGCGGCCGCGTCGAGATCGAGGCACCCTACCCGAAGGACCTACGCGTCCTTCTGGCCAAATTGGAGAAATGGCGCCGTGCGCCTGCAACGTACACCGACTGATTTCCGCGTGGTCGAGCAGCTCGATCGCGCCTTCCTCGAAACGCAGGGTGAGTACCAGGTGGTGCGCGCGACCTGGAAGAGCATGTCCACCGAGCAGGTGGCGTCGGCGCTTGCCCAGTCGGCCAAGGTCCAACCCGATCAGGTGAGCTGGGCCGGCGGCAAGGACCGTGGCGGTCTCGCCAGCCAGTACTTCACCGTGCACGGCGGCGGGGTGGCGCAGCTCAGCCTGCCCGACGTGCGCGCCGCGGTGGTCGGCCACGCGCCGCGGGCGATTACACCCGACGACGTACCCGCCGACGCCTATGAGGTGATCGTGCGCGACCTGTCCGGCGACGACATGCGCCGCCTGCGCCACAACCTCGCGCAAATGCGCGAGATCGGCATGCCCAACTATTTCGATGACCCGCGCTTCGGCTGCTTGCGCCATGGTCAGGGCTTCATCATGCGCAACCTGCTCAAGGGCCGCTTCGAGGAGGTGGCCAAGTCGATGCTGTGCGCGGCCTCGCCCTATGGTTCGGACACCGTCGAACGCTTCAAACACGGCATCCGACAGCGCTGGGGCGACTGGAAGGAACTGATCTCCTATTGCCGCGACCGTCGCGGCATGAGCCTGTTCAAACACCTGGCGGAGAATCCTGGCGACTTTGAGGGGGGGCTGCGCGTCGGCTTCTCGACGCGCGAGCGCAACATCCACCTGTTCGCTTTCCAGTCGCACCTGTGGAACCGCGCGGTGGCGGTACTGGTCAAGCGCCAGGTCAGGGGCGAGAACCTGGCGTGGCTGCCGGGTGACGCCGGCACCTTACCGGTCTACCGTGAGCTGCCCAAAGAAAGCGACGCCGGCCCGGTGCGCGCCGCCCTCGGCCCCGAGTTCCTGCCGCTGCCCGGCGCCGGGCCGCTGTTCGATGACGTGGCGCGGCGTTTCTACCAGCCGGTCTTCGACAGCGAAGGCTTCTCGCTCGACGACTTCCTCGGCCTCGACATCCCCGGCTTCCGGCCCTTGGCCGAGGACCGTCCGGTGCTGGTGCGCCCCGAGTTCCTGCGCGCCGCACCGGCCGAGCGCGACGACCTCTATCCGCGCGCGCGGCGCATGCGCGTGCGCTTCACCCTGCCGCGCGGGCACTACCCAACGCTGATCTTGAAGCGCCTGCTGATGCCGACGGAACCCGATACCCGCCGCCACGTGATGTGGATCTCGCGCCACCCCCTGGTATGGCCCGACGATGATGGCAACCCACGCGTGTTCGAAGCCAAGAGCCGCGAGGACCGTGACCGGGGCCGCGATACCAGGGGCGGCCGTGATGGCGGCCGCGAGGGCGACCGAGGCCGCGACCATGATCGCGACCGCGATCGCGGGCCCCGTCCGGGGGGTGGCTCTCCCAGAGGCAAGTGGGATGGGCCGCGCAAAGGTCCTGGCGGCCCCAAGGGCAGTGGCCCGCAACGCGGCGGTCCCAACCGTGGCGGCCCTAATCGTGGCGGACCCAACCGCGGCGGTCCCAACCGTGGGGGGGGGTCGCCCTTCCAGCCGCGCCGGCCCGGAGGGCGCGAACGATGAAGGAGCGTGCCGCCCTGGGCGTGATCGGCGGTTCCGGGGTCTACGATCTCGACGGTCTCGAAAACCGCCGCGATGTCGCCGTGCAGACGCCGTGGGGGGCGCCGTCGGATTCCTTCGTACTCGGCAGTCTGGATGGCGTCGACATCGCCTTCCTGCCGCGCCACGGCCGCGGCCATCAGCACACGCCGAGCGAGGTTCCCTATCTTGCCAACGTCTATGCGCTGCGCATGCTCGGCGTCGACCGCCTGCTGTCGGTGTCGGCGGTGGGCTCGTTGACCGAAAAGTTCGCACCGGGCGACTTCGTCCTGGTCGACCAGTTCATCGACCGCACCTATCGCCGTCGGCAGACCTTCTTCGGTGACGGGCTGGTCGCCCACGTGCCGATGGCCGAACCGGTCGACGCCGAGATGTCGGCGGTGGTTGCCGCGCAAGCCGCCGAACTCGCCGGCCTGACCGTGTACCAAGGGGGGGCCTACGTATGCATCGAAGGCCCGCAATTCTCGACCCTGGCCGAAAGCGAGTTGTACCGCTCGTGGGGGGCCAAACTGGTCGGCATGACCAACGTCACCGAGGCCAAGCTCGCGCGCGAGGCCGGGCTCGGTTTCTGCACCATTGCCATGGTCACCGACTACGACTGCTGGCATCCGGATCACGGCGACGTCGACATCGAACAGATCCTGCGCATCGTGCACCAGAACGCCGACCACGTGCGTGAGCTGCTGCGCCGCAGCCTGCCCAAACTCGGCATGCTCGGACCTTCGCCGTGGGCCCACGTTCTGGATAGCGCGGTGCTGACCGCACCTGAGGCACGCAGCGCCCACGCGGTCGAGCGCACCGCCGCTTTGTTCCGCCCCAACTCCGAGTAACCGGGAAACGATGAGTGGGCCACTTTCGTGAGCGAGGGCGCCGCCTCCGCGCTGCAAGTGCCCGCGCAAGAAGGCCGCGGCGAATACCAAGACCGCGGCTCGCGTTTCATTGCCTGGGTCTTCGACCTGGAAAACCAGGCCGGTTTTCTTTCCCGCCTCGAGGAACTGCGCCTCGAACACGGCAAAGCCAGACATCACTGCTGGGCGTGGAAGATCGGCCCGGACTACCGCTTCAATGATGACGGCGAACCCGGTGGCACCGCCGGCCGGCCGATGCTGCAGGTGCTGGAAGGCGGGGGATACCACCGTGTCGCAGCGGTGTGTGTGCGCTACTTCGGCGGAGTGAAGCTGGGCACCGGTGGCCTGGTGCGCGCCTATGGTGGCGCCACCGCGCGCGCGGTCGAGTGCGCCGGAATGCGGCGGCTGCCTCGATTCGCCTGCCTGGATCTGCGCCTGCCCTTCTCCCTGCTCGGCTTGCGCGGGGAAATGGAGAGCCTGTTTCCGGGCATCGTCTTCGCGGGAGATTTCGACAGCGCCGGCTGGAGCGGTCAGGCGACGCTCGAAGAAGAACAGGTTGAGCGCCTGAGCGCCTTCCTCGGCGACCGGGGCAAGGGCCAGGTGCACTGCCAGAGAGTGGACAACCAGGGCGGGATTCCCGGCTAGAATCGTTCGTGCGCGTTTCCCACCCTAAAGACCTTGACGTCGCTCAACGCATCAGCGCCGGCGACGAAGGCGCTGCGGAAGATCTGTTCCGCAATCTATCCGGCGAGATGTTCGGGTTTGTCCGCAAGATGCTCGGCGGCGACCCGGCCCTGGCTGAAGACGTCCTGCAAGAGGCCATGGTCGGCATCCTGCGTTCCATGAACAAGTTCGACGGCCGCGTGCGGCTGCGTTCCTGGATGTACCGCATCCTGCGCAACAAGATCGTCGACGCCCAGCGCAAACGCGGGCGCGAGCCGGTGTTTTCGGTCGGCGACCCCGAGGGCGACCGCTACGACGCCCACGGAAGCTGGCAAAAAGGTGTCACAATCCAGCCCTGGAATGAGAATGCAGAAGTGCTCGACGTGGTCCGCCGCTGCATGGAACTGCTTCCCCACAACCAGCGCGAGGCCCTTCATCTGCTCGCCGTCCAGGGTATCCCCGCCCAGGAAGTCGCAACCATCCTGGAAATGAACTACAACAACCTGCGCCAGACCCTGCACCGCGGCCGTCAATCGGTGCGGCGCTGCGCTGATCAGGCGCTCGGAAACCTCCCCGAGGAGGGCCAGGCATGAGTTCCACGCCCGACTGCCCGCACCCCAGCATGTCGCAGATGCCCTCCTGTCAGGTGGTCTCCAACGCCTTGAGCGATTATCTGGAAGACGTCCTCAGCGACGGCGACCGGCTGAAACTCGAGGACCATTTCGCCGCCTGCCCGCTGTGCCTGGTCTACCTCGACCAGTTCCGCACCATCTACCACATCACCGGCGAAGTGCCCTCCGAGCAATTGCCACACGACTTCAACGAAGTCATGGGCAAGGCCATCCGCCTGTGGAAGGCCGAACTCGAGGACCAGGACTGAGGCCGATCCGGCGCGTTCTTCAATCCAGGCCCAGCGCCCGCAGGTCGTCGAGGGTGTCGACGTCGCGGATTGGGGGCAGGCTGTAAACGGTCAGGCCCAGGCGCAGAGCGCGGCTGACGGTGGCTTCGTGCACCTGCGGGGTGCTCCACTCGATGTCCTGGAACAGCGCCGGAACCGGTTCCTTCAGCGCCAGCAGCGCGTAGCCGCCGTCTTCGGTGGGCTGGGTGACGACGTCGGCATTGGCCAGACCGCGCGCGGCCTGGGTGATGCGCTGGGCGTCGAGTGCGGGCGCGTCGGTCCCCACCACCGCCGCCCACGGCCGGCGGCTGTCAAAGGCCTGGCGGAAGGCGCTGGCCAGGCGCGCGCCAAGGTCACCTGGTGGCTGCGGCAACAGCTGGTCGGCGCGCGGCAGCCAGCTGCGCATCTCGGGCAGGTAATCGGCCGGTTCGCAGAACAGCCAGCGCTCCCAGCGCAGGTCCTCGATGCCCTGCCAGAAGGTTTCGGCCAGTTCCTTGTAGATCTTGCGCGCACGGTCCTGGCCGATGTCGGCGGCGAGGCGCGTCTTGACCGGTCCCTGCTCCCAGAACTTGGCCAGCACCAACAGCGCCGGGCGCACCAGATGACGGGAGGCGCGCACGCTCACAGTCCCGCTTCGGGGTCGATGCCGAGCCCGTCGGCGATGCGGTTGATGTAGTTGAAGTAGGCGATCACCTGACACGCGTCGGAGATCTCGACCTCATTCCAGCCATGGGCGCGCAGCGCCTCCAGGTCACTCGCCGCCATCTCCCCAGGGGTCAGAGAGAGTTTGTCGGCATAGGCGCAGAGCGCTTTTTCAGCGTCGCTCAGCGGCGCATCCTTCCAGCCATGGGCTTCGAGGACGTCTGCCAGTTCCCGTTCTCCGACCTCGACACGGAGGTCATAAGCGTGCGCCAGGATTCAGTAATGGCATTCGTTGGCGCGGCTGACGACCACCGCCAGGGTCTCGCGCAGACGTGGCTGCAGGGCGCTGTCGGTCTTCATCACCGCGCTGTAAAGTCCCAGCCCGGCGCGCAGCTGGCGCGGATTCTGGCTCTGGATGCGGATGATGTTCCAGATGCGGCCGGCGCGGCGGCGCGCGTCGGAATAAATGCGCGCCAGCAGGCCCTCGGCCGCGTCTTCTTCGATTTGTTGGATCCAGGGCATTCGCTGACAGGAGGCGACCAGCCTAGCAAGCGCCGAAAAGAATGTCACAAGTGCTGGGGATCGACGAAGCTGAACAGATGCGATCCCTTCTCCTCCCGCTGCTGGCCCTGGGAACGGTTTTGAGTCCCCTCACCGCCCAGGATCCCTTCACCGAAGCCGATTACGACGCCCAGGCGCGCCGTGCGGCGCCGCGCGACGCCTTCCCGGTGCTCGATAATCCGGACACCGTGTTGAATTCGGAGGTCGGCAGGCGCCTCGACGCCGATGAAATGGTCATCGGATTGGTCGTCGGCGGAGAAGCGCGCGCCTATCCCATCGCGGTGATGGGCAAACACGAACTCGCCAACGACGTGCTCGGCGGGGTGCCGGTCGCGGTTTCGTGGTGACCGCTGTGTCAGACGGCCATCGTGTATGGCCGCAAGCTGAACGGCGAAGTTCTCGAGTTCGGTCACGAGGGCATCCTCTACCGCAACTCCTTCATCATGTACGACCGCGGCTCGAAATCGCTGTGGGTGCACGTGTCCGGCGAGGCGATCAAGGGCGATCGCAAGGGCCAGAAACTCGAATTCCTGCCTAGCGAGATCACCACTTGGGGGGATTGGTCCAGACGCCACCCCATGGGCACTGCGCTGGTGGGCGACAAGGCCGAGGGATTCATGGGCACCTTCACTCTGCGTCAACGCGTGCGCGCCTTCGGTCTGTCGATCGGTCAAGGACGCCAGGTCAAGCTGGTGCGCTTCACTTTGTTGCAGCGCGTGCCGGTGCTCGAAGTCGAGGTCGAAGGTCAACCGGTGGTGGCGGTTTACGATCCCGATGCGGTGCGCGGATTTGCCTTCGCCAGCCGCCTCGGCAAGCAACGCCTGCACTTCAGCGCGGTGGCGCCGCTGGCTGCCGAGGGCGGTGAGCACGGTGCCGAAGGCGCAGGCGACGGCCACTCATCCGGTCCGGCGCTGATGCGGGATAGCGAAACGGGCAGCTTGTGGGAGCGCATGAGCGGGCGCTGCCTGGCCGGAGAACTGGCCGGCCAACAGCTCGATCCGGTGCCCGCCACCGCCTGGCTGGGGCAGCGCTGGCGCGGTTTCTTCCCCAAAGGAGAGGTTCTGGGCCTGCCTGAGGCACCGAATCGCGAAAAAAGCGAGTCACACCAAGGCGGCTCGGGCGAACACGGCGGTTGATGCGCAGAATCCTTCCCGCCCTGCTCCTGCTCCTGGTCGCGGTGCCCGTCACCGCGCAACAGGACGCAACCGCGCCTCCGGCTCCCAAGCCCGCTGGCTTCGATCATGATCACGGCGAGTGGTCCGGACTGCTGAAGAAAAACGTCCATCCCGGTGGTCGTGTGCACTACAAAGGGCTCGCCCTGGAGCGGGTCAAATTCGACCACTACATCGCCTCTCTCGAAGGCGTGAGCGCGCGCGATTTCGAGCGCTGGTCGAGCGATCAGCAATTCGCATTCTGGATCAACGCCTACAACGTCTACGCGATCCAGCTGATCCTCGACAACTATCCGGTCAGGTCGATCAAGGACATGGGCGGCCTGTTCTCCTCGGTGTTCAGCAAGCGTTTCGTGCCCCTGCAGCACCTGTCGTCGAAGCACTCGAAAAAGCTGTCGCTGGGCGAGATCGAGCACGACATCCTTTTCGGTCTCAAACGGGGGCCGATGTTCCACTTCGGCATCGTCTGTGCCTCGGCCAGCTGCCCGGTGCTGCGCGCGGAAGCCTTCAGCGCCACCAACGCCAAGGCCCAGCTCGCCGAGCAGGCGCGGATCTTCCTCGCCGATCCGACCAAGAACCGGCAGGCGCCCACCGGCACCAAGCTCCATGTCTCCAAGATCTTCGACTGGGCAGAGGATGAATTCTCGTCCTACAAGGGGGGGATCGCGGCGCTGCTCAAGGATCACGGTCCGCCGGCGGTGCGCGAGCACCTGCAAAGCGGCGCGCGCATGAAGCTCAAGTTCCTCAGTTACGATTGGTCCCTGAACGAATGGCAACCCCCGAAAAGCTCGACTCTCTAGACCCGGCGGCGGTCCAAGGGGCGGTCTCGGCGACCTACGCCGAGGGCGCCCAGGCCGTTCAAGCAGAACTCTGTTGCCCGGTTGACTACGACCCGACCTTTCTCGAGGTGCTGCCCGAAGAGATCCTGCAGCGCGATTACGGCTGCGGCGATCCCTCGCGCCACCTGCGCCCGGGCGAGACGGTGCTCGACCTAGGGAGTGGTGGTGGCAAGATCTGCTACATCGCCAGCCAGGTGGTTGGGCGCGAGGGTCGCGTCATCGGCGTCGACATGACCGCAGAAATGCTCGATCTGGCGCGCCGTCACCAGGCCGAGGTCGCCGCGCGCATCGGTTGGGACAACGTCGTCTTCCATCGCGGCCACATTGAAGACCTCGCGCTCGACCTGGACCGCCTCGGTGCGTGGCTGGGCGAGAACCCGGTCACCGACGCCGACGGCATCGGACCGCTCGAAGCCGAACGCGAGCGCCTGCGCCGCGAAGAGCCGCTGGTGGCCGACGATTCGGTCGACGTGGTGGTGTCCAACTGCGTGCTCAACCTGGTCGCGCCCGAACGCAAACGCCAGCTATTCGAAGAGGTCTTCCGGGTGCTCAAACCGGGCGGTCGTGCGGTGATCTCCGACATCGTCGCCGACGCTGAGGTGCCGATGGAATTGCAGCAGGATCCTGAGTTGTGGGCCGGCTGCATCAGCGGCGCGCTCCAGGAGACCGCCTTCGTGCGCGCCTTTGAAGACGTCGGTTTCCACGGCGTGCAAATCCTCGAACGTCAGGCCGAGGCCTGGCGCAGCGTCGGCGACATCGACTTCCGCTCGCTGACCGTGGTCGCCTACAAGAGCACCAAGGGCGGCTGTGCCGAAAGGGGACAGAGTGTGATCTACCGCGGACCCTTCCACGAGATCACTGCTGAAGACGGCCACAGCTATAGGCGCGGCGTGCGTACCGAGGTGTGCTCGCGCACTTTCCAGTGGTTCGGCCGCGAACCCTACGCCGGCAGCTTTACCCGCCTGGACGCCGACGGCAACGACGTCGACGCGGACCTGGTCCAGGCGGAAGCGTCCAGCGGTTCATGCCCCCTTCCTGCCACCAATGGTTCGTCCAACGGCTGCTGCTGATGGCCTCCGAGTCCGCCGCCACCCGCCTGACTTCTGCCCCGTGCGAGGCGCCGAAGCATTTCCCGCCGCTGCTCAAGGGCAAGGTCGACACCCTGCAGTTCAACATCGGACGGCTGTGCAACCAGGCGTGCCAGCACTGCCACGTCGATTCTTCCCCCAAGCGCAGCGGCCCTGAGGACAACGCATCCGGCGAGGTCATTGATCAGGTGCTGGAGTTGCTGCAGCGGGAACCTGCATTGCTTACGCTGGACATCACCGGTGGCGCGCCCGAGCTGAACCCGCATTTCCGCCGCCTTGTCGCTGGCGCGCGCGCGCTCGGCCGCCGCGTGCTGGTGCGCCACAACCTGACCGTGCAGTTCCAACCCGGTCAGGAGGATCTGCCCGAGTTCTTTCTTGAACAGGGCGTGGTGCTGTTCTGCAGCCTGCCTTGCTACCTCGAGGACAACGTCGACGCCCAGCGTGGCAATGGAGTGTTCCAACACAGCATCGAGGCGCTGCAGTTGCTGAATCAGATCGGTTTCGGCGTGCAACCGGAGCGCGAGCTGAATCTGGTCTACAACCCTCGCGGGGCCTCGCTGCCGCCGCCCCAGGGGCCGCTGGAATCGGACTACCGGCGTGAATTGAAAGTGCGTCACGGGATTCGCTTCAGCGCCCTGCTGACGCTGGCCAACCAGCCGATCCACCGCTTCCGCAAGGAGCTGAAGCGCCGCGGCAAGCTGCAGGAATACGCCCAGCTGCTACGTGACAACTACAACTCTGCCACTCTCGGTGGCGTGATGTGCCGCAGCGCGGTCTCGCTGCGCTGGGACGGCGACGTCTTTGACTGTGACTTCAATCTGGTGCAGGGGTTTCCCCAACAGGACGGCCACGGCCGCGCGCTGACGATCACCGACCTGCTCGAAGGCACCGGCTGGCTGATGGGCAATCCGATCACCGTGGGCAGCCACTGCTTTGCCTGCACCGCCGGCAGCGGATCGAGCTGCGGCGGCGCTTTGGTGGTTTGATGCGGTAACAATTGTCGCCTTCGAACGAAGGGGCTGTGATGCGTAAACTCCTGATTCTCCTGGTCCTGGTGGCGGTGGCCGTAGTCGCATGGCTCTATCTGCCGATGGACAAAATCCTGGAGCAGGCCGAAGCGCTGCGTGAGCGCGGCTTCCAGGGCGCACTGCTGATCGGGCTGTTCTACGCAGCGGCCACCGTGCTGATGATCCCCGGTTCGCTGATCACCCTGGCGATCGGTGCGCTCTATGGCCCCTGGATCGGCCTGGCCATCGTCTCGCCGGCCAGTGTGCTCGGCGCCACCCTGGCCTTGCTGCTCGGCCGCGGCCTGTTTCGCAACTCGATCGAGAGCAAGATGGCAGCCCGGCCCAAGTTCCAGGCGCTGGCCGGCGCGATGGAGCAGCAAGGGCTGAAGATCCTCACCCTGGTGCGTCTGTCGCCGGTGTTCCCGTTCACGCTGGTCAATTACGCTTTCGGCCTGACCCGCGTCAAGCTGCGCGATTACGTGCTGGGGTCCTTCCTCGGCATGCTGCCCGGCACCCTGATGTACGTCTACCTCGGCTCCACCGTCGGCGACGTTGCCGAACTGGTTTCCGGGGGCGCCCCCGACGCCGGCACCGGCGGCCAGGTGATGCGCTGGGTCGGTCTCGCCGTGACCGTCTTCCTCACCGTGTGGATCACCCGCATCGCCCGCCGCGCGCTGGCTGATGCCGCCCCCGCGGTCGTCGCCCAGGAGGGTTGAAACATGGTGCTCCTCGAAAACGACGCCTTTGATCAGGAACTGCAGGCCGAGGTTGGCCCGCGCGACTGGACCAATCCGCAACCGGCCGAGCGCTACGACCTGTTCGTGCTCGGCGGGGGCACCGCTGGACTGGTGGCCGCCGCCGGCGCCGCCGGACTCGGCGCCAAAGTGGCGCTGGTCGAGCGCGACCTGATGGGGGGCGACTGCCTCAACTACGGTTGCGTGCCAAGCAAGGCACTGCTGCGCGCGGCCAAAACCCTGGGCGAGGTGAGCGACGCCGAGAGCCTGGGGGTCAAGGTCGATGGCCCCGCGAGCGCGGACTTCGCTGCGGTGATGGAACGTATGCGCCGTCTGCGCGCTTCGATCGGCCACCACGATGGCGCCCAGCGCTTCACCGAACTCGGCGTCGACGTGTTCCTTGGCAGCGGCAAATTCAGCGGCCCCGACCGTGCCGAGGTGAATGGGAATGACGGCACCACCGTGGAGCTGAAATTCAAGCGCGCCCTGATCGCTACCGGCGCGCGGCCGTTGGTCTTCCCGGTGCCCGGAGTGGAAGAGGCCGGCTACCTCACCAATCTGTCGCTGTTCGCGCTGACCGAACTTCCCAAGCGCATGGTGGTGGTCGGGGGCGGTCCGATCGGCTGCGAAATGGCGCAGGCCTTTGCCCGTTTCGGCACCGAGGTCACCATCGTCAGCCTCGATGACCACCTGCTGCCGCGCGAAGACGCCGACGCCGCCGCCATCGTGCAAAACGCCATGGTCGCCGATGGCGTGCGATTGGAATTGGGCGCGCGTCTGGAAAGGGTCGAAACCGAAGAGGGCGGCAAGCGTGTGTATTACAGCCGCCAAGGAAGTCCGGCGGAGGGCGGATCGGTGCTATGCGACGAGTTGCTGCTGGCGATGGGGCGCAAGGCCAACACCGATGGCCTCGGCCTGGAAGCCGCCGGCGTCGCCGCCGCCCGCAACGGCATTGAAGTCGATGACAAATTGCGCACCGCCAACCGTCGCATCTACGCCGCCGGCGACGTTGCCGGCATGTGGCAGTTCACTCACGCCGCCGACGCGATGGCGCGCATCGTGCTGCGCAACGCCTTCTTCTTCGGCCGCTCCAAGGCCAGCGCCCTGACCATGCCATGGAGCACCTACACCATGCCCGAGGTGGCCCATGTCGGCCTCTACGAGAATCAGGCCGCAGAAGCCGGCACCGAACTGACCAGCCTGAAGATGGACTTCTCCGAAATCGACCGCGCCATCCTCGACGGCGAGACCGCAGGCTACGCCAAGGTCATCTTCGAAGCCAAGAGCGGCCGCCTGCGCGGCGCCACCGTGGTCGCGCCGCACGCCGGTGAACTGCTCGGCGAGGTGCTGATTGCGGTCACCCGCGGCCTCAAGGTCTACGATCTGGCATCGGTGATCCATCCCTACCCGACCCAGGTCTCGATCTGGGGCCGCCTCGGCGACCAGTCGATGCGGCGCAAGCTGACGCCCTTCGCCAGCAAGATGCTCAAGACGATGATCCGCTGGACACGCTGATGCGGGTCGGGGTGGTCATCCCCACCCTGCAGGAATTCGCCGAGATCGGCACCTGCATCGCCGCGCTGCGCGCCCTGGTCGGCGATTGGGTGATCGCGGTCGCCGACGGCGGCAGCGACGACGGCACCCGCGCCGCGGCCCGCGAGGCCGGCGCCGACCTGGTCCTGAACCTGCGCCCAACAGATGCCGACGCGGTGTCGTCCGCGCCCAGCGCTGAGGGTCGCGGTCCGCAACTCGCAGCCGGCGCCGCCGCACTGCTCGAGGACAGCTCGGTGCAGGCGCTGCTCCTCCTGCACGTCGACTGTCGCCTGCCCGCCGACGCCGCGCGCTGGATCGGCCGCACCCTTGCCGACCCGCGCTGGAGCGCCGGCGCCTTCCACCTGCGCCACCAGTGCAGTTCCGGCGCCGGCCCGATCGCCCGGCGCCTGGTCCGTCTGGCTGACATGCGCTCGCGGCGAAGTGCGTACCCCTACGGCGACCAGGCCGTCTTCTTAAGTAGGGGGGCGTACCGCGCCGTCGGCGGGGTACCCCTGCAACCCCTGATGGAAGACCTCGAGCTTTCCCGCCGCCTGCACCGCCGCGGCCCGATCCGCCGCATCCCCGCCGAGGTCCAAGCCTCGGCGCGCCGCTTCGAGGGCAAACCGATCCGCACCACCCTCAAGTGGTGGACATTCCCGCTGCTCTACCGCCTCGGCGTCAGCCCCCAACGCCTGGCGCGCTGGTATCGCTGAGCGCCCCAAGTTCGCGCCCCAATTCCACGATCCAGGCCCGGATCTCCTCGCGCACCCGGCGGAAGGCGGCCAAGACCTCTTCTTCATTTCCCTGACACGCAGCCGGATCATCAAAGGGAACGTGACGGCGTGCGTGCGCGCCATGGAAGACCGGACAGGCCGCCGCAGCGTGGTCACACAGAGTGACCGACAGGGTCCATTCCTGGGCGATATAAAGTTCGATCGAATCACTGCGCGCCGTGGCCACTTCGACCCCAGCCTCGGACATGACCTGCAGCATGCGTGGGTTGGGAAGCGCCGGCTGGGTGCCGGCCGAAGCCACCACGCAGTCCGCATCCCACAGGTGGCGCGCCCACAACTCGGCCATCTGGCTGCGGCAGGCGTTCTGGGTGCACAAAAAAAGCACCCGGCAGGAATCCGCAGGGAGTTTCGAGGTGTCGTCCGCGGGCTTCGACATGCCCGATTCTGCCATCTTTGCTTCCCAGCTCCCAGTGCAAGCTGCGGACGCGCCAAGGAAGCTCGTATCGCCACCAAGGATGCCTTCCGCTCCGTTATCTTGGCCCCATGGAGTCCCGAATCTCACGCCGCGGTCTGCTCCGCGCTTCCGCCGCCGGCTTGGCGGCCGGTGCCGTCCCCGGGCTGGTTGCGCGCGCTGCCGCGAGTGAATCCGGTGCCGCTTCTGCCCAGGCCAACGCCGGTGCCGTTGCGGTGGCCTCGGCGAATGGCATCGAAGCGGTGCGCATCGCGGTCGAACTTGCCACCGACAAGAAGATGCGCCCGGTTTCGGCCGCGGTGCGCGGTGTGGCGGTGGTCGAAGCCGACCCCAACGACATGTCGGTCGGTTACGGCGGCCTGCCCAATGAACTCGGCGTGGTGCAGCTGGACTCTTCGTGCATGGACGGTCCCACCCACAATGCCGGTTCGGTCGCCAGCATCGAAGACATCATGCACCCGGCGCAAGTCGCCGAACTGGTCATGGACCAGACCGACCACGTCAACCTGGTCGGGCCCGGTGCGCGCCAATTCGCCATCGACCACGGCTTCCCGGTCGAAGATCTGCTCACCGACCGCGCGCGCAAGGTGTGGTTGAAGTGGCGCTCGACCCGCACTGGTGATGACCGGCTGTGGCCATTGAACGACACCAACCCGGTCGACCCGGTGCTGCAGGGCGAGGCGCGTCCGTGGGGCACGATCCACTGCTCGGTGCTGGCGCCCAACGGCGACCTCGGTTGTTGCACCACAACCTCGGGGCTGGCCTTCAAGATCCCCGGCCGCATCGGCGACTCGCCGCTGGTCGGCTGCGGCATGTACTGCGACAACGAAGTCGGCAGCGCCGGGGCCACCGGCCGCGGCGAGGCCGCGATCCTGTCCGGAGGTTCCTGGCTGATCGTCGAGCGCATGCGCAATGGCGACACGCCGACCGAAGCCTGCCTCTATGCGCTGCGCCGCGTCGCCGCCCAGGCCGAGCGCGGTTCGCGCTGGCAGCCCGCGCTGTGGAAGGACGGTCGCCCCAACTTCGGCCTGACTTTCTATGCGGTGCGCAAGGACGGCCTCTACGGTAGCGCCAACATGCGCGGCGGTGGGCGCTTCGCCGTCTGCGACAGCAAGGGTCCGCGCCGCGAAGCCTGCGCCGCGTTGTACGAATAGGCACCGGTCCAGGTGAGCGACCAGACGCGGAACTTGCGCAGGGTCGGCATCGACACCGGCGGCACCTTCACCGACGCGGTCACTGCAGACGCCGGGAGTGGATTCCATGTGCACAAGGTGCCGACCACTCAGGAGCAGCCGGCGCGGGCCGTGCTGCAGGCCCTGGAAATCCTGGTGCCGTCCAGTGCCGCGGTCGAATTGGTGCACGGCACCACCCACGCGACCAACGCCTTGCTGACCGGGCGCCTCGGCCGCACCGTGGTGGTCACCACCAAGGGCATGCGCGACGTGCTCGCCATCGGCCGCCAGGACCGTGACAGTCTGTACCAACTGGAACCGCGTCCGCCGCGTCCACCCCAGCCCCGGCGCCTGATCGTCGAGGTCGACGAACGCCTCGACGCAGATGGCGGAGTGATCACCCGGCTGACCGCCGCCGAAATCAAGCGCGTGGTGGCCAAGGTCGCGGCCTTGAAACCGCAGGCCATCGCCATCGGCCTGCTGCATTCCTACCGCAATGACGCGCACGAACAGCGTCTGGCGCGCGCGCTGGCCCGCCTGAAGGTGCCGTGCGTTTTGTCCAGCGCTCTGGTGCCCGAGATCCGCGAGTACGAGCGCCTGACCACGGCGTGGGCCGACGCCGCCCTGGCGCCGGTGGTCGCCCCCGCGCTGGAACAGCTGGAACAGAGCCTGCAATCCGGCTGGGCGGCGGGCTCGCGCCTGCGCGTGCTGCGCTCGGATGGGGGCACCGCGGCGGCGGCGGCCGCTGCCACCCACCCGGTGCACCTGGCGCTGTCCGGGCCGGCGGGGGGCTTGGCCGCCGCTCGCTCGCTGGCCGACGCGCGCGGGGACGGCGCGGTGCTGACGCTGGACATGGGCGGCACCTCAACCGACGTCGCCTTGCTGCCCGCCGGCGAGATGCCTCTGCAGCCGATGTCGCTCGGCGGCCTGCCCTTGCTCGCCCGCGGCCTGCCGATTCATTCGGTCGGCACCGGCGGCGGCAGCCTGGTGCGCTGGGATGCTGGCGGCGCGCTCGCGGTAGGGCCGGCCTCTGCCGGAGCGGTGCCCGGTCCAGTGTGTTATGGCCGCGGCGGCAGCCAGGTCACGGTGACCGACGCACACCTGGTCGCCGGCCGCTTGCGCTCCGAGGCCTTTCTCGGTGGCGAATTCAGCCTCGACCCCGAGGCCGCCCACGCCGCGCTCGCCGCGCTGGGGAAACCCGCCGGCCTCCGCGCCGAAGAGGCCGCAGCGGCGGTTCTTGAAATCGCCAGCGCCGACATGGAACGAGCCTTGCGCCGCGTATCCCTGGCCGAAGGCCACGACCCGCGCGCTTTCCACCTCTATGCTTTTGGTGGCGCCGGAGGCTTGCACGCCGCGTGGGTGGCCGCGCGGCTGGGCATGCGCGGGGTGGTGATTCCCCCGCACGCTGGCGCCTTTTCCGCCCTCGGCATGCTCGCCGCCCCGCCGCGGCGCACGCTTATCCGCTCGATCCTGGAAGTGCTTCCTGCAGCTCGCCAGCGCCGCGCATGGTTCCGTCCGCTCGAAGAACGGGCGTGTGCCGAGTTGACCGCCGAAGGCGTGCCGCGCAGTCATTTGCGCCTGCGCCGCCTGTTGGAGATGCACAGCTCCGGCCAGTCCGGCTGTTTCGCTCTCGCCGATGGCCCGCGTCTGCTTGAGCGCTTTCACCTCGAGCACCAACGCCGCTTCGGCTACCGCCGTGAGGATCAGCCGGTGATGGTGGCGTCGCTGCGCCTGGTCGCCGAGGGCCGTGCGCAGGCTTTGTGGCCGCGCCACCGCTGCCGCCGCCACCAGGCAGCGAGCCGTGTGGTTCAGGACTGCGTGTTTCCTGAATCCGCAGGTGCCGGCAACGCCAGGGCTGGAAACACCAGGGCCGGCAACGCTGGCGCGGCACCGCGGCTGCGCGCGGCGGTGCATGCCCGCGCCGACCTCAAAGCCGGCGCCCGTCTGCGCGGGCCGGCGCTGGTCACCGAGTACTCCGGGACCACCGTGGTGCCGCCCGCATGGGGGGCCGAGATCGACGCCTACGGAGCGCTGGTGTTGCAGCCGGAGGAAAAACAATGAACCTCGAAGGCACCCGCCTGATGGTCTACCGGCATCTCTTCGCCAGCGTCACCGAAGAGATGGGAGAAGCCCTGCGCCACAGCGCGATCTCGCCCAATATCAAGGAGCGGCTCGATTTCTCCTGTGCCCTCCTCGACGCCGACGGCGCGCTGGTCGCCCACGCTGCGCACATCCCGGTGCACCTGGGCAGCGCCCACCTGACCGTGCCCGCGGTGCTGCGCGAGATTCAACCCGAGCACGGCGACGTCATCGTGCTCAACGACCCGCATCGCGGCGGCACCCATCTGAACGACGTCACCGTAGTGGCCCCTTTCTACCGCGATGGACGCCTGCTCGGCTACCTGCTCGACCGCGCCCACCACGCCGACATCGGCGGTGCCGAACCGGGCTCGATGAGCGGCGCGCGCGACATCTACGGAGAGGGCCTGATCCTGCCGCCCATGCGCCTGCTGCGCGCGCGCAAGCCGGTGGAAGACGTCTGGCGGCTGTTTGCCGCCAACGTGCGCGATCCGGTCGCCGGACGCGGGGATCTGGAGGCGCAAGTGGCAGCCTTGGTGCGCGGCGCGCGACGCCTGGTGGAATTGTGCGAGCGCTTCGGCAGCGACGAGGTGGGGCGCGGCATGCGCGGCCTGCTCGATCACGGCGAGCGCCTGACGCGCAGCCAGATCCTCGCCTGGCCGCAGCGTCGGGTGGTGGCGACGGACCATCTCGACGGTCCCGGCAGCGCGCGCATTCGCTGCGCTCTGCAGTGCCGGAACGGGCGCCTGCACCTGGATTTCACCGGCAGTTCGGCCCAGGTTTCCGGCTCCTGGAACACCCACGCCGCGGTCGCCACCAGCGCGGTGTTCTACGTGCTGCAAGCGCTCAGCTCCGATGAGATCCCCGAGACCAGTGGCACCTTGCGCTGCGTCGATCTGCATCTGCCGACGGCCAGCGTGGTTTCTTCCGAGCGGCCGTCCGGGGTTGCGGCGGGCAACGTCGAAACTTCGCAACGCATCGCCGACGTGGTGCTGCAGGCCTTCGCCCGCCTGCTCGGCAGACGCCTGCCGGCGTGCAGCCAGGGGACCATGAACAACCTCCTATTCGGCGGCACGCGCGCCGATGGCAGCCCTTTCGTCTACTACGAGACCCTGGGGGGGGGTGCGGGCGGCGGTCCGGGCGGCCCCGGAGCCTCGGCGGTGCAGGTGCACATGACCAATACCCGCAACACGCCGGTCGAGATCCTGGAAGCCGAGCTGCCGGTGCGCGTGCACCTGCTCGCCGTGCGCCGCGGCTCCGGCGGAGCCGGCCACCATCCAGGCGGCGACGGCCTGGTCAAGGAAATCGAAATGCTGCAGCCTGCTCGTGTCACGGTCACCGGTACGCGGCGCCACAGCGGCGCTCCCGGCGCTTTCGGCGGCGCAACGGGTGCGCCGGGGCGTGATCAGCTGCGCCCTGCCCAGGGTCGTAGCCGCAGGCTGGAGGCGGGCGAAAGCCAGGACGCCGAAGCCGGAGACCGGATACGCATCGAAACTCCAGGGGGTGGTGGCTGGGGCCGGCCACCCCCTGGGTCGATGTGATTCCGCCCGCAGTCGGCGCTCAGCCGACGTAAAGGTGGTCTTCGGACAGCAGGTGGTACCAGTCCACCGCTTCGCGTAGAACGTCGCTCAGCGATTCGCGGAAGGCGCAGGCCTCGACCCGCACGCCTTTGGCGCGCAGATATGGGACCACGTCGGCGAACACACCATTGCCTGAGACGACGATGATGGCGTCGACCTTGTCGGCCACCGAAATCATGTCCATGGCGATGGCGAGCTCCCATTCGGCCTTGCGCGAGCCATCCATGCGCTCGATCACCGAGCGTTTCTTGACCTGGAACCCGCAGTACTGAAGGTGGTCGACGAAACTGGTCTGCTCGACACCGTCGCGGTCGATGACGTAGGCGAAGGCGCGCGCCAGGCGGCGGTTGCGCACACAGGCGCGCAGCATCTTGGCGTAGGACAGGTTACGGCCGTAGGTCTTCTTGGCCGAGTGGTACATGTTCTGCACGTCGACGAAAACGGCCACGCGTTGGCGGCTGAGGAAGCCACCCTGGGCGGCGTAGCCACCGTTGTTCGGCATCGAACCCGAGGCAGGATCCAGATTCAGTTTGCGCCGCAAGCGCCACACTTCATCTTTGAGATCCAGGTACTTTTCCTCGAGGTCAACGCGCTCAACGCCTTCGACGTCTTCGGACGGATCAATCTGCGGCCAGTCCGGTGAGGTAATCGGGCTTTCGCCCTCCGAGCTGGAACTGCTCGGAGTCATGGTTTCATTCGTAGTCATTTTTTTGGTGGAGGTCCGGGAAAAGGCCCCGGTGGATAAGGGTCCAGAAATGGTCAATCAGCTCTTCGGACCCATCGAGAGCAGATTCAAGTCTGACATGCTAGCAAATCCAGACGCAAGAGGTTTTGCTAAATGTGACCAAGAGTTAACCGCGGCGGACTTCCACCGGCGGCGCATCAGGGCAGGGATGAGCGGCCTGGATGCGTTCGATCTTGTAACTCTTGTAATGGCACGCATGGTGGCACAAGGCTTCCATGACCACTCCGGCCCGGGTGCGGAAAAACCAGCGCGGACTGACCCGCGCCTGGATCATGCCGTTGCGCGCTGTGTGGTAGCGCAAATCCACCGCAGAACCCTGTTGCGCGGCCTCGGCAAGGACCTGGCGCGACACCGGCAGGCGCGGATTGCGCGGCTGGAAGCGGTCGAGGCCGGCACCGAATTGCAAATGCCCGGCCTTGAAGGAGGAGCCGAAGTTCTGCAACAGGTGCCAATAGAGGTGCAGTGCGGTCTCGGCGTCGTCGGCGGCGCGGTGGTGGCGTTTCTGCGGCAGGCCGAGGTCGGCGGCCAGCTGCCCAAGGCTGTGCGAGCGTCTTTGCAACAAGGCGCGCGCCGCCTGCAGGGTGCAGCCGGTGGCGTTGGCCGGCAGCGGCAGCCCCAGGCGATCGCACTCGGCAGCGAGCATGCTGGCGTCAAAGGAGACGTTGTGCGCGATCAGTGGCAGGTCGCCTAGCCATTCGAAGAAGCGTGGGAGCAAATCGCGCGCCACCGGCGCCTCGCGCACCGCTTCGTCGGTGATGCCGTGGACCTCGATGACCCGCGGCGGGATCGGCTGCTCAGGAAAAACCAGGCTCTGCCAGCGCTCGACGATGTTGTTGCCGCGCACGTGGATGGCGCCGATTTCGACCAGGCGCGCGCTCGGCGGCATGCCAGTGGTCTCGGTGTCAAACACCACGAACTCGCGTGGCAGTCCCATGTCATGCAGTCTGGCGGGCGCCGCCAGGGCGGTCAAGTCCGAGCCAGCGCTGCAGGCCGAAGGTGGCCAGATAGAACAGGGGCGTATCGAGCAGGGCGATGCCGGCCTTGAACATCCAGCCGTCCAGGATCATGCGCGGAATGTCGCCGCCGCGTTCGCTGCCGACGAACAGGACCGACACCACCAGAGTGGTGTCGAGCAGCTGCGAGACCACGGTCGAGGCGTTGTTGCGTAACCACAGGTGGCGGCCCCGCGTGAGCCTCTTCCAGAAATGGAATAGACGGATGTCGACGAACTGGGCGGCAAGATAGGCCACCATCGAAGCCCCGATCACGCGCCAGGCGTTGCGGAAGACGGTGCTATAGGTGGCGTCATCGACGATGGTACCCGAGATCGCCGGGAACTGGTCGCCGAGCCACAGCACCCCAAGGACGAAGATCGAGGCAGCGAAGCCGCCCAGCACCACCCGGTTGGCGCGGCGGCGGCCATAGATTTCGGACAACAGGTCGGTGACCAGGAAAGTGATCGGATAGGGCAGCACCCCGGCGGACAGGATGAAGGTCTTGTGGATCCCGAAGAGCGACAGGTCGACCTCGACGAACTTGTTGGCGATCAGGTTGCAGACCACCAAGGCGCTGACGAAAAGCGCGGCGAGCAGCAGATAGACCGCTTCCGCGCGGCCTTGCAGCGGACGGTGGGCGAGCGCTTCCAGCTCCGGCGCGGCGGAATCCATGCCGCGGCCGCTTAGTAGTTGGCCGCCACCCAGGTCTTCCATTCCTGGTCGGCCTGGCGCATGGTCCAGCCGTAGACCGTCTTGAAGGCCTCGCGCTGTGCAGCGGCGCTGCCGGCACCCGAAGGCTGGGTCTTGATCGAGGTGATGAACAGGCCGAACTTCTTGACGTCGTATTGGATCAGGAAATCGATCCGCGACCAGACGTTGAGATGGTTGTCGAAGTTCAGGTCGACGTAGTCATTGATGCGCGCCAGGGTGGCGAAGTCGAGCGCCTTGCCGCTGCGTGCGATCTTTTTGGCCGTCGGCTTCCATTTCTTGGCGTCGCGGTCAATGCCGGACGAGCCTTCGCCGGAGTCATAGAAGTTGTATTCGGGGGTATTGCGGCGCCGCTGATAGTGCGCGTAGCCCTCGCGGATCCACACCGGCATGTCGAACAGATACAGCATGTAGCCGTCGAGGAAGTTGATCGACATGTTATGGCGCAGCGCGTTGTGCAGGTGCTGGTCGTGCTTGACCCTGGCCTGCTCGGTGCTGAGCCCGAACAGCAGACAGCGCGAACGCGCCTGCGTGACCCCCTTGTCGACGGTGTCGACCTTCATGTTCCAGCGCTGCGGATGGGTGGTGGTGATGCCGAAATAGCGCTGCTTGAAGTCCTTCCACACCGCTTCTTCCTCGCATAGGAAGACCTCGAACTTGAACGGCTCGCCGAGGAAATGGCCCATGCCAACCCACTGCGGGAAGCCTTCCGGCCGCACCTGGCCGCCACGGTCGAGTTCGAACTGATTGATGGTGTCGGTGAATTCCCCTTCCATAGCCGCGCCGATGACTTCCTCGGGAGGCAGGCCTAGAAACTCTTCGTCGGTGCGGCCCATGTGGGCCAGGAACTCGGCGTAAAGCCGCTCCAGCCGCCACCCCGCCATGTGCAGGCGGTACCAGGAATCGAGCGCCGGGATCTTGATGTCGATATCGGGGTAATCCGCTTGCATCAGGGTCAACTCGGCGCGATAGGCCTTGCGCTCGGCGACCGGGATCTTCCATTTGCGCAGCGAACTGCCGATGCGGAAGTGCGGGGTTTCCAGCCAGTGGATCTCGCCGTCGAGCAGCATGTCGAAGGTGACTGCCTCGCTGTCGCTATGGGCGAAACGGAAGGGGCCGTAGGACAGGCCCAGCTTCTCCATGGTTTCGGTGCGGCCCCGGATCACGGTGTCGTAGTCCTTGCGCGTTCGCTGGGCGGTGCCGGCACCGGCAAGGACCAGCGCGGACAGCAGGGCAGGAAGAATGGAACGGGAACTCATGAAGCAACGCGGCCGTGGCGGAACACCGCAGGCAGGGTATCGAGCATATCCGCACTGCCTTCTAGCGGCAGCCGGGCCCAATCGGCGCGGGCCTGGTCGCGGTCGGCGTCGGTGCCTACCGGAAAGACCAGTCTTCGCACGATAACACCCGAACGCGAACGCAGCCCCTCGAGGCGTTTTTCCAGCAGGATGATCTCCCAGCCCTTGAGCGAGGCCAGCGGGCCGCGCCATTCTCCCGCTTCCATGCCGCCGACGGCGGCGGCGGCACTCGCGCCGAGGCCGAATGGGGTGGGCGAACGCAGCATCACCGGGTCGCTCTCGCCGATTTCTTGGAGCAGCGCGTAGAAACCCTCGCCGGCATCCAGGCGCGCGGCGTAGGTGTCGGCTTGGGTACGGGCGGCATGGCTTTCGGCGGTCAGGCGGTGGTGCAGCAGGGCGCTGGCGCCGAATCCCTGATCGAGCAAGGCCCAGGCCAGGGTCTGGCGGCCGGAACTGGCGAAGGCGCCGCGCAGGCCGTCTACGGCTGCTTCAAGCTCGGCGCCTTCGATGACCGCGCCACCCACCTGGAGGTAGCTGCGGACTTCTGCCGCGCCGCCGCAGTTCAGCGCCGTCAGGGGCAGAAAAAGGAGCAGGATTCGGGCGCACATGAATTCAGGCGATCACTGCAGGACAGGGTAGACTATTGGACCGCGAAGGTTGCCCAGAACGTAAATGAACCGCGTGCCATTCCGTCTTTCCCTGCTTCTCCTCCTGCTCGTCCTTGCCGCTGGTCCCGCCCGGGCCCAGTCCGGGGCTGATCCGTCCGCGCCCGCCGCGACCGAACAGCGCCCGCAGATCTCCGAAGACGAGCGTTACCACCGCACCCTGGTCTACACGGTAGCCGGATCGCACATCTACCAGAAGATCAACGCCTTGCTGGTGGCCTCGGAAGTCAAACGCCGTCAGGACAACAACATTCCGCTCGGCGGCGACCCGGTCAGCGATCTCGACGTCGAAGCGCGCATCGAACGCACTCTGTCGGACTTCAAAAAGACCAATCCGGACCTCGATTTCTGGGCCCAGGTGAAGCTGTTCGGCTACACCGACGAGACCTACCGCGGCGAGATCCGCCATCAGCTCGAGCTGGAGAATCTATTCTTCCCGCACGACCTCGAGAAGTGGCCGACCGACATCCTCAAGGAAGTCTTCGGCGGCAACAACCCCGATGAAGAGGCGGTCAAACAGTCGCTGTGGGGCAGCCTGGTCAAGGACATGCCGACCACCCTCGGCGATTTGCGCGCCAAAGGAGAGCCCGGCGAGATCGACCCGACGGTCATGAAGATGTTCCTGCGGCCGCGCCTTTTCGGCTGGCTGATGGACAAGTCAACCATTGAGTTTCCCTTCGATGGCCTGCCCGAGGGCATTTGTCTGCGCGTCGACGGCACCGTCGTGACCACCGCCGAAATGGTCGAATTCGCCCTGCAGATCACTTCGGACGTGCAATTGGAATGGGCGGCCACCTGGACCGAACTGATCACCAAGCTCGAGGCCGACCTGGCGGCGAAGGGCAAATTGCTTACCCACGCCGAGACCCAGGCCATCATCACCGAGGAGCGCAAGGAGTTCGTCCAGTCCTACATCACCTACGAACAGCTGGCTCTCGAGTTCATGGGCTTCCCGACGATGGAGTTGTTCCATCAGTGGAAACGCCTGCGCGAAAGTTTCCGCGACACTCTGCCCGACCCGGTGCCGGTCGCCGACCTGCAGGCCAACCTCGACGCCCGCCGGCTGTTCCTCGGTGGCGGCAAGGTCAACGCCGAGATCATCCTGATCTCCGCCCGCGATCTGGATTCGGGCGTGTGGCCGAAGGAAGGCAGCTTCGCCAAAGCGGCGCAACGCGCCGAACTGGTGGCACAGAAGCTGATCGACGGCGACGGCTGGTCGCGCGTCCTCGACGCCTACAGCGAACTGCCTGAAACCACCCGCGGGTCCGCCCAGGGCATGCCGCAGCCCAAGCGCGGACGCCTCGGTGCCCAGATGCTCAATCCGCTGCGCCAGTTCCTCGGTGAGAACGATTACACCTACTTCCTGACCGGCCACTCGGTGGCCGACGACATTTTCTTCCGTGCCGAAGAAAAGGCGGTCTATGGTCCGCGCGAGGGCATCCTTGGCTACTACTTGTACAAGGTGCTCAATCGGGAACAGCCGACCAACGAGATCGACTTCCAGGCCAATGAGCGCCACGCCTTCCTGGTGGGCGACGATTACCTGACGCAGCGCTTCCAGGCCTACATCGCTGAAGTCATGGGCCGTTAGCGGCCCGCCGCGGCCGGGTTTGGCGCGCTTCGCCAGTTTCCGTGACGTCAGCCGCCGGCTCGGGCCCTTTCTGGCCCGCTACCGGCGGACCGCGATCCTGATGGTGGTGCTCGGCGCGCTGGCTGCGGCCGGCGGCCGGCTCACGCTGTTGGTCCTGAAGCCGCTGATCAACATCCTGTTCAGCGAAGAGGTCGCCACCGGCACCCCGGGGGGGGCTTCGCTGCTCGACCGTTTCAGCGAGAACTGGCTCGACCCCTTCCTTGCCGATCACCAGATCGACGGCATGACCGCCGAAGCCTCGGCGGTGCTGCTGCTGGTTGGGTTCATGGTGGTCAGCGCGGTGGTGTTCGCGGTGATGCAGTACTTCTTCCTACGCCTGTCGCGCATGATTGGCGTGTGGATGGTGGTCGACGTGCGTCAGAAGCTGGCCGAGCACTTGCTGCGTCTGCCGACGCGCTTTCACGCCAGCCGCCGCCTCGGCGACATGGTCTCGCGCATGACCACCGATGTCGGCACCAGTCTGCGTCTGCTCAACATCCTGGTCGAGGAATTGATCCAGGGACCGTTCAACATCCTGGCGACGCTGTTCCTGGCCTATTCGGCGGCGCCCAAGGCAACTCTCGGCATGCTCATCTTCATCCCGTTGCTGGCGATTCCGGTGATGAAGATCGGTCCGCGCGTGCGCCGCCGCAGTCTGCGTTCGCAGCAGAAACTCGGCGATACCACGCAGGCGCTGATGCAGATGCTGACCGGAATCCGCGTGGTCAAGGCGTTCCGCCTGGAAGCGCGCGAAGCCAATGGATTTCGGCGCATCAACGACGAGTTCATCCACCAGACCGACCGCATGGTCAAGGCTCAGGCGCTGAGCCAGGGCTTCACTTCCTTCCTTGCCCACGCCGGCATCGGTCTGGTGGTGGGGGCCCTGGCGGCGATGCAGTTGCGCGGCTATCGCATCTTCAGCGACGCCGGTTCGATGACGGTGTTCTTCCTCGGCATCGGCACGATGTTCGCGCACGTCAAGCGGTTGACCAAGGCGGTGTCCAACATCTACGTCTCGCTCGGTGCGACCGAACGTCTGTTCGAGGTGCTCGATCTCGAGACCGAGGTCGAGGACGACAGCGGGCAGGCCTATGCCGGGCTGCAGCGCAGCATCCGTTTCGAGCGCGTCGGTTTCGACTACGGTGCCGGCGAGGGCGAGGCCTTGAGCGGCATCGATTTTGAGGTGCGCAGCGGCGAACGGGTGGCGCTGGTGGGCTCCTCCGGCGCGGGCAAGAGCACTCTGCTCGATCTGCTGGCGCGCTTTCACGCGCCCACCAGCGGGCGCATCCTGGTCGACGGCGAGGACCTGCAGGGCCTGGCCAAGGCAGATTGGCTGGATCATCTGGCGGTGGTCTCGCAGAGCCCCTTCCTATTCCAGTCGAGCCTGGCCGAGAACGTACGCGTCGGCCGCCCGGGAGCTAGTGACGAGGACCTGCTCGGCGCCCTCGATGCGGCCCATTTGAGCGAGTTCATCGCGCGGTTGCCCGACGGCGTCGACACCCAGGTCGGCGAACTCGGCACGCGTCTGAGCGGTGGTCAGGCGCAACGCGTGACCATCGCTCGCGCACTGCTCAAGGACGCCGAAATCCTCTTGCTGGACGAGGCCACCAGCGCGCTCGACAGCGAGGCCGAGCGCAAGGTGCAGAGCGCGATCGAAAGCCTTCTGCGCGGCCGCACGGCTTTCGTCATCGCTCACCGTTTGAGCACCATCCAGCACTGCGACCGCATCCTGGTGCTGGAACAGGGGTGCATCGTCGAGCAGGGCGCCCACGACGAACTGCTGAAGGAGGGGGGGGCCTACGCGCGCATGTGGCAGCTGCAGTCGGGTCGCGAAGCGCCCCCGGCCTGAATCACATCAGCAACACCACCGCGGTGACCTCGACGCGCTGCGCGTCGGCGCCTTCGGTGGTCTTGCCCTTCAGGTTGACGCGATCCAGCGGCAGTTGCAGAAGTTCGGCCAGAACGGCACGGATCCGCGCGCGGTGGGGGGCCAGGCGCGGGCGGTCGCACACCACCACCAGGTCGGCAGAGACCACGCGCAGGCCTTGCGCCGCTGCGTCGGCCACTGCGGCACGCACGAAGGCGGTGGAATCCGCGCCCTGCCAGCGCGGGTCGGTGTCGGGATAGCGGCTGCCGAGGTCGTCGAGGCCGGCGCCACCGAGCACCGCGTCGGCCAGTGCGTGCAACAACGCATCGGCGTCCGAATGACCCACCGGGCCGACCTCACATTCCAGTTCGACGCCACCGAGGCGGCACGGCCTGCCGGCCTCGAGTCGATGACTGTCGAATCCCAGGCCGATGCGTGGCACGCCAGAGTCGAGAACCGGAGGGGCGGGTGCGGCGGTCATGACAAGGCGTCCTGGGCGAGCAGGGCTTCGGCCAGCAGCAGATCCTGCGGCGTTGTCAGCTTCAGATTGGAGGAGGGCGCCGGGACCAGCATGACGCCCTCGGCGCTGTCCTCGAGCAGCATGGCCTCGTCGGTGGGCAGTCCGCGGTGCGGCGGCCAGGCGGCGAAGGCGGCGAGCAGCAGTTCGCGGCGGAAGACCTGGGGCGTCTGGGCACGCCACAAACCGTCGCGCGGCAGCGTTGCGGCGATGCGTCCGCCGCGGTCCTCGCGTTTCAGGGTGTCGGCCAGCGGCTCGGCGGCGAGCGCGGCGCCGTGCTCGCGGGCGGCCGCGGCGACGGCTTCAATGGTGGCCTGCTGCACCAGGGGCCGGGCGCCGTCATGCACCAGCAGCAGAGCGCAGCCGGCGTCGGCGGCGGTGCAGCCGTTGCGGCTCGACAGCCATCGCTGGTCCCCGCCTTCGACCACGCGATCGGCGCCGAGCGCGGCCGGCGTGGTCCGCCAGCGGCGCTGCAGTTCCTCGCAGTCGACTGGATTCATCACCACGGTGAGATCGGCGACCGAGGGACAAGCGCGCAGACTGCGCAGGCTGTGGGCGAGGACCGCTTCCCCAGCGAGGTCGAGCAGCGCCTTGTTGGTGCCGCCCATACGCCGCCCATTGCCCGCGGCGAGGACGACGGCAGCAACATCGGCGGACATGGGCGGGAGTCTACCCGACTGGCCCCTTTGAGTGGCCGCGGCGAGCACCGTTCAGGCCTCAATGGTGTGCGGCAGGTGGCAACAGCGGGGTCTTGCGCGCTAGCATGCACGCATGGGCCAAAGCTGCGTGCTCGGCGTCGATCCAGGAACCCGCCAGGTGGGCTGGGCGGTGGTCTCCGGCACCGCCAGTGAAGCGCGCCGACTGGGCTCAGGGGTGCTGCGTCTGGGCGAATCAAGCCACAGCCTGGGTGCGCGTTTGCAGCGCCTGCGGATCGAGATCAGTGCCTTGCTCAAGCAGCACCGGCCGCGACAACTGGTCCTCGAATCTGCCTATTTCGGCAAGAACGCACGCAGCGCGTTGCGACTGGGTGAGTCGCGCGGGGTGATCATGGTCACCGCCGAGGAATACCAGGTGGGCGTTCTGGAACTGCCACCTGCGCTGGTGAAGCGCCGGGTGGCGGGTTCCGGTGCTGCAACCAAAGAGCAGGTCGCGCGTCTGGTTTCTGCCCAGTTCGGCGGCCTCGAATTCGAGGCCGAGGACGAGAGTGACGCCCTGGCGATTGCTTTGTGCGGTCTGTTGGCCCCGGCTCATGCGCATCCGCCCACACGTGGGCGCGGGCCGGCCCTTCCTCCGGGCGCATCCCTGCAGTCATGAATCCCTTGCTCACCGCCCCGGACTCCACCCGTCTGCAGGACTGGCTTGAACAGCACCCCGAGCGGCTGGAGCCCGGGCTGTGCATCATTCCCGGAGAACTGCGTCTAGAGGGCGGTGGCGTGGTTCCCGTGTGCGGCAGCGATGCGTGCGGAAGGCCGTGCTTGGTGAGTCTGGTCGACCGGCCGACCGCGCTGGCATGGGATCATCTGCTGGATGCGGCTGGCGAATTCCGCTTCGGCGCTCTGGGAGCGGATTCTGCCTTCCTGCGCGGACGCGAACCGCGCGTTCTCCTGGTGGCGCGTGAGTGGGCTGCGGGCGACCGGGCGCGAGTCAGCCTATTGCATGGTTCGGTGGCGATCCGAGGCTACCAGTGGTCGGTCGGCAGCGAAGGTGCCCCCGATCTCTTCGCCTTGGAAATGGTGGTTCCCGCGCCCCACCATGGATTTCCTGAGCAGAGCCTCAGCGGCCTGGGGGAGACCGACGCCGCCTTTGTGCGCAGACTTCTGCACCTGGTCCGGCAAGGCCTTGGTTGGTCGGCGCAGGGCGAGGATTGGCCGCTGTTGCTGGGTCCAGCGGGCCGCCCCCGTGCGGCGCTACACCTGGAAGAGGGGAGACTGTGCCTGGTCGTGGCGACCAAGGAAGGTGCGAGTAGCGTGGTGCGGCCAATAAATGACGAGCAGCAGGATGTGGCTTTGGACCACCTGATGCGTTTGGCTCAAGGCCTCTGATTCCTCCTTCTAGGGTGGGCCCTGAGCAGGTGTTGATTGAACCTCCCAGGGTGGTCCTGGCGCACTTGTTTTGGTTTGCCGTCACCTGGTGCGCAGCGACGCGTCTAACTGGTATGGGACGCAGGATGCAAGTGGCGAGCGCAGTGCTGTTGATCGCGGCGGTGCGCACCGCTATCTGGTCCCAGCCCGGTGCGGCCGCGAGGCAGGCGCCGTTGGCCGCAGTGGAAACCCACCACCCAGATCTGGCAACTGCGCCATGGCCTGAATTGGCTTTGCTCCCTGGTCTGGGGGCTGGCCGAGCTCAGCTCCTGGCAGAGCAGCGCAGCCGGATGGGCCCGGTGTTGCGGCCAGCGGCGGTTCACCTCGTAGCCGGCATCGGGCAGCAAACGGCGAGCGACCTGAGTGACTGGTACGCCCAAATGGAAGCCCCACCTTAGGGGCGGGTAGAATCCCGCAGATGCCGCTGACCAAGCCGTCCCCTGACCAGGCCATCCTGGACCTGGTGCGAAGGGCGCTTGAGGAGGACGCAGCAGCAGCCGACGCCACCACCCAGGCGGTTGTTCCAGCGCAGCGCCAGGCGTGCGGACGCATCGTGGCCAAGGCCAGCGGCGTGGTGGCCGGTCGCGCCTACGCCGATGCCGCCTTCGCCCTGTGCGACCCAGGGCTGCAACGCCGCTGGGCGGTCGAGGACGGCAGCCGGGTCAGGTCCGGCAACACGGTGCTTGAGGTTCAAGGTGCCGCCGCCGCCTTGCTGGCCGCCGAACGAACTGCGCTCAATTTCTTGCAGCAATTGAGCGGAGTGGCAACGGCAACCGCGATTGCAGTCGCCGCAGCCGGAGAGGTGCAGGTTCTGGATACGCGCAAAACCGTGCCCGGCCTGCGCCATGCACAGAAGCAGGCGGTGCTCGCTGGCGGCGGGGTCAACCACCGCCGCGACCTCTCGGACCAGCTGCTGCTGAAGGAGAATCACTTCGCACTCTCTGGCATGGACTACGCCGCCACCGTGGCGGCAGCTGTGGCGGCCGCCGGCGGGCGCTTGGTCGGCGCCGAGGCCCAGGATTTTCCGCAGGCGGTCACGGCGCTGGAGAATGGCGCGGACTACGTCCTGCTGGACAACTTCGAGGCTTCGGTCCTGCCTCGTGCGGTCGAGGAATTGCGCAGCGCCTTCCCCGATGCGATCCTCGAAGCCAGCGGCGGTTTCACCCCTGAAACCGTTGCCCGCCTCGGCGACACTGGAGTGAGCCGGGTGTCCCTGGGCGCGCTGACCCATTCCGCGTCGGCTCTCGATTTTTCTTTCCTGCTGGAGGTGGGCGATGGCGCTCTATCCTGAACTCTTTCGCCTGCCCAATCGATTGCGGCAAGTGCTGCTGGCCCTGTCGATCGGCGTGATCGTGGCCGTTTCGATGAAGCACGGCCATCCCCCCGAGAGTGGCGAGGTCCCCTTCCATAAGGAATACAGCCTCAATTTCGGCCACCAGATCCTCTATGGCTTTTTCAGCCTGACCGCGCTTCTGCGCTTGCCGCCGCGGGCCCCCCAGCTGCGGCAGACCTGGCTGGGACTGCTCGCCGTGGTTCTGGTGATGGGGTTCTTCGATGAATGGAATCAAAGCACCCGCAACCGCGGCTCCGGCATGCTCGACATCGGTTCCGATCTGCTCGGCTGCCTGCACATCCTGATCCTGACGCGCTGGTTCTCCCTGCCCCGAGCGAAGGGGGCGAGCCTGCGTCTGATCCTCCTGCTCATCGTTCTGGGCCTGGCCTGGAACCTGGTTGTCGTGTTCGCGCCTGATCCACCTCTACCCTTCGTTTCCTAGTGACCGATCCGCACCAAAGCTACTCCTCGCCGCTGGCCGCCCGCTACGCCAGCGCTGCGATGCAGCACAACTTCTCCTACCGCCGACGCAGTCTGGTGTGGCGGGACATGTGGATCGCCCTGGCCGACTGCCAGCGCGAACTCGGCCTGGACATCGGCGAGGAGCAGATCGCGCAGCTGCGTGCGGCCCGCGAACAGATCGATTTCGACCGCATCGCCGAATTGGAACGGGAATTGCGCCACGACGTCATGGCCCACGTCCACGCCTTCGGCGAGGTGGCTCCTGCCGCACGCGGAATCCTCCACCTCGGTGCAACTTCCTGCTTCGTCGCCGATGGCGCCGACCTGGTCCTGATGCAAGAGGGCCTGCGCCTCCTGCGCGCCCGGCTGGTCCAGGTGGCCCGCGCTCTGAGCGCATTCTGCCGCGAGCAAAGGGCGCTGCCGGTCCTCGCCTTCACCCATTTCCAGCCGGCCCAGCCCACCACCCTGGGCAAGCGCGCCACCTTGTGGCTACAGGATTTCCTCCTCGACCTTGAAGAGATCGAGCAGGTACTGAAGCGGCTGCCCTTCCGCGGGGCCAAGGGCACCACCGGGACCCAGGCGAGCTTTTTGCAACTCTTCGACGGTGATCATGCCAAGGTCCGCGAACTGGACCGCCGCGTGACCGAGCGCATGGGTTTCGAGCGCAGCGTCGCCGTCTGCGGACAGACCTACTCGCGCAAATGGGACGTCCTGGTCCTCCAGGCGGTCGCTGGTATCGGCGTCTCCGCGGCCAAATTCGCCGGCGACATCCGCCTGCTGGCGCATCGCCGTGAGCTGGAGGAGCCCTTCGGCCAGCGTCAGATCGGCTCCTCGGCGATGCCCTACAAACGCAATCCGATGCGTTCTGAGCGAGTGAGTTCCCTGGCGCGCTATCTGATGAACCTGCTCCCCAACGCCGGCCAGACCGCCGCCGCGCAGTGGCTGGAGCGCACCCTCGACGACTCAGCCAACCGGCGTCTGACCATCCCAGAGTCCTTTCTGGCCGCCGACGCGATCCTGTTGCTGATCCAGGACGTAGCCTCTGGTCTGGTGCCCTATCCACAGGTGATCGAAGCCAATCTGGAGCGCGAACTTCCCTTTATGGCGACCGAGACCATTCTTATGGCGGCGGTGCAAGCCGGCGGCGACCGCCAGGATCTGCACGAGCAGATCCGCCAGCACAGCCATGCCGCGGCCGCCCGAATGAAGTGCGAAGACGGGCACAACGACCTCCTGGAGAGGATCGGCCAGGATCCGGCCTTTGCCGCCATTCGTGACCGCCTGCACGATCTGCTCGAGCCCAGTGCCTTCGTCGGCCGGGCACCGGAGCAGGTCGATGAATTCCTGGATTCGGTGGTCGCTCCGATCCTTCAGGAGCGCGACCAGGTCGAAGCCGCCGTCGGCGAAGTCAAGGTCTGACCGCCCGGAGCTGGGGTCAAAAGGGAAGGGCCGGCTCCTTGCGGAGCCGGCCCCCTTTCAGCGGCTGGGAATGCCCAGCGCGCTCAGCCAGATCAGAGCTTCGCCGACAGCGCGATCAGAAGCTGCTCGATGCGATCCAGGCGCTGCTCGATTTCGTCGAGTCGTTCCTGGGTTGCGCTGAGGTTGTGGGCGTCACCGGCTTGAACCAGGCCGGAGTAAAAATGGCCTCCGGAGGTGGTCGTCACCGAACCAACCAGGTCTGAGATTTCAACGATCTCGCCTCCGACGTCACTCAGGATCACGTATTCAGCCGAGGGCAGGATTGCCTCCTCAACGATTCCCTCGCACTCGATGGCGACGTCGGTGATCAGGGTGACTTCGCCCGGCACCAGATCTACCGCGACATCTACCAATTTGAGGGCCTCGCAGCACTCCTCGGCCGCTAGGTCGGTGCCGAAGGTTGCGACCTGATAGGCGACCTCGTGGGCAGCACAATCGACGCAGGGCTCGCCGTCGCAGCAACCCGGCTCCTGCTTGGAGACGATGTTGACCGCTTCCTCGCAGCCAGCCGGCTCTTGGTCGGTGCACTCGAGGCCTGCGGTGACGTCGACCAGGCGGACCACGGACGGACCAACCATACGGGCGCTGATGCCGGCCAGGGCGGAATCGATGCAACCGGCTTCGGCAAAGGCACAGGACTCGGTAGAGGAGCACTCGGCTCCATCCAGGGTCACCTGCACGGCAAGGATGCCCGCATCACAGGAGGCATCCTGGTCGCAGCCCGGCTTCTGCTTGGAGACGATGGTGATCGCTTCGTCGCAGCATTCTGACTTCGGCTTGGAAACCGAGACCATTTGGGCGCTGATGCCGGCGAGGGCGGAATCGATGCAACCGGCTTTGGCGAGGGCGCTGGTCTTGCTGGCGGAGCAGGTCTCCTGGTCCTTGGTCACCTGAACGAGGGTGGCGACCGCGTCACACGAGGCTTCCTTGTCACAACCCGGCTCTTGCTTGGAAACGGTTCTGGCCGCGGCGTCGCAACTGGCCTTTTGCTTGGAGACGGTGTTGGCCACTTCGTCGCAGCAACCCGGCTCCTGCTTGGAGACCACGAGAACGGAAGCGTCGCAGCTGGCCTTCTGCTTGGAGACGGCGTTGGCAACTTCATCGCAGCAACCCGGCTCCTGCTTGGAGACGGTGGTTAAGGCGGTGTTGCTGCACGACTCCTTTTTGGCCACCGCGGTGACCAGGGCGTCGCAGCTGCTCTCCTGCTGCTTGGAGACCAGGTCGGAGCAACCGGACTTGCCCGCGCAGACGTCGGTGGCGCGGCCGTTCTTGACCACAAAAACCCGGAAGGGCGCGGCTTGTTGAACGGAGACAACCTGGGCCGGCAACGGGTGCGGGCATACGCCCTGGCCGCAATCGCTGTCTTGGGCGATTTGCGCGCGGACCTGGACGCATTGGTCGGATTGGACTGTGACGGGCTCCTGCGGCAAGGATGCCAGAGGGGCCATGAGGAAAGCAGTGGTCAGAAGGCTGAGCATTTCATGCGAGTGGGACAAAACACGGGACACACCGTGTCAAACCCAGCATACTGAGAACGACGCGGGTAGTTGACGGAAAATCACGCCATTCCTACATGAAATTGCAAATCGCATCGACCTGTTTCGGGCCGCAGGAGCGGTCCTGCCGGCGCCAGTTGGAGGCGGCGGCCGAAGCCGGCTTCCAGGGTGTCGTGCCCTTGCCGGGTGATCAGATCGAGTGGTCCGAAAAAGGCCTCAGCGAGGGGCGCACGGGCGCTGCGGGCGTCCCTGCCGCCGCCTGGGACACTTTGCTGCCAGCGGATGCGCCCGCCTTGGCGCGGGCTCCGGCCTCCTTGAAGGCCGAATTGTGGCGGCAGGGATGCGCCCAGATCCCGGCCGTTTTGCAGCGTCTGCAGGCGTGTTCCACCGTCACCCTGGTGCTGGACGCCGGACCCCTGGAAGAAGCTGCCGCCGAGCGGCGCGGCGCGCGGGTGCTCGGTCGGCTGCGCGATGGCTCGGCCGAGGCGGCGTCCGAAGCAATGGAACCACTGGCCACCGCGCACCAGGAACGTGAACGCCAATGGGAATCCCTGGCCCGATTCCTGCATTCCCTGCACCAGGCGGCACCGGGTTTGAACCTGGCGTTGTACACGCCGGAAGGCCCTGCCGCAGTACTCGATCCAGCGGGCCTGAGCCAGTTGCGCGGCGAAGCAGGCCTCGACTGGCTGGGCTATTGGCACGATTGCGGCCGCGCCGAAGCACGCGCCCACCTCGGCCTGGAAGAGGCCGGCGTGTGGCTCGATTCTTTCGCCGCCGTGACCTGCGGCGCGAGCCTGCAAGACTGGGCGGAAGGGCGTGATCTGCTGCTCCCCGGCGAGGGTCAGGTCGATTTCCGCCTGGTGGGCGAATACCTGCCACACAGTGCCCTGCGCGTGCTTGCGGTGGCGCCGTTCTATCCTAGAGAGGCCTGGAGGGAAGCCGGCCTCGCGCTGGCTTCCCAAGGCATTTCATGAGCACCCCGGATCTGAAACAGTTCGCCGAGGTCCTTCCTGCCGAAGGCCGCCTCCTGCTGTGCACCCATCGCCACCCTGACCCGGACGGCCTCGGCGCTCTGGTCGGCGTGCAGCAGATCCTCGCCGACCGTTTCGGTCTGGCCTCGGACCTGGTCCTCGAGGGGCGCATCCGTCGTGCCGAAAACGTCGCCATGCGGCGCCTGCTCGACATCCAGTCCTTGCCCAAGGGGGGGGTCGACCCGGGGCTTTACCGGGGGCTGATCCTGGTCGATTCGCAACCCGGATTCAGTCACACCCATCCGCCCGGCGGACTGCCCTTGCTGGCGGTGCTCGATCATCATGACGGGGCCGAAGGGCCTCTGGATGACCGCCTGGAGGCCCCTTTTCAATGGGTGGATTCGCGCTACGGTGCGACCTCGACCATGGTCTTCGATCTGCTCGAGGAGTACGCGGTCATCCCCAGCCGGCGCACCGCCACGGCGCTGTTCTGCGGCGTCCGCTACGACACCCACGACCTCGGGCTGTCGCCCACCGACCGCGACGAGCGCGCCTACTTCGAACTGCTGCCGCAGACCGACCGCAAGCTGCTCGCGGCGATCGACCAGCCCGATCTGCCGCGCGAGTACTTCCGCCAGATGGCGCTGGCGATCGAGTCGTGCCAGGTGTACGGCAACGCCTTGATCACGCTGATGGGCGAAGTCAACAGTCCCGAGGCGGTGGCCGAGGTCGCCGATTGGTTCGTACGCCTCGAGGGCCAGCAGTGGTCCCTCGCCGGCGGCGCCTGCGACGGACGCTACCAGGTTTCGCTGCGCACCGATCTGGCCGGCGCCGACGCCTATCCGGCGCTGCGCTACATCCTGCGCGGCGAGGGTGCCTGCGGCGGACACGGGCGCATGGCGGGTGGGCAGGTGCCGTTGACCGACCAGCCCCTCGAGGCGGTCATCGAGAAGATCCGCGCGCGCGCGCTGAAGCTGTTCGGAGCCGAGGACGTTGAGGCCGTGCCCTTGGCCGGAGATCCACGGAAAACGCGCGCGGGCCGTTGACACTCCCGTGCTGCGACCTTATCTTCTTGCCCCGATTGCGGCCGTAGCTCAGTTGGTAGAGCACCACCTTGCCAAGGTGGATGTCGTGAGTTCGAATCTCATCGGCCGCTCCAGATCCCCGGGTTCGCACCTCAGGTGCGGGCCCGGTTTTTTCATGCTGGCACGCGCCGACCGGCCAGAAAAAAACCGGCCTGCCGTGAAGGCAGGCCAGATGAATCCAAGGCAGGCTTGAACGGAGGGGTAGGGCGCGGCGCGCCCCGGTCAACCGTCGTGTTCGGAGGCGAGATCGGCGTTGGCCTGGATGAAGGCCTGCCACTTGTCAGGGGTTTCCTCTTCGGTGAAAATTGCGTCGACCGGACATTCCGGCTCGCAGGCGCCACAATCGATGCATTCATCCGGATGGATGAACATCGGCAGATCGAGCATGCCGGGTTGCGGCTCGGACTCGTAGATGCATTCGACCGGGCATACGTCAACACAGGCTTGATCCTTAGTGTTGACGCAGGGTTCAGTAATGACGTAGGTCATGGATGTCGTTTTCTGGCGGGGAGGGTCTACCCCTGAGTTTCCCCCTCTAAATAAGCATCTCCAGCCTCAGGTCAAGAGTTTTCCTGAAGGCTTCGGGTATCCTGGTACGCGATTCATGCCAGACCTGTTGACCACGCTCCTTTCGGCGGCTTGCGGCTATGTGCTCGGCTCGATCTCCTTCGCCCTGGTGCTGGCTCGGATGCATGGAATCGACCTGCGCGATCACGGCAGCGGCAACCCCGGGGCGACCAATGCGGGGCGTGCGCTGGGGCCGGCGACCGGCCTGCTGATCTATTTGCTGGATGCGGGCAAGGGCATGCTGCCGGCGTGGCTGGCGTGGCGCTGGGGCGACTCCATCGCCGCCGGGGCGATCGCCGGTGGTGCCGCCTTTGTGGGGCACATCTGGCCGGTTTTCCACCGTTTTCGTGGCGGCAAAGGCGTGGCCACGCTGTCGGGCGTCATGCTGGTGCTGGAGCCTTTCGCGGTGCTCTGGTCGGCTCTGCCAATGGTCCTGGTGGTGCTGCTGTCGCGCATCATGGCCTCGGGATCGATCGCTTTCGGCCTGGCCCTGCCGCTGGCCGCCTGGTGGCTTCAAGCTGCCGACAGCGTGGTGGTCCTGGCCCTCGCCGGCGGCCTGTTTCTCAATTTCACCCACCGCAGCAACATCCAGCGCATGCTCGCCGGCACCGAGCGGCGCATCGGATCCCGCAAAGAAGAAGCATGAACAACGGCAATCTGGACGGTACCACCCTGGTCCTCGGCGACGGCGGCTGGGGCCAGGCCCTGGCGATGGCTCTGCATCGTGCCGGGCGCACGGTCACGGTGTGGGGCTATCAAAAGGACTACGTGGCTGAAGTCGCGCGGACCCGCGACAACCACCGCTACCTGCCCGGAGTGCCGGTCCCTGAGGAAATCACCTGGACCGCCGACCGGGATCAGGCCGTCGATGACATGGTCGAGTGCTATACGGTGATTCCGACCCAGTTCCTGCGCGCGGCGGTCGAGAGTTTCGGCGCTCGGCTCGACCGAGTGAGGCTGGTTTCGGCCTCCAAGGGGCTTGAACTCGGCACCTTGCTGCAGCCGACCGAGATCCTGCGCGACGCGCTCGGCGGCTGCAATGCCGGCCTGGCGGTGCTGTCCGGCCCTTCCCACGCCGAAGAGGTGGGGCGCGGGCTGGCGACCACCGTGGTCATCGCCGCCGAAGATCCCTTGCTGGCCGAACACGTGCAGGCGCGCATCAACAGCGAGAGCTTTCGTACCTATTCCAGCACCGACCTGGTCGGCGTGGAGCTGGGTGGGGCGTTGAAGAACATCATTGCGGTGGCCGCCGGGGTCGCCGACGGGATCGGCCTGGGCGACAACGCCAAGGCCGCCCTGGTGGCGCGCGGACTGGTCGAAATGGCGCGTTTCGGTGAGGTGCGCGGGGCCTCGCGCGAGACCTTCTTTGGTCTCAGCGGCGCTGGCGACCTGATGGTGACCTGTTATTCCAAACATTCGCGTAACCGATCGCTGGGCGAACGCGTGGGTAAGGGTGAGACCTTGGAACAGATCCTGGCGCAGTCCGACAAGGTCGCCGAGGGGGTCTGGACCTGCCAGGCCATTCATGAATCCGCAACCGACCTGGGCATCGAAATGCCGATCACCGCACAGCTCTACTCCGTCCTTTTCGATCAACAGGACCCGCGCACCGCGGTGAGCGGGCTGATGAACCGCCCGGTGCGTTCCGAGCTGGATTCCAGCAACGCATGATTGCGGCCCTTGCGCTCGCCCTCGCCAGCAGCCCGGCGCAAGGGCTTCCGGCGCTGGCCGAACGGGTGCGCAGCCGGGTCCTTGCCAACGGCGTGCGGGTGATCGTCCTGCCCATGGGGCAGGCCCCCGTGGCCGCCTTCCACGTCTACGTCGGCGTGGGCTCGGCCGACGAAGAGGCCGGCTTGTCCGGCCTCTCCCATTTCGCCGAACACATGGCCTTCAAGGGCTCACGCCGCATCGGGGCCTTGGATTGGCCGGCCGAAGCGCGTGCGCTGCGCGATTGCGACGAAGCCTGGGCGGCGTGGGAGCAAGCCCGGCGCGAACCAGGCGGAGTGGTGGGGGCCGCCGAACTGGTGCGCCTGCAGCAAGTCTTCGAACGCGCGCGCGCCGATGCCGATGCGCTGTCCGATGCGGGCGCCTTCGACCGCGCGGTCGAAACCGCCGGGGGTCTCGATCAAAACGCCACCACCGGAATGGACAGCACTCGCTACTTCGTCAGTCTGCCGTCCAACCGACTCGAGCACTGGTTCTGGCTGGCCCATGAACAGCTTGGCGACCCGGTCATGCGCGAGTTCTACCAAGAGCGAAGGGTCATCTTCGAAGAGCGCAGCATGCGCCTCGAAGCCTCGCCACTAGGCGCCGTACTCGATCAGCTCCAGGCCGCGTGCTTCCGCGTGCATCCATACGGGCGCGCCACCATCGGTCGAAGTGCCGATCTCGAATTCCTCGACCGCCCTGAAATGCGCCGTTTCTGGCGGCTGAACTACACCGGTGGCCGCATCGTCGTGGCCGTGGTCGGCAGAGTCGATGCGCAGCAGGTTCTGGACCTGGCCGATCGTTATCTCGGTCGCCTGGCCCCCGGCGAGGTCCAACGTCCCCAGCGGCCGACCGAGCCCGCCCAGGAAAGCGAGCGCAGCCTGGTTCTCCACCGCGAGGCCGAGCCTCTGGTGGTGGCAGCCTGGCGCACCGAGGCGCCGCGCGGCCGCGCCGGCCTGGCCCAAGAGGCGCTGGTTGCCCTGCTCGCTGGCCACCCAAACGCACGCGTACGCCAGCGTCTGGTGCGTGAACTCGGTTGGGCTACCCGCATCGACCTCTATCCGGGCTACCCTGGGGTCATGGATCCTTCCCTCCTCCTGGCGGTGATGGAACCTGCCGCCGGCGCCGTGCCTGAGCAATTGGTCGCCACTCTCCAACAGGAACTGGAATTGCTGGCCGCAGAAGGTCCCAGTGCGACCGAAATGCAGGCGGTGCGTCGTGGCTTGCGCATGGATCGACTCCGGGACTGGAGCCACCTCGATGAACTGGCCGCTGACCTGGCCGAAGCCGAGGCTGAAGAGGGCGGTTGGGGCGCCCTGTTCCAGACCTACGAGAACTGCGCCGCCCTGACCGCGGCCGAGGTGCAGGCCGCAGCGGCAGCCCTGACCGCCCAGGTGCGCACCAGTGCGTTCCTTTTACCCCCAGGTCGGTCTGCCCACGACCCGGTTCTTGCGGGTGGCGCTGGGGGTTCTCCATGACCCGCCTGCTCTCCGCCTTCGGCCTGGTACTCCTGGTGCTTCTGGGCATGGGCTGCGGGGCCGCTGAGCGCGATCGCTTGGCCAATCCAGCTGGTCACGGCGCCGATCTTCCAGAGTCGTTGGAAGACATCGAAGTGGAGGGCCTCGCTCCCTTCCTGCCGCCGCGCCCTGAGCGGAGTTTTCTTGCCAACGGCATGACCGTTTTGCTGCAGCAGGACGCGCTGCTGCCCCTGGTCCACGGTGTGCTCCGATTGCAGACCGGCAGTCTCGATGACCCGCCCGATGCGGTCGGCACCACCGAGATTCTCGCCCGCACGATCCGCTCCGGCGGACATGCAGCGCTTTCCGGCAATGCTCTGGAAAACGAGCTTGCGCAGCGCGGGATCACTCTCGAGGTCGAGGTCGGGCGCCGCCTGGTCGAGTTTCAATTCGAACTCCATCGCGACGATCTCAGCTTCCTATTGGCCACCCTTGGCGAGATGATCCAGCGCCCGGCTCTGCCGGCCGGTTTGCTGCGCCTTGAATCTTCCCAGGCCTTGGCTGCGCTGAATTACCTGGTCGACGATGCCACTGCACACGCCGATCGCGAGGCCGTGCGTGCTCTTTACGGCTCTGGCCACGCCTGGGCTCGGGTGCCCGATTCCACCAGCCTCGCTGGTCTGCAACGGGAATCCCTGCTCCTTCACCATCGGGCCTTCTTCGGTTCGCGCGGAGCGGTGCTAGCTCTGGCCGGTGACCTTGACACTGAACTCGCTCTGCCCCAGGCGGAACAGGCCTTCGGTGATTGGGCCTTGCAGCGGTCGGACTCGCGAGCCGCGTCCTCGGCGACTCCAGCCAGTGGTCAGGGTTCGACCTTCCTGGCCCATCGGCCTGGTGCATCGCAAGCAGAAATCCGCCTGCTGCTCCCGGGGGTGCGCCGGGATCATCCCGATTTCCCGGCGCTCAGCCTGGCCTCCTTCCTCCTTGGCAGTGGTGGTTTCGGCAGCCGCGCGATGACCCGCCTGCGCTCCGAACTCGGCCTGGTGTACTGGGTCGACGCCGGCTGGCAGCCCGCCTTCGACGATCAGGGGCTCTTTCTTGCCACGACCGCCACCGCGCCTGAAAACGCGGGAGTCGCGCTCGCCGAACTGCTTGCCCTGGTCGAAGAACTTGGCAGCGTCGAAGCAGGCCGCGAAGAATTCGAAAACGCCCGGCGCCGCCTGCTGCATTCACAGGTGTTTGAAGTCGATACCACGGTCGAACGCCTGCGCAGGTCCTTGAACTTGATCGCGCACCAATACCCGAGCAATTATCACGCAGTGCTGGAAAGGGCCTGGCGCACGCTGCAGCCGGCTGATGTCCTCCGCGCGGTGCAGCGGCATCTGCAGCCTTCGCGTTTGACCGTCTTTATCCAGGGCGACCGCACCCGTTTGCAACTCGATCCGGACCTGGTTGAAAGGGCACTGCCATGGCCTCCATCCGAGACGGTCGCCGCCGGCCCGGTGGTCCCCTTCTTGCGCAAGTTCCAGCAGGGCATGACCGGCTGGGTGCCCGATCCGCTGCCCTCTGCCGAACAGCTGATTCACTACCTGAATTCCGCTAATCCTCCGTTGCGCCCGGTCCAAGCCGCCCGGGCAACCGCCGCGCTGAGTTCCGCCGCACTGGGTTCCGCCGCGCCTGGGCCACCCTATTCCGCCGAGGTTTCCGAACGCTGGCGCGAGCGCATTTTGCAGGCCCACGGCGGTGCACGTCCGTGGCGCCAGCTGAGCCGGCTTGGGGCTGCCTGGAACGGCGGTCCGCCAGGCCAGGAATTGCGCATGGAGGCATCCTGCGTGGCGCTGCAGCCCATGATTCTCAGTTGGCCGTCGGTCCCGGGCGCGCGCCTCGAGGCTGGCAGCGAGCAAGCCTGGTTCTCTCACCAAGGCGATCGCCAAGAACTCGACGCCCAAGCCCGAGCCGGCTGGACCTTCCTGCGTCATGCCTTCCTGCCTGCGCTGCTGCTGGATCTCGCCGCTGGGGGGGGGGAGCTGCGGCCCGACCAGGGCGGGCGCGTCTTGTTTGATGTGAGCGGGGGCAGGCAGCTGACTCTGGTGGTCGATTCTCAGGCGCGCATCGTGCAGGTACATGGCGCCGAATTTCGTCTGCGCTACCTCGGCTACCACCAGCAAGAGGGCGTGTGGCTGCCAGCCGAAGCCGAGTTCCAGCCTGAGGGCGGTACGCCAGAGCGCTGGGTGTTCGAGCCTTGGCAGGTCCAGGTTTAAGCGGCCACCTCGTCCTCCACGCCTTGCCGGCAAGGCAGCAGATTGCAACCGCCTCAGGCTGCAGTGGGTCGGGCGCACTGGAATAATCTGCGCATGGCCGATGCAACCAGGATGAATGCGACCACGGCAGACCTTTCCGAGCGCTACCTGCCGCCGCAGCCGCGCTATCTGCCGTCCGGGCTCAGAATCACCAATTGGGATTCCGCTTGCCCCTGGTTGAAGGAATTGGCCGAACGGCCCTTGGCCGATGCGGATGCCTTGCGCCGCTGGTTGTTGGACCGCAGCGAACTGGATTCCCTGGTCTCGGCCGAGTCGGCCCGGCGCATGGTGGCGACTGCCTGTAATACCGCCGACGCCGACGCCGAGGCCGCCTATCTCGGTTACGAGACCGAAGTCATGCCCCGCATCAAGCAGGCTTGTGACGGCCTCGACCAGCGATTTCTGGCGCACCCCCAGCGCCAGCTCCTGGATGAATTCTGGCAGGTTTACGACCGCGACACCGAATTGTCGGTTCGCCTGTTCCGCGAGGAGAACCTCCCGCTGGAAGCGGAGGAGGAAAAGCTGGCGGTCGCTTACGGCCGGACCATGGGGGCAATGACTGTGCAGTTCCGCGGCGAGGAGCGCACCCTGCCGGCAATGGCCAAGTACCTCGAAAGCCGGGATCGTGGCGTGCGAGAAGAGGTATGGCGCTTGTGCACCCAGCGCCGTCTGCAGGATGCAACACGCCTGGATTCGCTCTTCGACCAGCTCTACGAGCTGCGTCAGCGGGTTGCCGCCAACGCGGGCTTTGACAACTACCGCCTGTTCAAGCACCAGGAATACGGTCGCTTCGACTATTCAGCCGACGATTGCCTGGCGCTGCACGCCCAGATCGAGAAGCACGTCCTGCCCCTGGCGCGGCGCATGGACGAAGCGCGACGGCGTCAGCTGGAACTGGACCCGTTGCGCCCGTGGGATCTCGGCGTGGACCCCGCTGGCGCAGACCTGTTCGAACCCTTCCAGGACAGCGCCGGGCAGCTGCGCCTCGGCCGCGAGCTGTTGGGCAAGGTCGACACCGAGTTCGGCCAGGATCTGGAGTGGATGGCAGCACGCGGCCTGCTGGACCTGGAAACGCGCGCCGACAAGAGGCCCGGCGGTTTCCTCGAGACCTTCGAGGACGAGCGTGTGCCCTTCATCTTCGCCAACTCGGGCACCACCCACGCCGACGTCGAAACCCTGGTTCACGAGGGCGGACACGCGGTGCATGCGCTGCTGGCGCGTGACCTCGAGCCCGACAGCTACCGCCACTCACCCATCGAGTTCGCCGAGGTCGCGTCCAAGGGCATGGAATTCATGGCGCTGGAGCACCTGCCCTCGGCCTATCCGGAAAAAGAGGCGCGGCGCACGCGCTTGCGTGCCCTGGAAGACTGTGTGCACGGATTCACCTGGATCGCCACCGTGGATGCCTTCCAGCACCAGATCTACTCCGCTGGCGACACCTCCGCCGAGCAACGCGCCGAGTGCTGGACACGCTTGCGCCAGCGCTTTGGCGGCACCACCGACTGGAGCGGGCTGGAGCGGGAACGGGCCAGCGAATGGCACCGCCAGCTGCACGTCTTTGAAGTCCCTTTCTACTACGTCGAATATGCGCTGGCCGAGCTCGGTGCTCTGCAGCTGTGGCTGGCCTATCGCCGCGAACCGGCAGCCGCGGTGGCCGCCTATCGGCGCGGCCTGTCCCTGGGAGGATCGCGCCCTTTGCCGCAGTTGTTCGCCGCCGCCGGCCTGCGTTTCGATCCCACCGGCGAGCTGCTGGCCGAACTCGTGCCTGAACTCGAGAGCGAATGGCTCAGCCTCGGCGGGGAGGGCACGGAATGACCGCGACCTGGGTCATCGGCGACATCCACGGCTGCGCCGAGGAGTTGGCCGACCTGATCGAGCAGCTGGATCTCCAGCACGGCGACCGGCTGATTTCGGTTGGCGACCTCTACCATCGCGGTCCAGATCCACACGGCGTGGTCGACTTGCTGACCGCGCAGCCGGGTTTCGAATTGGTGCTCGGCAACCACGAGCGTGTCCTGCTGCAGCGTGCCGGGGTTGCTGGCGACCGCAGCGACGGCCAGGATTGCGCGGAACTGCCGGCCGAATGGCAGCCGGGCGAGCGCGACCTGCTCGGCGACGGGCGCACCGCGATCCACAATCTGCGCGCGGGCGCCGGCCGCGAGCTGGTCACCCCCTTGGTTGGCCGCCCCTACTACCTGCGCGGCGGCAGCGAGGAACAGCCTTGGGTGATCACCCACGCCGGTCTGGTGCCCGGGCGCAAGCTGGATGAAACGCCGCCCGAGCTGCTGTGCAGCCTGCGCCGGCTGCAGCACGTGCGCGGGCAGCCCTACTGGTACGAAGCCTATTCCGGACCGCGGCTGGTGGTCTTCGGCCACACACCGGCGCGCTTTCCGCGGCGGCAGAGCTCCGGCGGAAGGTTGGTGGCGCTGGGCATGGATACTGGATGCGTCTATGGCGGCGCGCTCAGTGCGGTGCGCATGGAGGACCTGGAAATGGCCGTGGTGCCGGCGCGCCGTTCCTACGTCTGACGCCCGATCTCGGGCCGCGCACTGAGCAAGCCGAAAGACTTGGCCTTGCGATAGAAGGTCGCGGGCGCCACGCCGAGCAGTTCGATCGCCTGACTACGGTTGCCGCTGGTGGCCTGCAAGGCACGCAGATAAGCCCATCGCTCGAGCGCGTCGATGCGATAGGGGAGCTGGCCTGCGCCCAGCACCGGCTCCATCGGCGCCGGCAGGTCGGCCGCGCGGATGACACCTGCAGGCGTGGCGGCGATGGCGGCGGAACGCATCGCCTGGTCGAGTTCACGCAGATTGCCGTACCAGCGCCGTGACTGGATCGCGGCAAGAGCGTCCGCTCCCAGGGTTGCCGCTTCCTGACGGGTGCTCGCCGCGAACAAGGAAAGGAAATGCAGCGCGAGCATTCCAAGATCGGCGCGCCGCGCCGCCAGGCTGGGAAGCTGGATCTCACAGCCGCGTAGGCGTTGGTAAAGCCCGGGACTCATGCCGTGCGGGACCACCGAACCGAGTTCTACCGGTGCACTGATGGTGGCAATCAGGCGCACATCAGCGTGCCGGCCTACGCGGCCGGAAGTGGTCGGGTACTCGCGGAAGTCAACGAACTGCTCGAAGATCAGCTGTGCGCCCTCGGGCCAGTCCTGCAGCTCATCCAGCACCAAGGTGCCACTTTCCGCGGCCGGCAGGACGCCGCTGTCCTCGTCGCCGCCGAAGACGCGGGTACGCACGCGATCGCCGACCACGTCGCCGGGTCCGAGGATGCGAAAGGGCCGTCCGGCGCGCGCCGAGGCGTTGTGGATGGCCTGGGCGAGCAGCGACTTGCCGGTGCCGGGTTCGCCCTGGATCAGCACGGTAGAGTCCAGCGTGGCCAGATGGCGGGCACGCACCTGGGCCCTCTGCGTGGCCAGGTCCCGGGTCAATAGGTGATCGAAGGTGACCTTGCGGCGGCGGAAGACTGAGGTGATCGAGCCCGGATCGGACGCCGAGAACGTAGGGTCTGATGGCATGGGGAAGTCTAGCAACTCTCAATATTGAACAGTCATCTCTCAAATTGAGAGGGTCATCGTCGGCAAGGACCTAGTTTGAACGTGGCTGGGCCAGGAAAGCGCCGAAGAGGTGGCTAAGGTAATCCTGCCCGGCGCAAGCCGGGTGTTTGCAAGGCTTCGTGCCGATCAAACAGGGATATATTGCCCGGCGGGGTGTTCGCAGTTGGAGGGCGGACACCCTGTTTTTTTGTCTGGCAGGCCGTGGACGATTCCTCGCCCTAGCCGCAGTGGCGAGGGGGTGGGCCCGGTAAAATCCGCCCCTCCATGGGCAAATCCCCCCCTTCCGTGATGGATCGCGTCGTCTCCCTGTGCAAGCGCCGGGGATTTGTTTTTCCTGCCTCCGAGATCTACGGCGGGCAGGGGTCGACCTATGACTGGGGCCCGCTGGGGGTCGAACTCAAGCGCCGCGTCAAGGAGGCCTGGTGGGAATCGCTGGTCTACGCGCGCCAGGACGTGGTCGGTCTGGACTCCGCCATCATCCAATCGCCGCAGGTATGGGTCGCTTCCGGCCACGTCGGCGGTTTCAGTGATCCGCTGATCGACAACAAGGTGTCGAAGCAACGCTACCGCGCCGACCACCTGGTCGAGGCAAAGGCTGAGAAACTACGCCGCAAGGGTCGCACCGAGCGCGCCGAGGAACTCCTCGCCAAGCTGCAGTCGGCGCTCGGCGACAACGCCGCGCTCAAGCAGCTGATCCTCGACGAGGGCATCAAGGACCCGGTTTCGGGCACCGACGACTGGACCGACGTGCGCCAGTTCAATCTGATGTTCCAGACCCACGTCGGCGCGGTGCAGGACAGCGCCAGCGTCGCCTATCTGCGGCCGGAGACCGCGCAGGGCATCTTCATCAACTTCAACAACGTGCTCACTTCGACGCGCAAGAAGCTGCCGTTTGGCATCGCCCAGATCGGCAAATCGTTCCGCAACGAGATCACCCCGGGCAACTTCGTCTTCCGCACACGCGAGTTCGAACAGATGGAAATGGAGTTCTTCTGCCGCCCGGACGAAGCGCCGCAGTGGTTCGAATACTGGCAGAAGGAGCGCTTTCAGTGGTATCTGGACCTTGGCATCGATCCCGAGAAGCTGCGCTTACGCGCCCACGCCGACGACGAGCTCGCCCACTACGCAGCCGGTTGCGGCGACGTTGAGTACCTGTTCCCCTTTGGTTGGTCGGAGTTGGAAGGCATCGCCAACCGCACCGACTATGACCTCAAGAAACACAGCGAGGCCAGCGGTCAGGATCTGAGCTGGTTCGATCAGGAGTCCGACCAACACGTCACTCCTTTTGTCATCGAACCCGCCGCCGGCTGTGACCGCGCGGCGATGACCTTCCTGGTCGACGCCTACGACGAAGAGGGCGAGGGCAAGCAGAAGCGCACCGTGCTTCATTTCCATCCGCGCATCGCGCCGGTGACGGTGGCGATCTTTCCGCTGGTGAAAAAAGAGGGCATGCCCGAAAAGGCCGTCGAAATCGAGCAGGAACTGCGTCGCCACTTCCGCACCGCGATCGAAAGCAATCAGTCGATCGGTCGGCGCTACCGGCGCCAGGACGAGATCGGCACACCCTTCTGCGTCACCGTCGACGGCGACACCATGACCGCTGGCAGCGTTACCCTGCGCGAGCGCGATTCGATGGCCCAGGAACGCGTTGCGATCGCCGACCTGCGTCAGGAGATCGACGCACGTATCCAAGCGTGGCGGCGGCCGCACACCGAGGCGGAACCCTCGCTGACCACCCCCTGACCGCCGCTACGGCCGAATCCAAGATGGCTCGCCTGGAACTGCACGGGACCACCGTTTCCCCTGGAATCGGGGTCGGCCGCGTGTACCTGGTCGAGGATCCGGCGGCGCGCATGGCCGGTTCCAAACCCGGTCTGGTGCCTGCGGACCAGGTCGAGGCGGCTCTCGCCCTGTTCGAGGAAGCGCGGGCGCTGGCCATGGAAGACCTGAGCCGGGTGCAAGAGATCACCGCGCGTGAGCTTGGCATCCAGGACGCCGCCATCTACGGCGCCCAGGTTGCGGTGCTCCAGGATCCCGACGCCCTGCGCGATGTGCGCGGGCTGATCCAGGATCAGTGCTACACACCGGAATCGGCGGTGCTGGCGGTGGTCGAAAAGTTCGAGCGATTATTCCACAACCTCGAGGGCGGCGAAATGAAGAGCTGGGCCGCCGACCTGCGCGATCCGTGGTTCGGCGTCATCCGGGCGCTGCAAAGCGGCCGTGAACAGGAATTGCAGGACGAGAGCGACGGCGGGGTGGTGCTGGTCGGCGAAGAACTGCTGCCGTCGCTGATTTCGCGCGTTGCCCGGAAGCGGCTGGTTGGCGTGGTGGCCGGGCGAGGCGGACGCTACAGCCACGGCGCGGTGGTGGCACGCGCTCTCGGCGTGCCGACCCTGACCGGGGTCGAGCAGGTCCATGTGCGCGCCCAAGCCGGCGAGACCGCGGTGTTGTTCGCCGACTCCGGACGCCTGTTGCTGGGCGTCGAGGCCGAGGAACAAAGCGCCGCGGAACGCCTGCGCGCCGAGCGTCAGCGCGTCAGCGAAGTGCTTCTGAAGGGCGCGCAACGAGCCGCGCGGACCCGCTGTGGCCACCCGGTCGAAATCATGGTCAACATCGAATCGCCGCGCGATCTTGAGATGTTCGATGCGGCGATCTGCGACGGCGTTGGCTTGTTCCGTACCGAATTCGCCTACATGGAGCGGCCGAATTTTCCCAGCGCGCAGGAACAGGCCGAACTGTACCGGGGAGTGCTGAGCCATTTCCCTGGCCGCCCGGTGGTGTTCCGCACCCTCGACGTGGGCAATGACAAGCAGCTGCGTTATTTCACCACACCACCGGAGAAGAACCCGGCCCTGGGCTGGCGCGGGCTGCGCCTCGGTCTGGAATGGCGTGACCTGTTGCTGATCCAGCTGCAAGCGATCAAACAGTCCGCCGACAGCGGCCTCGCTTGCATCCTCCTGCCGATGGTGACCACCGTCGAAGAGATCCACAAGGTCAAGGAACTGGTCGCCTCGACTCTGGCCGATGACCAGGCGCAGGTGCCTTTCGGCGTCATGATCGAGGTGCCTGCGGCGGCGTTCGGTCTGCGCGAGATCCTTCCCGAGGTCGATTTCCTGTCGGTCGGCACCAACGACCTGGTTCAATACCTGTTCGCGGTCGACCGCGACAATCCGTGGGTCGCCGAGCTCTACCAGCCCTACCATCCGGTCCATCTGCGGGTCCTGCACCGCATCGCCATCGACTGTGCTGCCGCCGGCAAGCCGGTTTCGGTGTGTGGCGAAATGGCCGGACAGCCCGCTGGGGCGCTGTTCCTGGTTGGTGCCGGCTTTGACCGGATTTCGGTCGCGCCCCCGGCGGTTGCCGAGCTCAAGGCCCTGCTTGCCGAGGTGGATTTGGCCGATTTGCGCGATCTGGCGGTGCAGGCGGTTACCGCTGCGAGCCACGCCGAGGCCTCGAAAATCCTCGAAAGCGCCGCCGCCGAGGCCTGGTCGGCGGTGGTCCGGCGGGCCCAAAGCGCTGCTCCCTAGGCGGATGCTTGCACTTGGGCAGGCCTTGGTCCCATACTAGGGAGGGATGGAGCCCCCTGACACGAAGACCATCAAGCCCCCGATTGGGCGTCGTAAGGGACCGTGGTCCCAAGCGGAACTGGAAAAGCTGAAACGTAAGTTCGGCCGCACCCCTGACGGTGTCCTCGCACGCGAGTTGAACCGTTCAGTGGAAAGTGTGCGCCGAATGGCGCGACGCCATTTCTCTGGGGAGCCACGCTGCGGTCCCTGGAACCCCGACGAGATCCTAATGCTGAAGGAGTACTGGGGAGCGGCCGAAATCGAGGTCATTTCGATGATCTTGCGCCGCACCCCCAACGACATCGCACTCAAGGTGCAGGAGATCCGCGGCGACATTGCCCGCCGTGTCTGGACCACCGAGGACTTACAAGCCTTGAAACGCCATTACGGCACGCGCACCGCCGCGGACCTGGTGGTGATCCTTGGCCGTCACGCCGAAGAAATCGAATCCAAAGCGCGTGAATTCCGTCTGGCCAAGGACAAGGGCTTCCAGCGCCGGCATGGCAACGGCAAGCGCGTGCGCATGCCACGCTGGACTACCGCCGACGTCGAGAAGCTGTGCAAGCTCTACCCTGAAACCGCCAATCTCGACATCGCCCGGGCTTTGGACCGAACCTTGAAGAGTGTGGTTTCCAAGGCTCACGATCTCGGTCTGCGCAAGAGCCCCGACCGGCTCAAGGAAATGGGGCGTGAGAACGTGCGTATCCGCTACGAAAAGCGCGATCAATCGGAAAACGGCAGCAGTACTGCCGATGGCCGTGTGGATGGCTGATGCCGAACCATTGCGCCTGCAGCGGCTGCGTCTGCAGGGAAACGATCTGGTTTTGGACTGGAACGATGGTCACAGCGCCGCACTGGAGCCACGGTTATTGCGCATCGAGTGCCCCTGCGCTGTGTGCGTTTCCGAGGTGACCGGAGAAAAGCTGCTGGATCCCGAATCGGTGCCCCTCGACCTCACCCTGCGGGACGTGCAGCCGGTTGGCAATTACGCCTACCGGCTCCTTTTCGCCGATGGCCACGACAGCGGCATCTACACGCTGGAGCGGCTGCACCATATCTGCGTCGCGCGTTGCGGCGAATAGGGAGTACGCTGTTTTGGAGCCGGTTCCTCTGGCCGTCCTCGCCGCAAGCATGCTGCGCATCGACCGCCTCGGGCTGGCGCTGCTGCTGAAGTGGTGGACGATCTGGTTCACTCTCGGCCGCGATTTCAGCCGCACGAGTCTGCTGTGTGTGGCGGCCATCGGCGGTGCCAGCCTCGGCCTGCTGGCGCTGCTGCGCAGCGGCGCAATCGGAACCAGTGACGGAAGACTGAGCGGCAGTCTGCTCTCTGCGGCGATCCTGCTGTGGCTGGCCCAGGGCGTGGCCGAGGCGTGGGTGCTGCGCGAAGGCATGCGCCGTATGGCTCTGCGGCGCTGGTCCTGGAGCCGTTACGACCTCGGTAGCTACCTGCTCACCCACGGCCTGGTGGTGGCCTACGCGGCCTGGCGCGCGGTCTGATCAGGGGCGCTCGAACCAGAAGCCCGGCAGGTGCAAGAGGGATCGAGGCGTGGGCTGGTCGCTGTCCAAGGCCACTGCGTCCAGGTAACCTTCCTTTTCCAGCGCGGCCTGGGTGCGCGAGCCCGAACGCCCTCCTTGGGTTCTCCAGGCGCGACGTCCGAGCAGCAGTTCACGACGGGTTTCCATCCGGTTGCGCAGGCCGCCGAGCGCGGCGTCGAACAGTGCCGCGCGCGCCGGGTTACTCGGCGCGGCGCCGGTATCCAGCGTGGCGAATTCATCCGGGTCTAGTCGCAAGTCGACGAATACGGACTCGCCATCGCCGTAGCGGTAGTACTTTTCGCTCCCGCTGCGCAGCATCTGTATCGAACGCATATGGTGAGCGAGCGGAAAGCTGTTGCCGCTTTCGAAATCAGGGAAGGCCTGCAGATACACCGCAGGGTTCTGGTAGCTGGCGTACACCCAGTCGCGTACCGCGCGCACCTCGCCTCGGCCCAGGTCCAACAGCGAAAAACCCTCGAGCGCTTCCAGTTCCGGGCTGCTGCGGGAATGCCCCGTCTGTTGCTCAATCAGATCGATGACGGTTGGGAAGAGGTCGACCAGCGAAACCAGGCTGCGAGTGCGCGTGCCGGCGTCGAGCACGGTGGGGTAGCGCATGATCAAGGGCACGTGCAGCAGGTGCTCGGACAAACTCAGCTGGTGCCCGGAAAGGCCGAGTTGATGGAATTCTTCGCCGTGGTCGGCGGTGATGATGACCAGGGTGTCTTCCATCAATTCAAGACCGCGCAAACCCTCGAACAGGCGGTCCAGCAGGCCGTCTTGATAAAGGATCAACGCGTCGTAAAGCCCTTGCTGGATATCAATCTGCTGATCAAGGAGGTCGTGGATCCCTGCGTTCAGGGCCTTGCGTTCCTTCGGCGGTGCAAAATAGGCCGGCTCAAGTCCTTCGATGGTGGTGCCCGCCGGCAGGAAGCGTTCGCGATCGGTGAAATCAGCAGGAAGCCGATAGGGAGTATGCGCCTCGTTGAGATTGAGGAATAGGAAGAAGGGCCTGGTGTCGTCGCGGGTGAGATCGCCGCCAAGCCAATCCAGTGCGGTGTCGATGACGCGCTCGCCGCCCTTGTCCACCGGCCGGTTGAAACCACCCAGGCGGCGTTGCAGCGCGGTGCTCAAGCGTGGCACCAGCAGCAGATCGGCAAGGGCCGGATAGCCGTAGTCGAAATAGGACTGGAAGCCCTGGGTGGTGCCATAGACCGAACTCAACCACGGCTTGTCGGAAACGCCGCAGGTCTGCCAGCCGCGCTGCCCCAGTTCCTCGGCCAAGGTCAGGGTGTCGAATTCGGCCACCTCTGGAATCGATGCCGCGCCATCGTCGAGCCGCCGATGCCGCCAGCCGGTGCCGTGGCTCGGCGGGTGCAGGCCGGTGAAGATGCTGGCGTGGCTGGGCAAAGTCCAGGGGGCAGCGGCGTAGGCGGCCTCGAAAAGCACGCCTTCTTCGGCCAGCGCGTCGAGGGCAGGAGAGGTCGGGCGGCTGCTCTGGTAGCAGCCGAGGTGATCAGCGGCGACGGTGTCGAGGACCACCAGCAGGACGTTGGGGGCGCGGCCGCCGTCGACGACCTGCGGCGTGCTGGCGGTCGGCGAACCGGGTGCGCGCGCAGCCGGAATCCAGGCCATCAACAGGGCCAGCACCAGCACCGAGAAGTTGCCGACCAGTGAGAACCACGGAGTGAAAAAAGAGGCCAGGCGCCAGCCTGCAGGGCTGGCGGCGATCCAGTACAGCAACCCATAGAGGGCCGCACCGACGCCCATCGGAACGGCGATCTGCGGCAGCCAGGCCGACCAGGTGAAGCCGCCGTTGGTGGCAAAGACCGCGCGCAGGAAGAGCGCCGCGGTGGTGCCCAGGGACAGGATCACAGCGCCGAGGTGCAGGCCCAAATACTGATTGCGACGGCGCTGGCTGGACACCATCGGCAGCAACACCGCCGCGGCCAGTCCGAGGAGCGCTCCGAGGAGCAGATGGGCCGGAAGCCAGCGCAGCATCAGGCCCCAGTCGCGGTGGTAAGGGAAGCTGGCCGCGGTGCAGAGCAGCTCCAATAAGCCTGCAACGGCGGTCAGAAAGGCGCCTAGAAGGAAGCTGTGGAGAAACCGTGTGCTCATCCTGCTGCGAAAACGAGGTGCAGCCGGTCGCCATCGCTCTCGCCCCAGATGCGGAGCGGCGGCCGGCACCAGTCGCACTCGGCAATCTTGCCGCGGAGCTTGCCCAATGCCAAGGGCCCGGCCAGGCCAGCTCCAGCCAGCTTGAAGCGGCTCAATTCGAGCTCGCCCGGGTGGCGGCTGACTTCGGCTGTGAGGGTGGTTTCACCGATAAATGGGGCCTGGAGACGGGCTCGCATGCCGCTGTTGCTGAGTTCGAGCTCCAGCAGGCGCACCCCTTTCGGCAGGACCGCCTGCATGGCCTCGCCGAGCCCGACAAGATCCAGATCGAGTTCGATCTTCATTGCCCTAGACTAGAACTTCCCCCGCGATGATTCTGCTCCCCCTGCTCGCACTTGTGCAATTGGCTGCGCCCATCCAGCCGCAGGCCAGTACGCAATCGCTGCAGCGCCAGCTCAATGCCGATGGCGCGCGCGCGGAGCAAAGGGTTCGCATTCTCGAGATTTTGGCCTTCCGTGAAGGGGATTTGTCCTACCAGGCAATCTCGCCTCTGCGCAAGATCGTCCGCGGCGACCTCTTGATCGACTACACCCGTTGCCTCGGCCGCTGCGGGCCCGAGGGCCTGCCCGAGTTGTACAAGCTGGCCAAAAAAAGCCATCCGGTGATCCGCGCCGAGGCCGTTTACGGGATCATCCTCAACGACCAGGCCAAGGGCGAGCGCTTCGCCCGGGGCGTGCTGCGTTCGGTCAAAGAACCGAGCGAGGCCAAGGTCGCCGCGTTGCGCGCGCTGGCCGACCGTGGTTCGATCCTGGCCCGGGTCGAAGCCGTGCGTCGGCTGGCCACCGCCCACGGCGGACTGTTGCTCGAAGCTCTCGACACTCTGGCCCGTGATCCACAACTCGAGGACGTGCGTTATCTGATCGATGTGGTGGCCACCCGAAGCGGCCGCCCGCGCACCGCAGCGGTCGATTTGCTGCAACAGATCACCAATTACCGTATCGGCGAAGACGCGCGCACCTGGCGCTACTTCATGCTCAAGCACAAAGTCGAGGGAACCGACTTCCACCGCGAAGAGGTCGAACAGGAAAGGCAGACCGAAACGCTCAGCTACCTCGGCATTCCGATCCTCGGCGAGCAGGTGGTTTTCGTCCTCGACGCTTCTGGTTCGATGAACGCGCCGCTGGCCGAGCGCAGCCGCCAATCCCGCGGTGCGCGCGCCGTCGACGAACTGGCCGCCCTGCTGCCACGCCTGCCGCACACGGGGTCCTTCGACATCGTCTTCTTCGAGTCCAGGGTCGACCGTTTCTCCAGTGGCAAGCTTGTCCCGTGCGCCGAAGCCCAGGTCGCCAGCGCCACTTCCTGGCTGGATGACCGCATTTTTGACGGGGGCACCAATCTGCACGGTGGCCTGGAAGAAGCCTTCTCGCGCCCTGACGTCGAAGAGATCATCGTCCTCACCGATGGCATGCCTTCGGCCGGCGAAGTCCAGGACCCGAGCCGCATCCTGGCCTGGGTCAAGCGCTGGAACCGCTTCCGCAAGATCCGCGTCAGTTCGATCGCCCTCAGCGCCCCGCATAGTGCCAGCAGTTTCCTCTATGAGCTGGCCAAGGGCAATCACGGCGCCTTCCGCGCGATCCGCTAGTCGGCCATGAGAGCGCTGCGCATCCATGAACACGGGGACACCCGTGTTCTGTGTTTAGAGGACCTGCCGCTGCCGCAAGCAGGTCCGGGCCAGGTGCGGATCAAAGTTGTCTGGGCGGCGCTGAACCACCTCGATTTGTGGGTGCGGTGCGGCGTGCCGGGTCATCGCTTCCCCTTGCCGCTGACCCCCGGTTGTGATTTCAGCGGCGTCGTCGATCAACCCGGGGTAGGCGCTGAGCAGTGGACCGCGGGCACGCGGGTCACGGTTGCGCCCGGCTTTTCCTGTGGCGGGTGCCGCGCCTGCGGTTCAGGCCAGCACAACCTTTGCCGCCGTTACGGGATCTACGGCGAGACCTGCGACGGCGGCAACGCCGAATACGCGGTGGTCGACGCGGCCAACCTGATTGAGGTCCCCGCCGCCTTCACTCTGGAGAGCGCGGCGGCTTTCCCGCTGACCTACCTGACCGCCTGGCACATGCTGGTGACGCGCTGCGCGGTCCGCCCGGGTGACCGCGTGCTGGTGCACGCCGCCGGCTCCGGTGTGAGCGTGGCCGCTGTGCAGATCGCGCGTCTGCACGGCGCCGAGGTGATGGTGACCGCGGGCAGCGACGCCAAGGTTGCCATGGGCCTCGACAACGGAGCGGCTTTGGGCGTCAACTACCGCGACCAGGACTGGACCGAGGCGGCACGCGACTGGAGCGGCCGCGCCGGGCTCGACATCATCGTCGACCACGTCGGCGCCGACACCCTGCCGCAGGGCGTGTGGGCGCTGGCCAAGGGCGGGCGCATCGTCACCTGCGGGGTGACCAGCGGCGCACAGATGGAAATCCCCTTCGCGCCGGTGTTTTTTAAGTCCTTGAGCATTCTGGGAAGCACTATGGGCGGCCTAGGAGAGATGAAACACGTCTCGGAACTTGTTTTTTCGGGGAAGCTCTCCCCGGTCATCGATTCCCGCTTCCCCTGGGCCGAGGTTGCCGATGCCCACCGACGCATGGAGGAACGCTCCAGCTTTGGCAAGATCTTGCTGCAGATCGACCCTTCGCAAGCGTAGAAAGGGGAGATTCCAATCGCCACGGAGGCCCTCATCATGATCCGATTCCTTTCCCTTGCCCTGCTTTTGTCCGTTTTGTCGCCCGCTACCCAGGCCATGGCGCAAACCCGGACCGCCACCGGCCAGCAGCCCACCGCCCAGGCCGAAAAGATCCCCACGGTCGAGGAGCCTGCCACCGAGATCGCCTTCCCGGTGCGCTTGAAGGTCGGGAACAAGGGTGCCTCCAGCCACGAACTGATCGCCACCGGCGTGCGCAAAAAGACCATCTTCCGCGTCAAGGTCTACGCCTATGGCATGTATCTGGATACCGCCGCGGCCGCGCCGCTGGTCCAGCCGTACATGAAGAAGACCACCAAGAAGCTGCTCAAGGATCGCGAATTCGAACGCGCCCTGCTCAGCGGCAAGGCCGGCATGAGCGTGCGCCTGGTGATGGCGCGCAACGTCGACGCCGATGACATGGCCGAGGCCTTCGATGATTCGCTGAAGCCACGCATCAAGGGCTTCATGAAGAAGTCCACGCCGGAAGAAACCGAAAAGGCGATGAAAACGCTGGAGACCTTCCGCGGCCTGTTCACCACCAAGCTCAAGAAGAAAGACGAACTGATCTTCACTTGGCTGCCGGGCGGCAAATTACACACCCGCATCCAAGGCAAGGACCAGCAGGTGATCACCAGCCCCGCGCTGACCTGGGCTCTGTTCGACGTCTACCTTGGCGAAGATCCGATCTCGGACGGCGGCAAGGAGAACTTCGTCAAGGCGCTGCCCAAGGCCGTCGAGAAAGCCGCTGCGGCGAAGAAGGCCACTGCTGTCGGCGCCAGCCGCTGATCCTCCGGCGCTGATTCACCGGGGCTGATTCATCGGTGCCGCCCTCGGTGCCGAGTTGAGCGGTGGTAGAATTCGCTGCGTGGTGTACTTCGCCGCCTTCGTGGTCTTCGTCCTTGCTGTCGTCGGCATGGCGGTAGGCGTGCTGCTGGGGAATCGCGAGCTGTCCGGCTCGTGCGGAGGGGTCGGCAGTGACGGTCACGAACTCGGCGACTGCCTGTGCGCGCGCAAGGACAACGACCTGTGCACTTCCGACGCTGGCAACGAATTGGTTGCGTTGGCCGAAATGGGCTACCCCAAGCGGCGCCTGAAGAATCACCCCGCGTCCGAAGAGCGCGGCGGCGACGGCGCCCTCCAGGTCTGATTCAATCCTGCGCCTGCGGCGCCGACCCCTCGGCCTCCTGCGTCGGCGGCAGGTAGCGCGCGTAGCCGCTGCTGCGCTGCTCGAGGAAGCCGCCATCGGCGTGCACCAGCAGGCTCGCTTCGACGCCCTCCAGGCCTTCGATCAAGGCCAGGCCCGCTGCGGGGCCCAGCACCATCAGCGCGGTGGCGAGCGCGTCGGCGTGCATGCAATCGTCGGCGATCACGGTGGCTGATGCCAGCGGGTGTTGCACCGGGCGGCCGCTGCGCGGGTCGATGACATGGCTGTAGCGTTGGCCGCCTTCTTCGCGGAAATTGCGATAGTCGCCACTGGTGGCCACCGCGCCAACTTCCATGTGCAGCACGCTGCTGAGCTCGCGCTGTTCGAGCAACCCCGGCTTGGGCAGGTCGATGCCGATGCGCCAAGCTTGGGCGGTGGCCGAGAGACCGGCGACGCGGACTTCACCGCCGACCTCCACCAGGAAGCGCTGGCAGCCGGCGCGCAGCAAGGCGTTGCAGGCACGGTCGACACCGTAGCCCTTGGCGATGGCGGAGAAATCCAGTTCCATCGCCGGATCCCCCTTGTCGACGCTGCCTTCGGCGCCCACCGACAGTTCCTGGGCGCCGACGTGCGCGGTGGCCGCGCGGATTTCCGCGTCGCTGGGGAGTGCGCCGGGGCGCTGCGGCCCGAAACCCCACAGACGCACCAGTGGTCCGATGGTCGGGTCGAAGGCTCCCGCGCTGAGGGCGTGGATCTCGATCGCCGCAGCGATCACCTCCAGGCTGGGATCGGTGAAGCCGTGAAAGGGACCGGCAGGGGCGCGGTTGAAGAGGCTGATTTCGGAGTCGTCGCGGTAGGTCGACATCAAGCGGTCGACCTCGTCGACGGCGGCTTGGATCAAGGCCTGTGCATCGCTGTTCTCGGGTGCACCTACCACCACAGCGTTCCAGGTGGTGCCCATGGTGGTCCCGCTGAGGTGAAGCACCGCAGCGGCGGGGGAGTGGCCGCAGGCGGCCAGCCCCACCACCAGCAGGAGCACGCGGATCATCCGCCGAAGTCGTCGAGGCGGATCATCTCGGGTTCGACCCCGAGATCATCGAGCATCTTGAGCACCGCCTGGTTCATCATCGGCGGGCCGCACAGGTAGTACTCGATCTCTTCGGGGGACGGGTGTTTGAGCAGGTATTGCTCCTGGACCACCTGGTGGATGAAGCCGGTGTAGCCCTGCCACTTGTCCTCGGGCATCGCATCCGACAGTGCGCAGTGCCACTCGAAGTTGTCGAAGTCCTTGGCGAGTTGGTCGAATTCCTCGACGTAGAACATCTCGCGCACCGAGCGCGCGCCATACCAATAGGTCATCTTGCGCTTGGTGCCGTCGGTGCGCAGCAGGCGCAGGATGTGCGAGCGCAGCGGCGCCATCCCGGCGCCGCCGCCAATGAACATCATTTCGCGCTCGGTCGGCTGAATGTGGAAATCGCCATAGGGGCCCGAAACCACCACCTTGTCACCTGGCTTGCAGTTGAAGATGTAGGACGAACCCTTGCCTGGCGGGATGCTTTCGGGGCCGCGCGGCGGTGGCGTGGCGATGCGCACGTTGAGCATGACCAGGTCTTCGCCCTCGGCCGGGTAGTTGGCCATCGAATAGGCGCGCTCAACAGTGTCAGTGACCTTGGAGCGGTAGCGCCAGATGTCGTACTGGTCCCAGTCTTCACGGTACTCCTCTTCGACGTCGAAGCCCTTGAATTCGATGTCATGCTGCGGAATCTCGATCTGGATGTAGTCGCCCGAGGTGAAGTCGATCTTCTGGCCTTCGGGCAGGCGCACCTTGAATTCCTTGATGAAAGTGGCGACGTTGCGGTTGGAGATGACTTCGCAGTCCCACTTCTGCACCGAGAACACCGAATCAGGCACGCGGATCTTGAGGTCTTCTTTGACCTTGACCTGGCACGCCAGGCGCCAGTTCTCGCGCGCTTCGCCGCGACTGATGTGGCCCTCTTCGGTGGGCAGCAGGGTGCCGCCGCCCTCGTCGATCTGCACCCGGCATTGGGCGCAGGTGCCGCCGCCGCCGCACGCCGACGGAATGAACAGCTTCTGCGTTGCGAGGGTCGCGAGCAGGGTGCTGCCGGGCCGCGTGTGTACGGCTTCGGCGTCGCGGCCGTTGATGGTGATGCTGACCTCGCCCGAAGGCACCAGCTGGGACTTTGCCGCGATCAGAACAAAGACCATGGCCAGCACCACGGCCGAGAACATCGCGATTCCGAGAACGACGGTGATCATGCTTCTGCTTCCTGGATTCAGGCGGTACCGGCTACAGCTTGATGCCGCCGAAGATCTGGAATCCGAGCGCCATCAGCCCGGTGGTGATAAAGGTGATCCCGAGACCGCGCAAGGGCGCCGGGATGTGCGAGTACCTGAGACGTTCACGGATCGCGGCCAGAGCCACGATCGCCATCAGCCAGCCGACCCCGGAACCGAGTCCGAAGACCACGCTTTCGGTGAAGGTGTAGTCGCGCTGCACCATGAACAGCGAAGCGCCGAGGATCGCGCAGTTGACCGCGATCAGCGGCAGGAACACGCCCAGGCTTCCGTACAAGGCGGGCGAGAATTTGTCGATCGCCATTTCGACGATCTGAACCATCGCCGCGATCACCGCGATGTAGGCGATGAAGCCGAGGAAGGACAGATCGACGTTGGCGAAGTCCTCGCTGATCCAGGTCATCGCACCTTCTTTCAACAAGTACTGGTAGACCAGGTTGTTGATCGGCGTGGTGATGAAGAGGACGAAGATCACCGCAAAGCCGAGGCCGACCGCGGTTTCGACCTTTTTCGACACCGCCAGGAAGGAGCACATGCCGAGGAAGAAGGCTAGCGCCATGTTCTCGACGAAGGCCGCTTTCAGGAACAGGTTGAAGAGTTCCATTAGTTCTCCTCCTGCAGCGACTTGGTGACCGCGCGCTGGACCCAGATGATGAAACCGATCAGGAAGAAGGCGCCGGGCGACAGCACCATCAGGCCGTTGGGGTTGTACCAACCGCCGTTATTGACAGTTTCCATGACCGTCATGCCGTAGATCTTGCCGCTGCCGAAGAGCTCGCGGAAGAACGCCACGATCAGCAGGATCACCGCGTAGCCGAGCGAGTTGCCGAGGCCGTCGATGAAGGACTTGCGCGGCCCGTTGGCCATGGCAAAGGCCTCGGCGCGGCCCATGACGATGCAGTTGGTGATGATCAGGCCGACGAACACCGACAGCTGTTTGCTGACGTCGTAGACGAAGGCCTTGAGGATCTGGTCGGCGATGATCACCAGCGAGGCGATGATCGCAAGCTGGGTGATGATGCGGATGCTCGATGGGATCATGTTGCGGAGCAACGAGATCGAGACGTTGGAGAGCACCATCACGAAGGTCAGCGCCGCGGACATCACCAGCGCGGTCTCGAGCTTGGTGGTGACCGCCAGCGCCGAGCAGATGCCGAGCACCTGCAGCGTGATCGGGTTGTCGACGTGCAGTGGGTCGACCAGGATCCTCTTCGAGGCGGCATTCATGATCAGCCTCCGTTTGCAGCGTTGCGGATGTTAGCCAGCGCCGGGCCGTAGCCCTCGTCACTGAACCAGAAGCGCAGCATCGAGGTCACCGCGACGCTGGTGATGGTGGCGCCAGAGATGCCGTCGACCTGGGTGGTTGGGTCCTTGACCTGCCCGCTCTTAACGACCTCGACCAGGATGGTGTCCCTGTCGTCGAGGCCCTTCTTGCCCGGCCACTTGTCGAGCCAGGTCGGGTTCTCGACCTCGCCACCGAGTCCGGCGGTCTCTCCCTGTTCGTAGTAGATGATGCCGACAACCTCTTTGAGGTCGGGCTTCAGGCACAGGAAGCCGTACATCGTTGACCATAGTCCGTTGCCGTAGACCGGGAACACCACCGACTCCTTGCCAGGGGTGCGTACCAGGTAAACCAGCTGCCGGTCGGCGACCGATTTGAGCGCCGACTCCTTGGCGAACACGCCGCTGACCTTGGACGACAGTCCGGCCGCCTTGGCCTGCTTGCGCGGGTCGACCGTGGCTGGCTCGACGTCGAGCACGCTGCCGCTGCCACGTTCGATGACGATGGTCTCGATGTTCTCGAAGTAGATCTCCACTTCTTCCATGGTCGGCTTGGCCTCGCGTTCGACCAGGCCGGCGACACGCAGCACCATGGTGCGCTTGTCGAGCAACTTGTTGGCCTCGATGCGATCCTTGAGACCGACCGCGATCGAGGAAACGATCAGCGAGCACACCAGGCACAAGCCGGTGGCGAAGGTGACGATGTAACGGTTACTGAAGTCCAAGGCGCTTCTCCCGTCTCTTGATGTTGGCCTTGACCACGTAGTAGTCGATGGTGGGGGCAAACACGTTCATGAAGATGATGGCCAGCATCATGCCCTCGGGGTAGGCCGGGTTGACCACCCGCACCATGACGGTGAGCATGCCGATCAGGAATCCGTAGATCCAACGACCGGTGTCGGTGGCCGCCGCCGAGACCGGGTCGGTGGCCATGAACACCGCACCAAAAGCGAAGCCGCCGACGACGAAGTGCCAGTGCCACGGCACCGCCATGTAGTCGTTGCTGCCGATCAGGTTGAACAACCCGGTGGTCACGAACATGCCCAAGAAGCACGCCAGCATCACGCGCCAGCTGCCGACCTTGCTGAACACCAGAATCGCGGCGCCGATCACACACGCCAGCGCCGAGGTCTCTCCTATGGAGCCCGGCACCAGGCCGACGAAGGCGTCCCACCAACTGAGTGGCGCCCCGGTCGCGGTGGTCAGCGCCTCGGGCGCGACTCCGTTGTAGAACTGGGCCAGCGGGGTGGCACCTGAAATGCCGTCGACCCACTGGTCGGCGCCGGCGATCCACACCTGATCGCCCGAGATCTGCAGCGGATAGGCGAAGAACAGGAAGATGCGCCCGGTCAGCGCCGGGTTGAGCACGTTCATGCCGGTGCCGCCGAAGATCTCCTTGCCGATCATGACACCGAAGATGATGCCGATCGCGACCTGCCACAAAGGAATTTCGGGCGGCACGATCAGCGGAAACAGCAGGCTGGTGACCAGGAAGCCCTCGTTGATCTCGTGCTTGCGCACCAACGAGAAGATCGCCTCGATCAGTCCGCCGGCGGCGAGCGTGACGATGTAGATCGGCAGGAAATGCCCCAGACCCTTGAGCAGCGCCGCCATCAGGCCGATGTCGGCGACCGCGGTGCCGGTGGCGAGCATCTCCTGGTAGCCGGTGTTGTACCAGGCCATCAGCGTCGCCGGGATCAGCGCGATGACCACCGCCATCATCATGCGCTTCATGTCGACGCCGTCGCGTATGTGCGGCCCGCTGGAGGTGCGTGCACCCGGGGTGTACAGGAAGCTGTCCGCCATCTCATAGAGCGGATACCACTTCTGCAAACGCCCGCCCTTTTCAAATATCGGCGCGACCTGATCGAGCTTTTTGCGCAGGAACTTCATCGCTCAGCCCTCCTTTTCAATGCGGGTCAGCATGGCGCGCAGCAGGCTGCCAAAGGCGATCTTGGAAGGACACACGTATTCACACAGGGCGATGTCTTCTTCGGCAAGTTCCAGCACCCCGAGTTTCTCCGACAGGCCCAGGTCGTTGCTGCACAGCGCGCGGAACAACTGCGTGGGCATGACCTCCATCGGCATGACCTTTTCGTAGCTGCCGATCGGCACGATCGCGCGCAGGCTGCCCTGCACGTCGGTGGTGTAGTCGAACTTCTTGCGGGTGAACTTGGCCAGCGCGGTGTTGGTCACGGTGTGGGCCTTGACGAAGGGATTGAGCCAGCCGAGAAAGGCGCGCTGGGGGGCGTCGTCGAGGACCACGATCTGGTTGTGGTAGCGGCCGAGGAAGCCGGTTTCCTTGCCCGGCTCCGCGGTCGCGCCGGCAAGCACCGACCCGCTGATGAAGCGCGGCTTGTCGCAAGCGGCCTGGTTGGCGCCGAGGTCGGCCATCGCCGCACCGCGCACGGTCTCGACCACCCGCGGGTCCTTGGCCGCCGGCCCGCTGAGCGCAATCCGGCGGACGGTCGGCAGCTTGCCGCTGAGCAGCAGTTCGCCGAGGTCGGCGACGTCTTGGAAGCCGATGTGCCAGGCCACCCGTCCGGCTCCGACCGGGTCGAGGTGATGAATGTGCACGCCGACGTTGCCCGCCGGGTGCGCACCCTCGAAACGTTGTTCCTGCACGCCGTCCGGCGTCAGCCCGGTCCAGTCGCCCTGGCCGTGGGTACACAGCCAGGTCTTGCCCGGGGCCAGCTTGCTGAGAGCGGTCAAACCGGCGCGGAATCCGTCTGCGCGCCCCTTGAGCAGACTCAAAGGGGATGCGGCGAGCGGATTGCTGTCGGCGGCGCAGATGAACAGCGCGCGCGCTTCGCTGCCGACCTCGGGCACCTTGTCGTAAGGACGCTGGCGCAGGCTGTTCCACAGGCCGGAGCGGCACATCAGCTCGCTCAGCTGCTCAGCCGTCAGCCCCTCGGGGTCGGCCGCGGTGAACGGCACCTGGTCCTCGAATCCGCTCACCTTGACCACCACCGCCAGCACCGCCCGGCGCTTGCCGCGGTGGATGGCAACGACCTCACCGGCCGCTGGAGAGGTGAAGGCGGCCTGTTCGTTGCGCTTGTCAACGAACAGCGGAGTCCCGAGCTGGACGGCATCCCCGACCTGGACCAGCAGGCGCGTCTTGATGCCCACGGCTTCCTGGGGAAGCAGGGCCACGTGCTCGATGGGGGGGCCGGTAGAGACCTCCTCCGAACGCAGGGCGCCGGAGATCGGCAGATCCAGCCCCTTCTTGATCTTGATCGTGGGCATCGATGGGAAGGGAGACAGCGGGGTCTTTGACCTTGGGAAGAGTCCCTCCCGTGATGGGATTGCGAGAAGCGGTTTCGCGCCGAGCCGTGGGCTTGCCGGGAGGGAGTGCGGGATTCTACGGCTTCGGCAGCGTTCCAGGAACGCCCCAAAACGGATTTTGAACACCCGCTGACAAGCGGCTAAGCCCTAATGAGTGGCGGGGCAATGCCGTAGTCAGGCAGAATAGAAAAACTGTCATGAAACGCCTTCCACTGTTGCCCCTGACGACCCTCCTGGTTGCCCTCTACGCGGTCTGGTCGCCGCCGACCCAGCCAACCCCTGCCGCGGAGCCGGCATCCGCTCCTCAATCCGAGGTAGAAGCGGCGGCCTTTGACCTGCAGGCCGCCTCCGAGGCCACCGCCGCGCTGGCCGACAAGATCCTGCGGGCCACGGTCCATTTCGACTCCACGCGCGAAAACGAACAGGGCGAGCACTCGCGCAGCACCGGCTCCGGCTTCGTGCTCGACGGCGCGCGCGGGCTGGTCGTGACCAACAACCACGTCGTCGGCAGCCGCGACGCGGTGGTGCGCGTGCGCCTGCACGACGGGCGCGTCTTCGAAGGCACCGTGGTCGGCACCGACCCGGCCACCGATCTCGCCGTGGTGCGCATCCCCGAGGGCGAGGCGCGCTACCAGCTCGACTGGGGAGACAGCGACCGCCTGCGCCCGGGGTCGTGGGTGATGGCAGTGGGCAATCCGCTGGGCGAGCTGGGTACCACCAGCACCGGGGTGGTCTCGGGTCTCAATCGCACCGTCGAGCTGCCGCGCATCCGCTACAAAGATTTCCTGCAGATCGACGCCTACATCGCTCCGGGCTCCTCCGGCGGTCCGCTGGTCAATATGGTCGGCGAGGTCGTCGGCATCAATACCGCGATCGCCGGACAGGTGTGGCAGGGGGCCGGCTACGCGGTGCCCGCGATGATGGCCCAGCAGGTGGTGCACGCCCTGGTCGAGGATCGCGAGGTGCGGCGCGGTTATCTGGGGGTGAAGCCCGGCACGGTCACTGCTTCCTACGCCGAGCAGATCGGCCTGAGCCGGCCCTATGGCGCGCGCGTGACCTCGGTCACCGAGGGCTCGCCGGCGGCCGAAGCGGGCCTGCGCAAAGGCGACGTGATCCTGGCCATCGACGGCCACGAAATCTCCCAGGAAGAGGAACTGCGGGCACGGATCGCGACCATCGAGCCCGGCACCCGGGTGCGCTTCAAGATCTGGCGCGACGGCACCGCGATCAGCCTGCGGGTGCGCATCACCGAAAAGGAAGGGGAATAAAAGGTGCGAGGGCCCTCCCCAGAGCCCTCGCATTCTCTCCCCCTTTGTTTCTCCCCTAGGTGAAACTCAGGCGACTCTTAATAAGCCGCCGGGCGAGAGAAGTAACCGGTTTCTTGGAAAAATTCAGGAGGGGACGGCGAGGCCGCGCTCCTCCAACAGATCCTGCGGCAGGGCGAAGCGCTCGGCGCCGTAGAAATCCAGGATGTTGTCCCAGACCAGGCGCTGGATGTCGCTGCGGCGTGCTCCGCGGCGCTCGAGCAGGGCGGCGGTGCGCGGCACGTTGAGGGGCTCGGAATCGCCCCAGTCGGCGCTTGAATTGACCATCATGCGCTCGCAGCCAAACTCCAGGAACAGGTTGGCGAAACGCTCTGGGGTCAGCTTGGTGTTGGGGTAGACGGTGTGCCCGCACCAGTGACCGCGGTCGAGGATTTGTTTGGTGGTTTCCTCGGTCGAATGGTCGATCAGCACCCGCCCCGGGTCCATGCCGAGGTCGGCCATCACGTCCATGGTGCGGAGGGTGCCGCGTGCCTTGTCCTTGTGCGGAGTGTGGACCATCAGCGGCAGGCCCAGGTCGCGCGCCATGTTGGCGTGGGCGATCATGGCTTTTTCCTCGGCCGGGGTGATCTCGTCGTAGCCGGTCTCGCCGACGCCGAGCACGTTGGGGTGGCGCAGCAGCTCGGGCAGCATTTCGATGACCGCGTCGGCGATGCGCTCGTCGTTGGCCTCTTTCGGGTTCAGCGCCAGCAGGCAGCGGTGGTGGATGCCCTTGGCGGCGGCGCGCTGCGGCTCCCAGTCGAGCAGCATGCGGAAATAATCTTCGAATGTACCGGCGTGGGTGCGCGGCTGGCCAAGCCAGAAGGCCGGCTCAATCACGGCGCGCACGCCGAGTTCGAACATGCGTCGGTAGTCGTCGGTGACGCGGGAGACGCAGTGGATGTGGGGATCGATGTAGAGCATGTCGGGAGCCGCCTTGGCAACCTTCGATTCTAGTCCCTCTCCTTGGGACCATCGTCCTTTTGCTTCTGCTCGTAGGCGCTGAGCGCTGCCACCACCCGCTTGTGGACCTCGGCCGCGGAGCATCCGGTGAGCAGCGCGATGCCCTGGTCGACGTGTCCCACCGCCCACAGGTGGAAGCGGCCGGCGCGGACGTCGGCGAGCAGCTCGGGCTCCAGCATCAGGTCGTCGACGTTGGCTTCGGGCAGCATCACGCCCTGCTCGCCGGTGAGGCCGCGGGCGCGGCACAATTCCCAGAAGCCGCGCACCTTGGCGTCGACGCCGCCCACCGCCAGCACCTCTCCCTTCATGCTGACCGCGCCGGTGACCGCCACGTCCTGGCGCACCGGCAGGGCGCACAGCGCCGAGAGCAGCGCGTAGACCTCGGTGGAAGACGCCGAATCGCCGTCGATCGGGCCGTAGCTCTGATCGAAGGCCAGCGAGACCTTGGTCGGCAGTGCGCGCTCCTGGCCAAAACGGTGGCGCATGAAGCTCTCCAGCATCAGCACTCCCTTGTTGTGGATCGGCCCCGACAGGTCGACGTCGCGCTCGACGTTGAGGTAGCTCTCTTCGCCGGCCGAGACCACCGCGCTGACCCGCGCCGGACGGCCGAAACTCAGCGGCCCGACGCTGACCACCACCAGGGCGTTGACCGAACCGATCAGGGTGCCGTCGCTTTCGATCTGGTAGATCCCCTCCAGCACCTGGCGCAGCTGCCATTCGGCCTCGGAGGAGTGCATGCGGCGGAAGGCCTGCCGCGCCTGTTCCACCTCGGCGCGGTGGATGCGGCGCGCCCCGTCCTGCTCAGCGAGGAAGCCGGCCTCGCGGGCGAAGTCGGTCAGTGAGGCGAGATCGGTGGACAGCCGGTTGCGGCGACCGGCCTGGCCGACCGCTCGTTCGACCAGCGCCTGCATGCCGCTGCGGTCGAGCGCCAGCACCCCTTCCTGTTCCAGATCCTGGCGCAGGGTGCGCACCAGGCGGCCGACGTTTTCGCGCGTCAGCGGCACGCTGTCCTCGAATTCGGCCAGGACCTTGAACAGCTCGGAGAAGTCGTAGTCCTGGCTGTGCAGCTGTTCATAGAGGGAGTGGTCGCCGACCAGGACGATCTTGATGTCGAGTGGGACCGGGCGCGGCCGCACCCCGGACACCCCCAGCGGCGACAGCGCATCGAGCGCGTGCACCGCCAGCTGACCGGTCTGCAGGGTCCGCTTCAACGCGCGCCAGACCTCGGCTTCGCGGAAGACGTCGCGGGCGTTGAGGACCAGGAAGCCGCCGTCGGCGGCCAGCAAGGCGCCGGGCCGCACCGCGAGGTGGGTATGGCCGGAGCCGCGCTGCAGCACGTGGCGTTCGACCGTGCCGAACAGGTTGGAGTAGCTGGGATGCTGCTCGGACACCACCGGGCACGCCGGACTGGCACCGGAACTGCGCACGATGTTGACCTCGAAGACCTCGAGGCCGAGCGGTGAGCGGCTGGGTTCCTCTTCTTCGCTGTCGTCGTCGTTCCGCTCCTGGCGCAGGAAGAGCTGCGGAAAGGTGTTGGCGTACTGGGCGCAGTCGCCGAGCCACGAAGCGAGCTCCTCGTCGGCGCCGACTTCTTCGGCCACCGCCAGGGTCAGGTTTTCGACCAGTTCCTGGACCACGCCTTCGTCCATCGCCTGCGACTCACGCAGCAGGCGCAGCCCCAGGGAGCGCGCCTTGCGCTGGGTTTTGCGCAGTTCCAACTGGCCCTTCTCGTGGCTGCGGCGCAGTTCGGCGATGCGCTTGGCGCTCGGCCGCGCCTGCTTGGGCAGTTCGGACAGCGCGCTCACCGGCACCAGCTGCTCGCCGATGCGGCTCAAAATGTCGCGCCGCGGACCGTTTTCATCTTCGATCCGTACCAGCTCCAGACCCTTTCCCTGGAGTAGCCGCGCGAGGCGGCGGAAGATGCGCTCCTCGGCCTGGCGGTAGCGCTTGAACAGCGCGTGGCGGCGCTCGACGTGGGTGCCGCTGTCGAGCAGCTGGCGGATCTCGCGCGACAGCGTGCGCGTCCAGCGGTCCATCGCCTCGGCCAGTACCGGCGCCCTGCCGGCCGGCAGATAGATGTGCGTAGGCCGGGTCGAATCGCTGAAATTATGGACGAAGATGTGGTCGGTCGGCAGCGGACACTCGAGCCGCAGCTTTTCGATCAGTTCGACCACCTTGGCCACGCGGTCGCTGCCACCGACCCCGGCGACGAATACGTGGAAACCGGCGCCGCCCATGGCCAGGCCGAGGCGCATCGAGTCGAGCGCCCGCTCCTGGCCGAAGAGGAGTCCCTGCTGCGCTGCTTCCGGCTTGGCGGAACGCGGGCCGGGCACCCAGTTGGCGGGACACGACCAGCTGACTTCAGAGGGGCGGAGGCGGCGGGGACGTCGGGGTCGCGAGGAAACAGGCATCTGCGTCAAGAGGTCAGAACTTATCCAGCCTTTCTTGTATCCGCGCGGCCCCATTCAAGTCTCCCTCTTCGATCTCCAGATCGAGCGCTCGGTTCAGGGCTGCGAGCGCCTCGACGCGATAGGCCTGGGCGGTTTCCTCGGTCGTGTCCTTTTCCTCGGCCAACCAGAAGAGCACGATGCCCAGATTCTCCCACGCCTCGGCCAGCTTGGGATCCATGGCCACGGTGCTGCGCAGGCTAGGGACCGCCTTGCGATAGAGTTCGACACCCTCTAATGTGCGCGCGAGATCTTCGCTGTTATAGAGTTTATTTGCCTGCCGCATCTGCGCCTGGGCCAGGCTGTAGAGCGAATCTGAATTGCGGTAGCCGGCCTCGATGGCACGCACCAGAAAGGGTAGAGCCTGGTGCGGCGGACCCGAGGTGCGCAGCACGCTGCCAACGGAGAACAGGAACTGGCCCTGGACCTCGTCGGCGTCGTCGAAATCGGTGGCCCGATTCAGGCTTCCGGCGCCGATCTCGCCCAGCAGCAGCACTGCGGCGACGCCGGCGAGCAGCGGCGAGGCCAGGCGCTTGCGTTGCAGCCGCAGGCTGGAGACCAGCGCGTGGGCGGCGAGCACCGCGACCACCGGTGCCAGCGGCAGGCGATAGCGCGGCGAGTACCAGAACAGCAGCACCACCAGGGTTGGCAGAGCGATCAGCAGGAACTCAGGCAGCGCCTCGCGCGCGCCGCGGCGGCGCATCAGCAGCACCAGGCCCAGCCACCCCAGTGGAATCAGCCAGGCCAGGGGTAGCGGCGCCAGGTGCAGTCGGCTGCCGAAATCTTCGCGCTTCTCCAGCGCCGGCACATAGATGTCGCCGTAATCGCGCCCGCTCAGGTACCACCAGAACTTGCGCAATTCCAGTTGCAGCGCGGCTCCCGGGTTTTCGGCCAGATAGGAGAAGCCGCGCTCCAGGAAGTAGGAAGAGGTCCGCCGCCAGCTCTCGACTCCGGTGGCATCGGCGGCGAGGCTGTAGGCGTCCTGGTTCTGCTGCAGGCGGCTTTGGCTGACGCCGGCGATCGGGTGGTAGGTGCCGGTGGCGCCGGGCGCATTGCCGTGGAAGAAGGTGACGCCCGAATGCGCGCTGACCGGAATGAATTCGCCGCTGGCGCGCCAGTTGTGCCTGGTGGCCGGGGCGATGACCAGCAGGGCGACGGCCAGCGTGGTCAGACCACCCAAGAGGTCGCGTTCGCGCGGCTGGCCCCAGGCCAACCAAGCCACCAGCACCGGGACCGCCAGCAGCATCGCCGGATTGGCCAGGACCGACAGACCCAGGACCAGGCCGAGCAGGCTCAGGCGCAGCAGATTGGTTTTGTCGGCGAGAATCAGACACTGCCACAACAGCAGCGCGACCAGGAACAACTGCAGGCTGACGCCGAGCAGGCGGCCGCTGAAGTAGGCCGGCCCCGACAACAATAGGTAGAGCGCGGCGGCGGTGAGGCCGGCGGGTGCGCCGAAGCGGCGGCGTCCGCAGTCCGCGACCAGCACCAGGGTGGCGGTATGGAGCAGCGCCTGAATGGCGAAGATGCCCGCCATGCCCAGCCCCAGCCAGCGCAGCAAGCCGAGGAAGTAGGGGTAGAGCGGCGCCGACAGAAAAGGCGTGACGCCAACCAGGTCGCCCGCAGCGATGCGGCCTGACCACTCCCAGTAGACCTGGGCATCTTCGATTGGATTGCGGCCGAAGGGACTGCTCTGCCAGGACTGCGCCAAGATCAGGGTTTGCCCGATCAAAGCGAGTCCGCAGAGCACGATCAGCCAGATTGAGAACCGCACACGCACCTCCTGGACTCTATCAGCATCGGATGGTGCAACGGCGGGATGAGTTCTCGTGCTAGTCTTTTGCCATGTGGAGGTTGGATCGGATCCCCCCGTTTGCCGCGTGTCTGTTCCCCCTGACGGCTGCCCTGCTGGGCCAGGCCGGGCCGGCGCAGGCCCAGGTAGCCGTCATCAGTGAGTTTCAGGCGGTCAATGACAGCACTCTCAAGGACCAGGACGGCGACCGTCCGGACTGGATCGAAGTGCACAATCCGGGGGCCTTCGACCTGGATCTGGGCGGCTGGTTCCTCAGTGACGACGCCGTCTATCCGGTGCGCTGGCAGTTCCCCCAACCCACCGTGGTGCCGGCCGGCGGTTTTCTGGTGGTCTTCGCTTCGGACAAGGACCGCGCGGTTGCCGGCGCGGAACTGCACACCAACTTCAAGCTCAGCGCGGGCGGTGAGTTCCTCGGCCTGGTCCGGCCGGACGGCGTCAGCATCGAGCACGCCTACGCGCCCGCCTATGCGCAGCAATACGCAGACGTCAGCTACGGCCTGACCTTCCCGCTCGACGCGCAGTCGCTCGAGACCTACTTCCAGCGCCCGACTCCGGGTGCTGCCAACGGCGGCGCGGGTCCGGTCCTGATCGACCACGGATACAGTCCGGAGCCGCTGCAGGCCGGTCAGGACCTGGTGGTACACGCCACCCCGGTGCCCGGCTCTCTGATCGGAGGCAGCCTGGAGCTTCGCTATCGCATCCAGTACCGGGCCAACGAGTGGACTCGCCAGCTGCGCGACGACGGCAACGGCGGCGACGCGGTGGCCGCCGACGGCATCTATAGCGCGACGATTCCTGGCTCGGCGCCGGTGCCCGGCAAGATGGTGCGCTGGTATTTCGTCGCCACCGACCACCTCGGCAGCCAGGCGCGGCTGCCGTTGTACGCCGACCCGCTCAATTCTCCGCAGTATTTCGGCACCCTGGCGCACGATCCGGCCTTCTCCAGCCAGGTGCGCGTTCTGCACTGGTTCGTTCAGGACTGGGCTGCGGCCAATACCTCGGCCGGCACCCGCGCCGAACTCTATTTCGAAGGCCGTTTCTACGACAACCTGCACGTGCGGCGGCGCGGCGGGTCTTCGCTCGGCTGGCCGAAGAAGAGCTACAAGTTCGATTTCACCCCAGGCAACCATTTCGTCATCGAAGACGGCCTGCGCAAGGTGGAAGAATTCAATCTGAACACGCCTTGGAGCGACAAATCCTATCTGCGGCGCGTCCTCTCCTGGGAGCTGTTCGACCTCAACAGCGGCGGATCGCTGTCCTTTCCGGTACGCCTGAACCGCAACGGCGATTTCTTCCAGCTCACCACCTTCGTCGAGCAGGTCGACAAAGACCTGTTGGTGCGCAACGGCGCCGACGAGGGCCGCATCGGCGCCTTGTACAAGATGTACAACGTGCTCAATTCGAACGGCTTCACCGCGCACAAGAAGACCCGCCTGGAAGAAGACAAGAGCGACCTCGGCGACCTGGTTCAAGGGCTGAAGCTGACCGGGACCACGCAGCTCGCCTATCTGCACGACCATGTCGACCTGCCGGCGGTGATCGACTACATCGCGATCAGCAACCTGTTCCACAACAACGATCACATCGCCAAGAACTACTACCTGTACCGCGACACCGAGGGTGATGGTGAGTGGCGTTTCTATCCGTGGGATCTGGACCTGGTTCTGGGGCGCAACTACACCCTGCAGGGGGGGGTGCTCAACGACACCATCTGGGCCGAACGCGACCCCTACAGCCACCCGCTCTTCGGCGATCGCGGCCACCCCAAGAACGACGGACCGTGGAACCGCCTGATCGACGCGGTGCTGGGGCAACCGAGCCTGCAGCCGCTCTATCTGCGCCGTTTGCGCAGCCTGATGGACATTTATCTGCAGCCGCCGGGCACCCCGCGCTCGCTGCGCTATCTGGAAGGGCGCATGGACACTCTTGAGCAGCTCATCAGCGACGAAGTCGCGCTCGACGTGGTGCGCTGGGGGATCCCGGCCTATGGCGATACCAATCAGGACTACCACGCCGCGCTGGACATCCTCGAAAACGAGTACCTCGAGCCGCGCCGCCGCCATCTCTACCAGACCCACGGCGGGCCTGGCGGTCTGGTGCCCGAGGCCCAGCACCTTGCGCCCCACGTCGGCTTCGGCGACTGGGTGGGTGACCCGGTTTCCGGCATCGAGGACGAGTCCTATCTCGAATTGGTCAATGCCGAAAGCGAAGCGGTCGACATCAGTGGCTGGCAGCTGGACGGCGATGTGGAGTTTCTTTTCCCTGCAGGCAGTGTGATCGCCGCCGGCGGCAAGCTGTACCTATCGCCCAATCCGGCGGCCTTCCGCCGGCGCGCGCAGTCGCCACGCGGTGGCGAGTCGCTGCTGCTGCTCGGTCCTTATGAAGGCGAATTGGAGGACGATGCAGACCTGGTCCTGCTCGACCGCAATGGCGAGGTCGTCGCCACCACCGACGGTCCGATCCTGGTGACACGCAACTTCCGCGCCGGTTTCACCGCCATCGCCACCATGGCCGGTACCACTCCGGGCGCTTTGCAGACCCTGGCGTATTCGACCACCGGCGGGGGGCCGACCTCCACCCCCTGGGGAGACGTTGATCTTTCCGCTCCGATCTACCGGCTGCCGCCGCAAAGCGCGGATCTGGCCGGGGCCGCGCGCTTCTCGGCGTCGCTGCCGCTGGCGCTGCGCGGCCAGCCCTTGTGGCTGCAGGCCTATGACCACGGCACCGCGCTGTTTACCGCGGGCGTTGCTGTGGTGGTGCAGTAGCCGGCGCTTTACTGGGGGCGTTGCACGGGTTGTGCGGTAGCCGGCGCGCGCAGCTGGTAGCGGTCGGCGGAGTGATCGACCACCAACAGCGCACGCACGTTATTCTCTGCCACCAGTTCGGCCAGCAGGGTCTCGTCGTCGGGTACGTGATAGAGAAAGACCGGAACCCGGCGCAGGCAGCGGCGCACTTCGGGACCGTAGATCGGCTGCTCGGCCGATCCGCTGTTCATGCTCATCACGGTGTGGTCGCCGAAGTAGTAGATCATCTTGTACAGGTCGGCGATCAGCGGCGTCAGCGGATGTGCGTCGCTCAGCGGACGCACGTCAAAGATGGTTTTGAGGCCGGCGCGGCGGATCGTGCGGATGGGGAAGGGTGCCTCGCCTTCGACGTAGAGGCGCGCGTGCAGGTCGTGGCTGTCCGCCAGGCTGTGCAGCTCCTTGCACGCTGCGTCGAGCTGCGCCGCGTCCAGATGGCGCAGCGCCTTCCAGTCGAGCCACAAGCTGCCGCGGCCGCCGACCTCGGCGAGCAGTTGCCGCAGGGTCAGGACGGCGCCGTTCTTGAGGTGGTAGGGGCGGTCGTGCGAGACCACGAAGGCAGCCAGGTCGACGTCGTAGAAAACATCGACTTCGCAGCCCTGGGCGCCGCGGTCGAAGGCGCGGCGGATGCTTTCGATCGAGTTCTGTTCGCCGTCGCGCACGATCTTGTCGGTGCCGACAACCAGACCACGCGCCGCCCACACCTTGAGCGGGTGATCCGGGGCACCGTTGGGCGAACGCTGGCGCAGCTGATGATCGACGTAGGCGAGCGTGCCGATGTGGGCGATGACCAGGGTGCCGAGCAGCAGCAGCGCGCCCGAGGCGGCGCGGCGTGGCCATCCCGCGGGGGGCGTGGCCGGGTCGCGGCGGCGCTGCCACGACCGCAGCAGCAGCACAAAAACCGCCAGCGTGAAGAGGTTGGGCAGGAGGCGCGGCGACAGACTGGCGGGATCCAGCGCCAGCGCCACCGCCTTGACCATCAGCAGGGCTACGGCGAGGGCCAGTGGGATCTTGCCGCGAGAACTCATCGCGGCATTTTGGCGCCCGCGGGTGGAGTGTGCAGGAAATCTGCCCTAGGAAGAAGACCTTCCGGCGTGGCTAGAATTGCGCCGGCTCCAACGGTCGCCCGACCGCATCCCGAATCCGACCCTTTCCTGATCTGATGGCCTACGCACTGCCCGACCTCCCTTTTGGCAAGGAGGACCTCGCGCCTCATCTTTCCGCCGAGACCTTCGACTTCCACCACGGCAAGCACCACAACGCCTACGTCGGCAAGCTCAATGAGCTGCTCGACGGCGATTCCTCCAAAAGCCTGGAAGAGCTGATCCGCAGCACCGAGGGCGGCGTCTTCAACAACGCGGCGCAGGTGTGGAACCACACTTTCTACTGGAACTGCATGAAGGCCGCCGGCGGTGGCAGCCCGAGCGGTGATCTGGCCGCCGCCATCGACCGTGATTTCGGTTCTTTCGACGCCTTCGTGACCGCCTTCAAGGGCGCCGGCATGGCGCGCTTCGGTTCGGGCTGGGCGTGGCTGGTCAAGGACGACAGCGGCAAGCTGTCGGTGGTCGAGACCCTCAACGCCGGCAACCCCCTGAGCGACGGCCTGACCCCGCTGCTCACCTGCGACGTGTGGGAACACGCCTACTACATCGATTACCGCAACGCGCGGCCCAAGTACCTGGAGGTCTTCTGCGACCACCTGGTCAACTGGGACTTCGTCGCCTCGCAGCTCTAGAAGGTGATGCCGACCGCCCAGTAGAGGCCGTCGAAGTCGAACTCGCCGTCGATGTTGGTGCCGTCGAGTTCGCCGTCGAACTCGAAGCTGATCGCGCGATAGCCGAGCAGCAACTCGACCCACTCGTTGTCGAATGGCGAGTAGCCGACGTGGGCATCGAAGTCGAGGAAGGTGACGTCGATGTCGTCGACGTCGGCGCTCACCCCGGTGGCCTCGCCGCCGACACGGAAACCGGCAGGCAGAGCAACGTCGCCGCGCACCCCGACGATCGGCACCGGGGCCTGCTCGTCATCGGCAACGTCGAAGGTGGCCGACAAGGCCCCCTGCGTGGCGGTGACGTTGAAGGTGTTGAAGGTGATCAGATCGACTCCGATCAACAGGCCGACGCGGGCCACCGGCGTGTTGAGAACGTCGATGCCGAGCATGATCTTCTGCACTTCGATATCGAAGGTGGTGGTGGCGTTGGCGGTGCCGTTGATCGGTCCGCCGGGACCTCCATCGTCGAAGGAGCCGGTGAAGGTGCCGCCGCTCACCGTCTTCATGTCGAAACCTGAGAAAACCAGTTCGAGCGGCGCAAAGCCGGCGCGCACCCCATAGAAGGTGGCGGAATCCGAATCCTCGTTGACCACCAGCTTGCCGTCGATGTTGTTGGTCCCGTCGGTCACGTCGAGCAGCGCATCGCCGCTGGCACTGACGTCGTAGAGGCCAACGAAACCATTGGCGTGAAGATCGCTCCAGGCCGCGTCACCGGGCATGGCACATGCCGGAACGAGCACAGTGGAGCCGAGCAGAATCAGGGTGAGTCTTTTCATGGACGGAAATTGGGAGCCACGGACGATGACAGGCTCACCAAGGTAGCGGCGAGGTCCAGGACCACCAAATCGGGACTGGCCGTCACGGTGGTGGCAAAATGATGCGGTGACCGTAGATCCAGACCTACGCTTCGAACAGCCGGCGATGCTGGAGCTGGTGAAGCGTCTGGCCCAGGCGCTGGGCGAGGCCGGCGGCCGCGCCGTGCTGGTCGGTGGCGCGGTGCGCGACGCCCTCCTCGGCCTGGAGGCGCACGACGCCGACATCGAGGTCTTTGGGCTGTCCGCCGAGGCGGTCGAGGCGCTGGCCCGAAGATTCGGCGCCGTCCACCTGGTCGGGCGCCAGTTTGCCGTCCTGCATCTGGCCACCGAGCACGGCACGGTCGAACTCTCGCTGCCCCGGCTCGAGTCCAAAACCGGGCCCGGCCACCGCGGCTTTGCGGTCAGCGCAGATCCGCACATGGAGCCGGCCACGGCTGCCTTGCGCCGCGACTTCACCGTCAACGCGATGATGCTGGATCTGCGCTCGGGCGAGGTGCTCGACCCGTGGGGGGGGCGCGCCGACCTGCAGCGCGGACTGTTGCGCCACGTTTCGCCGGCCTTCGCCGAGGACCCGTTGCGGGTGCTGCGCGCGGCGCGCTTCGTCGCCCGCTTCGGCTGGCGAGTCGATGCCGCCACCGCGCGCCTGTGCCGCTCCCTCGATCTGGCCGAGCTGCCGCGCGAACGTCTCGAAGGCGAGTGGCGCCAGATCTTGCTGCGCGGTGATCACCCGGGCCGCGGCCTGCTGGTGCTCGAACAACTCGGCGCGCTGCGCCATTTTCCTGAACTGGCCGCGCTGCGCGGGGTGCCGCAAGATCCATTGTGGCACCCCGAAGGCGACGTCCTGCACCACACCGCGCTGGCGCTGGACGCGGCGGTGGGACTGCGCGAGCAGATGGAAGATCCGTGGGTGGAAATGCTGGCGGTGTTGTGCCACGACCTCGGCAAGGCCTTCACCACGGTGTTCGAACGCGGGCGCTGGCGCAGTCCGGCGCACGACACCGGCGGCGAGGAGCCGACGCGCAGCCTTTTGGCCAGAATGAGCGCCAATCGTTCCATGGTCGAGGCGGTGGTCGCCCTGGTCCGCGACCACCTGCGTCCGTCCCAGCTCTACGCAGTCCGGGATCACGTCGGCGACGGCGCCCTGCGACGCCTGGCCGCGCGCGTGCCGGTCGCCGCGTTGGCACGCGTGGCGTGGGCGGATTCAGCCGGCCGCACCCAGGCGGTTGCCGCACAGTGGCCGCCGACCCAGTGGCTGCTGCAACGCTGCGCCGAATTGGGCGTGCGCGACCAGGCTCCGACTCCGCTGCTGTTCGGGCGCGACCTGCTGGCGCGCGGCTGGCAGCCCGGTCCGCAGGTCGGCGAGGTGCTGAAACAGGCCTTCGAAGCACAACTGGAAGGCGCCTTCGGCGACCGCGCCGGCGGCCTCGCCTGGCTCGACCGGCAGCGGCCCGCGTCCTGACTGGCCAACCTTGGATAGCAATCCTTGGCTGGCCATTGTGGGTAACACGAGGGTGCCGGTGGCGAAGCCCACCCATGCTCGCAATTTCGCACCCTTCCTCGCTTGCCGCCCTCGCTCTGGCGGGGTTCGCATTCCTCGGACAAGCAGCCCAAGTCAGGGCCCAGGACCCTGTTCCAGCCCCGGTTGAAGTGAAGAGCCGTACTACGGTGGCCTTGAGCAGCTCGATCTGGACCGAAAAAGCGCAGGCCGTACAAGGCACCTACCGCATCGAGGTGATCACGAAAGGCGACCGGGTGGTTTCACGAACCCTGCGTTTTGGCGCCGATTTCAAAACCAAGTCCGGTCCGGACCTGAAGGTCGTCCTTTCCCCCATGGAGGCCTCCAAAGTGGCCTCCAAGACCGCCCTCAAGGGTTCGTTCACCCTGGGTTCGCTGGAGTCGGCGAAGGGAGCTTGCGCTTATGAGATTCCCGCCGAGGTCGACCTCTCGCGCTACCACGCGGTGCTCATCCACTGCCAGAAATACACCAAGCTGTGGGGATCGGCGGCATTGAGCGAGGGAGAGGTGATGGATTCCGGGTCGACCTGGGTCAAAAAGAGCAACAAGATCCGCGGTCACTCGGAACTCGTCCAGACCTCCAAAGCCCCGGACCTCAAGGTCATTTTGTCGCCTTTGGCGCTGGCTCACGCCACCAATGACAACGCCATGAAAGGGGGAATCGTGGTGGCCAACCTGAAGGCGGTCAAGGGCGGACAGGAGTTCCTGCTTCCGAAAGGAATCACCTTGAAGGGGTCCCAATCGATCCTGATTCATTGCCAGCAATACACCAAGCTCTGGGGAGGGGCCACGCTGAAGAAACGGGACCATTCATGACCCATGCAGCCGCGCCCGGCCTCGGCACCTAGCCGGGGTCAGGCATCGTCCTGGCTCCGGCGCCTGCCCTGCTTCTTACCGGGAATCAGTCTCCGTCCGAGCACGCGCCCAGCGCCCCACGCCGACAAGGCGCGCGGGGCGAAGCGGTTGCCGAAGGCGAGCACCTTGTTGAGGCCGCCGTGGACGAAGGAAATTTGGTGGCCGAGGCGGTCCAGGGCCTGAGCGACCACGTCGGCGGGGTCGGCCGCGCCGCCGAGGGCGGCCTGCGGCACACCGGCGACCTGATGGAATTCGGTGTCGGTGTGGCCGGGCGAAACCGTCAGCACGTCGAGGCCGTGGCGCCCCAATTCCACGGTCAGGGCTTCCCCCAGGTGCAGGTCGAAGACCTTGGTGGCGCCATAGACCGCCATCCATGGGGTGCATTGGTAGGCGGCGGTGCTGGCCACCAGGATGATGCCGCCACGCCGCCGCTGGACCATCGGCGGCACCAGCGCCTGGGTCAAGGTGACGGGAACTTCGCAATTGAGCCGCACCATCTGTTGCAGGCGTGCCAGATCATGGTCGAGGAAACTCCCGGACAGGCCGAAGCCGGCGTTGTTGACCAGCAGGCCCAATTCTCGTTCGGCCACTTCCTGGCGCAGCTGCCCGATCGCCCCAGGGGTGGTCAGATCAAGCGCCACCGCGTGGGTGCGGATGCCGTGCTCGGCCTCCAGGGCTTTGCAGAGTGTGCGCAAGCGCTCTCGGCGCCGTGCGACCACGATCAGGTTGAGCCCGCGGGCGGCCAATTGGCGGGCGAAATGCTCTCCGAGACCGGCTGAGGCGCCGGTGACCAGACCCCAGGGGCCGTACTGGTCGAGGAATGCCATGCAGGCCCATCATAGATGGCCGGATCCCGACCTGGGAAAGGCGAATGGAGCGGGGGAGGACCAAAAAAAATGAAACGGTGCGATCCCCCAACCGCACCGTTTCGCTCACCTTTTACGGGAGTCTTGCTGTCAGGCTCATCCCCCCGAACGAGCCATGGACATCAAGGCTTACGACCCCGGAAGGCCGTTGTTATGAAAAAGATCTGAAACTCACCTGAGTGGCACAGCGTGGTGGTTGGAAAGCACCTGCTGCCCGGGAAGAAGCACCTGCAAATGCAGGGCCAGGCCTGCGACACCACCCGGGACCATGGCGCGGATGTGCAGATCCGAACCATCGTGCGGCAGCAGGCCGCTGAACACGCGGGCGTTGCGCAGGTTGAGGTGGGAACTCTGCAGCGAACCCGGCCACAGGGCGCGCATCGGCGTCGGGCCCATGGCGAGTGAAGCGGTGAGCAGCACCAATTGGCCGCGCCACGCGTCGATGCCGCTGATGCTGACCTCGGAGCTCAGCCCGGGGTGCATTTTTTGCGGGGTACGCAGCCACAGGGGCGGCACCCAGGCCAGCGCGAAAGGCCGCTCGACCGGCACGCCGTCGTCGACGCCGTCATCCCAGTCGCTGATCAGCCGGCGCATGCTAGTTCCGGGGGTCCAGGCGAGGATCGACTGGTCATCGAGGTCGGCGACCACCACCTGGTTCAGGGCGCTGACCGCCACTCCCTTGGGTTTTTTCAGCAGCCCGCCGGCCGCCAGGATCTGGGCGTGCCCGTCGCGGGTCACGCGCACCAGGCGCGGGTTGGGCTGGGTCCAGAAGTGGAAGTTGGTGACAAAAAGGCTGCCGTCCGGGGCCAGGGCGAGGTCATTGGGCGCCGGCATACGGTGGGCGTCCTCGGCGAAACGGGTGCGCTTGCCGTCGGCGCCGACGCGATAGATCACGCCGCTGGTGGTGGCGTTTCCGGGCGGCTCGGACAGGAGCATGCTGCCGTCGTAATCCAATGCCAGGCCGAAGCTTACGCCGACCAGGGCGGGCGAGAAGTGGGTCAGGTCGCCGCCTGGGCCGAGGCGCGCCAGGCCGGCGTAACCGTCGGCGACCACCACCCGGCCGCCGCCGTCGCGCAGCAGGGTGAAGTTGTCGCGCAGGATGCCGCGCGAAAAATCGCTGACGAAACCGGTGTGCGGATCGAGCCGCAGCACCGCGTTGTCGGGCGAGGAGTCGTAGGCGTAGTTGGAGACCAGCAGCGCGCCGTCACGGTCGATCAGGATGCCGTCCGGATAGTTCAGCGGGGCGCCACTGAGAATCGTTTCCAGGCTGCCGTCGGGGTGCAGCACGCGCACCGCCGCCGGGCGCAACGGACTGACGCTGGTGTCGGTGAAAACCAGGTCGCCGGGCTCCAACTGGTAGGGCACCCCCTGGGCGGCCACTGTGTCGAGAGGGACGATTAGGGCAGAAAGGGCCAGGAGGTCGCGGAAACGGAACATTGCGCCGAGTTCAGGGTCTGGAGGGCAGGGTGCCCTGGAGAAGTGCAATCCCCATGCCGCACCTTGCCTCAGATCTGCTTCAGGGCTTCGTCCAGATCCTTGAGGATGTCCTCGACCGATTCGATGCCGATCGCCAGGCGCACGCCGCCGGGGCCGATGCGGGCGGCCTTTTGCACCTCTTTGGGCAGCACCGAATGGGTCATGCCGCCGGGGCGCTCGATCAGGGTGCGGATCTGGCCCAGGGACACCGCCAGCGTGATGCAATAGGCGTTCTGGCCAAGCCAGTCGACGAGGCGGTCGGCGGCGGCCGCAGCGGCCTTCTTGTTGCCGGCCATTTCGAAATACATCAGGGTGCCGGGGGCGAAGTTGCCGTCAAAGTCATGCATCTGGCGACGGGCGATCTCGTAACCCTGCGACCCCGGTAGGCCGGGGAACTGCACCATCTTGACCTTTGGGTGCGCGTGTAGGAAATCGGCGACCTGGTAGGCGTTTTCTTCCTGCCGACGCGTGCGCAGGCTCAGGGTGGGCAGGCCGAAATTGAGGATGCGCCACGCGGGCGTCGGGGCGAGCGCGGCGCCGAAGTCCTTGCGAAAGACCAGCAGGCTGGTTTCGTCGCGCTTGGCGGTTGCCACCACCCCGCCCATGTCGGTGCCGAAACCGTTGATTCCCTTGGTCAGTGACGCGGCGACGACGTCGGCGCCGTGTTCGAGCGGGCGTTGGCACGCCGGCGTGGCGAAGGTGTTGTCGACGGTGAAGCGGCACAGTTCTTCCTCGGCGCGCCCGCGGTTGGCGGCGGCGACCTTGTCGGCGATCGCCTGCAGATCGAGGATCTGCATGGTCGGGTTGGCGGGGGATTCGCAGTAGACCACCTTGGTGCGTTTGTTCACCCGCAGGCTGCCCAGATCGTTGCCCAGATCGTGATAACGCACCTTGATGCCGAAGCGCGGCAGCCAGTTGGCGAGCAGCGAATAGGTGCAGCCGTACAAGGTCGGGTGGGCGACGACCTCGTCGCCGGATTGCAGTCGGTGGGTGATTGCGGCGGCGATCGCGCCCATGCCGCTGGAGAAGCACACCCCCATTTCGGCTCCTTCCGCCGCCGCCAGCCGATCCTCGAGCATGCCACGCACCGGCTCGTCGAGGCGTTCATAGATGTAGATGTGCGGCTTGCCCGGCCCGCTCTGGCGCGGATCGGCGAAGCCGCAGAACCCAGCCTCGCCGCGCTCATGCGAATCGAGTCGGAAGGTGCTCGAAGCCGACAACGGCGGCACCACGTGATGACTGAAATCCCACTGCTCGGTGTGCTGCCGCCCGTGAATCAGAAACGAGTCCTTGGAGTAGTTTCTCGGATCCACCGCCCGCCGCTTGGAGGCCTTCTTTTTGCGCGCTGCCATGCGCGGATTCTAGTCCCGCGCCACCCGGTCGCGTTTGTGCGGGTCCGAATTGAACTGGGGGCAAAAAACCGCGTTCTGCCACAACGATGAAACCCCCCCTGCTGGTCCTTCTCGGAGTGGCCATTGGTGTCCTGCTTCCTCCGTTTTCTGATTCCGAGGAAACGATTCCGTTGACTCCGGTAGCGGAACCGAAAACAGCTCAATGGGCGCTCCTCGATTCTGAGGAGGTGGTCGAAATGGTCAATGAGTTCGCTGCCCACCAAAGGGATTGGTTTGAATCGCTGGCCCCCGCCAGCCTGGAAGGGGGGTTTCATGGGAAGTACGCAGAAGTGATCGCCGAAATCATGCAGTCGGGGAGAGTGCATTGCCCGATTGGACTACTTTCTCAATTCCCCCAGCAACAGATCGAAGTCATTCAAAGAGCGGGTGAATCAGAGACGCTGAATCGAACCAACCGCTCCGCGGGCATTTGCCTTTATCCAATGGTGGAATGCCTATTCACTCGTGTAGCGGCGCTTGAATTCGGGGCTACGGGGTACGCAGTGTTTTGGAAACTGGATCATGGAGTATGGAAGATTTCGCATGTGCAACTTCTGTGGATTTCTTGTCAATAACCGGGAGTGCCGGGGACGAAGGCGATCTCGGTGATCATCAGGTTGGGGCCGCGGGTGGGGGTTGCGGTGAGTTGCAGGTTCCCGTTGGCTGAATGGACTTGGTCCACTGGGAAGGCCAGCCAGACGCTTCCCTCGCGGAGTTCTGCAGCAGGAATGGGCGGTGGGGCCTCGGCAGGTTATCCTTTCAACAGGCATGCAAATTTCCGATCGGGGACTCTCATGGAAGGGACTCAGTTGTTCCCTTTTTTCGCTCCTCACCTGGGCTTGTTCGGATCCTCCGGAAGACGATCTCGGCCGCCGTTGGGAAACACCCGTCTCGACGGATATTTCGTTCCTGACCGAAGGGAGTCTTGAAATCGTGATCCGGAATCAGGTCGATCTGCCGGCGCAGGAGGGCTTTGGCCGAATGGGTTTATTCACGGGCACTGGCGAGTCCCTTGTGGTCGGCGGACATGCAGAGGTCTGTACCGTCGGCCTTCCACTGATTGACCCGCCTCAGGTCGAAGTGTTCTACCCCGACCGGCTCATGGGCACATTCTGCTTGGAACCATCTGATCCAATCGCAATATGGGGGGTCGCGCAGAGCTTTCCTCCGCGGTGGTGGCTGGGGCGCCTCAGCGGCCCTCCAGCTTCCTTCGACTGGGTGCCGCTTGACCCCGACCTGAGCTCCGATCGCGTCGGCGGGGTGGTCTGGCATCAGGAGCGCGATTCATTGGTGATGGGTTTTCCGCAATGGGGAGACGGCGTCGGCAAGGTGGTCGAAGTCAGCACTCTGGGCAAAGTGTCGGTCTGGATGAACGGTTACCAGCTCGGCGAGAGGAGCGAGGCCTGGTTGGGAGGGAGCCTGGTTTCGTTCATGGACGCAGAGGGTGAACAGGTCTTCCTGGTTTCAGCCTTGGGGCACGGCCGGGGCGAAATCCTGGAATTGGATTCGCAGGGCAATCAGAGGTGGGTCCACCCCGCACCACCAGGCTGGCATGAATTCGGTGAACCTCTTGCCCTTTCGACGAGTGGCAAGACCCTGCTGGTCGGAGCTCGATCGGAAGACCAGGTGGACTCGGCATTGCACGTGTTGGCGCTCGACATGGAAGGTTCCAGGGACCCGGTCGAATTGACCGCGCAAGGCACTTGGGCCTATTTCGGTTCAACCATGGGTTTCCTCACGCTGGATGGAAGCGAGATTCCATGCGTCGGCACCACTCTGGAGGACCTTGGAGGGCGGTTTGATTGTTATGCGCTGCCGCAAGGGACGTGGTTAGGCTGCTTTTCCGTGGATCAGGAAAATGGCTGGCAGCTCTTTCCGCATTTCGTCCCCATCGGGGAAAGCGAGCTTGCCGTCCTCGTCCAAAACCCTTCTACCGGCCAGGCATTGCTCGTGATTCTCGCCGTTGCCGTTGCCATTGCCGACTGAAAACCATTCACAAGATTCATCTCCATGGTTGAGCACTAGGGAATCCGGATCGCCACCCTCGCAGCCAGGGACGAAGGAACCACCGTGACCTGGATTCGGGTTGGAATGAACCGGTTTCCTGGCATGACTGAGGTTGGATTGCGGGCTTAGAATCGGCGGATTCCAATGCTCCACCTACTGTGTAACCTCAGGCCGAGAAGAACGCGATCGGCTCATCTCTGGCTCATTGTGAGTTTGGTCGTCTTGCTCATTCCGAGTTGTGGAGCTCCGTCTGAGCAGGGAGGCGCGGGCTTGGACCAGGTGCGGAAGGACGCGTCGGTCGCAAGCTCACCCAACATCGTGGTCCTCCTGGCGGACGACCTCGGTTATGGCGACTTGGGGATTCAGAATCCTGCTTCGCGCATTTCAACTCCGCACATGGACCGGCTGGCGCGCGAGGGGATGCGCTTTGTCGATGCGCATTCGGGGTCGGCGGTGTGCACTCCGACTCGTTATGGCCTGTTGACCGGGCGGTATGCGTGGCGCACGCGCTT
>JAJFFB010000126.1 GCA_021776925.1 Planctomycetota bacterium | reverse complement strand
CCAGGTTTGGGGGGGGGCCGAGCGCGCCGCCGCGGACGCCCGGACCGAGGGCGAACATCGGGCCGGCGACGCCGTGGTCGGTGCCGAGCGAACCGTTCTCGGCCACCCGCCGGCCGAACTCGCTGTAGATCAGCAGCAGCGTGCGCTGATCGGTGCCATCGCGCGCGAGGTCGGCCTGGAAGGCATGGGTGGCGCCGGCCAACTGACCGAGCAGCGCGGCGTGGGTGGGCGCCTGCTGGGCGTGGGTGTCGAAGCCGCCGAGCTGGGTCCACAGCACCGGCGGCCCGGCGTCGGCGCGCACCAGCCGCGCCAGCAATTGCAGGCGTTCGGCCAGCGCCGAATCCGGATAGTGCTCCCACGCGGGCACTTTGGCGGCGACCTGGCGCAACTGGCGCGAGGCCTCCTGGGCGGAACGCGTCGCGGCGGCGATCAGGCTGGTCAGCCCGGTCTGTTCCGGCATCGCCAGGGTCAGGGGTGCGGCGTCGAGGGCAAAGCCCTCGAGGGAGTCGAGGGTCAGGCCGTTGGTGGCCGCGGACTTCAGCAGCAGAGGCGCTTCCTGGACGCCGACGGCGAGCGGTGGAAGGCCGGCCAAGGCGACCCCTTCCGCGACTCGGCCGACCCAGCCGCTGTGCCGCTGCGCGGCGTTGTGCCGCCCGCTGTGCCGTGGATCGGCGTCGCGCTGCCCGCTGTGCCAGATATCGCGCGAGACGAAATGGGACAGATCGGGGCGCGGGTAGCCCACGTTTTGCAGCACGCTGAGGCGGCCGGCCTGATAGAGCTCGTGCCAGGGGCGCAGCGCGGGATGCAGGGCCAGATCCACAGGCAGCTGATCCTCTTTGGCCGGACGGATCGCCAGCCGCGGGCGCGCCTGGTAATAGAGGTCATCGCGGAAGGGCACCACGGTGTTGAGGCCGTCGTTGCCGCCTTCGAGAAACAACAGCACCACGCGGCGGCCGTCCTTGCCCGCGCCAGGAAGGGCGCCGGCCTGGTGGGTCCGCGGTCGCACCAGCGCGGAGGCACCGGTGGCTCCACAGGCCACGGCGGTGCCGACGGAACCAGCAAGGCGCAGGAATTCGCGGCGGGTGGTGGTCATGACAAGTGGTACTCGGGCAGACACAGGATTGCGTAGATCGCTTGCTGCAGTTTGGAGCCGCGGGTGTTATCCAGCAGGACCGTTAGCTGCTGCTGACGCGCCGCGTCGAGGACGCCGGGCAGAAACGCCGCGAGCAGGTCGTCGACCACCGGCTTCGAATCCTGGCGGCGTGCGCGCGGAAACAGGCGCGCCAGCGGGGCGTCGCGCAGCAGACCGCCCTCGCCACCCGCCACCTGGCCGGCGAAGCGGGTCCGCTCCAACCACGCGGCGGGGTGGATCCAGGCCTCGCCCTCGTTCCAGCCCTGGACGCCGGGCGGTTCGAACAGCCACTGCCCCATGCGCGCGCAGGCCGACTGCAAGGGGCGCGGATCCGGCCGCGCCCCGAGCGCACGCATCGTGCCGACGACGAAGTCGACCGGCGATTTCACCAGCGAAGCGATCGAGTCGGAAGCGTGGAAGGCGCGGCTTGAGAGCAGGGTGCGCAGCAGCCAGGCGACCTCAAGGTCGTGCTCGCGCCAGCGGTGCGCCAGTAATTCGATGACCTCCAGCGGCGGATCGGGCGAGACGTAGAAACGCCACAGCTTGCGCGCCAGGAAAGGAGCGCAGGCGCCGTGCTCGACCGCCCGCTGCGCGAGGTCGTCGCCGTCGGCGATGGTCTGGCCGAACACCGACTTGTCCCCCGCTTCAAAGTGCAGCGCCTCGAAGTGATAGACGCCGCGGCGCACGGTGCGTCCGGTCAGGGCACGCGCACCCTGGCGGATATCGCCCTCGCTGTAGTGGCCGACGCCGAGGGTGAACAGCTCCAACAGCTCGCGCGCGAGGTTTTCGTTGGGCAGACCGCGGCGGTTGGAATCGCCGTCGAGGAAACGCAGCATCGCCGGGTCCTTGAGCACCGCGCTGAGCAGCGGGTGGAAGCGGCCGGCGCCAAGCTCGGTGAACAGATGGTGCTGCGCCAGCATCTGCTCGGCGCGCTCGACCTTGCTCCAGGTGGTGGCGAAGTGGTCGTGCCAGAACAGCGCCAGGCGGCTGCCCAGCGCGCAATCGTCCTGGAGCATCTTCATCAGCCACCAGGAAGCCAGCGCGGCGCGGTCGGATTGCGCCGCCAGCGCTGCCCCGGTGCGCATCCAGGTTTTGGCGCGCTCGGTGGCTGTGGGCTGCAACAGCTGCTCGACGGCTTCGTGCACGCTGCCTTGCAGCAACTCCTGCACCTGCCCCGGCCGGCCCCCCCCCAAGGCGCGGCGCAGCAGGTGGGCGGCGTGGGCGGCGTCCCAGGGACCGTGTCCGCGCGCCGGATCGTAGGCCTCCAGGGCGCTGGCCGGGTCGGCCGGGAAGTGCACCCGTTCACTGCGTGGCATCGATCACCACCTGGAGCCGGAAGACACCCTCGCCAAGGCCCGTGGAGAGGCGCGCGGCGGTGAGCAGTGCAGCCGCCGCATCGAGCAGATCGACGAATTTTTCCGCGGCCTCGAGGTCACCGCCTTCTTCGAGCACGCGGTTGGCGACCAGCGCCTGGCGGTTGCGCTGAAACAGGCCGCGCACCCCAGGCGCGTCGATTTCCAGCCACAGGCCGTCGGCGGTGACCGCCGCGCTGGGTGCGGCGGCAATCTGGCGCAACAGACCGGTGGAGGTCGAGAGCCAGAGGAAGTCCTGGGTGGTCAACAACAGAGCCGGTGACAGATTGTGCGCCAGGGGGCGCTTGAGCTCGGCGGCGGGCGGCGGGTAATGGGCGTGGACCAGGGTGCCGCTCGGGATCGACTCCATGCCGAGCTGCAGCTGATCGGCACCCATGCCGGTCTGGAAGTTGGCCAGGGCGATCGCGGCGAGGAAGGCGTTCTGGAAGGCCGCGCCCAGATCCTGGGGAGCCGCGGCGCGACGGCGCAAGCCGATCGCCAGGGCCGGATATTCGATCGCCAGATCGGCGTTTTCGCCGTCGGGCAGCGGGGCGACCAGCACGCATACCTCGGCCTCGAGCATGGCCAGGACTTCGGAGCCAAGATCGCGCCCGAACAACTGCGCGAAGACTCCGTCGCCCTCGAGGGATCCGGCCACCGCGCGCTCGTTCATATACAGGTGACGGGCGGTCCACCAGCCGCCGAGGTCGCGGGCCAAAACGCCGCGCAGCAGCGTGGTTTCCAATTGCGGCAGGAGCACCGTGTGGGTGTCGGGCAGCAGCGGCTGGTGGGTAGTTCGCAGATCATCGGCGGCCGGAGCAAAGGCCTCCGCGCGCAGGCGCTGGCCATCGAAATCGAAACCCACGCCCAGCCACGCTGCGGTCCGCAGGACTTCATGAATCTCGCCAAAAAGGAGCGACGCCCCGGCGTTGTCGGGCAGTTCGGGATAGCCGTTGACGCGCAGCAGCGCACCATCGATCCAGGCGCGCACGCCGCGGTTCTTGCTGGCCTGACGCATCTCCAGCGGCAGGGCCTGGTCACGCAGCGCGGCGTAGTCCTGGGTGGCCAGCGCGTCGAGACGCTCGGCGTGGTTGCCGATCAGGAAGCGATCGCCTGACCGGCGCAACAGGACCTCGCCCAGCTCGACCTGCCAGGACTCGCCCGCCAACTGCGCCGCGCCGATGCCGGCAAAGGTGAGCAAGGTGGTCAGACAGGATTGCGCCAGATCACCGTCGCGGCCGGCGGCGACCACCGCCCAGTGCAATTCCTGTGCGGGCGCGCCGGGGTAGGCCATCACCAACAGGCCGTCGCCGGCCAGTGCGTCGACCGCCTGATGCAACTCGCCCCGCACCGGGGCCAGGGTCAGGGCCCAGCCAATCGCCATGCCGGCGTAGGGCTTTTGCAGGCGCAGCGCATCCCACAACGGCGAGGCGCGCAAGGCGCGGGACAACTCTCCCTCGGCCAGGGCCTGGGCCAGTTCGCGCGGCTGGGAAATCTCCGCGGCCAACACCACCGCCGGCAGATCGGGCGCCTGCCCCGCCCTCACGCTGGGAGCGGCGGCCTGCAGCAGAGGCATCAGCAGGAGAAGGAGCATATGCTCCGATGATACTCCCCAACACGATCTAGATAGACCGCTTCACCTAGAGCTGGGGGCATGCCCCCCCAGGCAACTCATCTACGGAATGACCTCGATGGTCGAAAGAGTGGTCATCGTCCGGACTCCACTCGGCCTGGTGGGGTCCTTGATGATGCCGCGGACGTAGATGGTGGTGTTTTCCAGTCCCTGGCCAGCCGGGATATTCAATTGACCGGAGTACCATCCCGCACCGTCGAGAGTGCCCTGCGTGGCAGGATCCACTGAAAACAAAAGTGAAGTGGAGTCCAAGCCAAACTGCGTATCCCATTCCCCGATCAAGTGGCGTCCAGGCCGATGGTGCAGGAAGGTGCTGGAAAACAGCAAGCGAAAGTCAAGGCCCGGGCTCGAGGGTACGTGAATCTTGAAGTCCACCGGATTCCCCACCTGCACCTGGGATGGCATGCGCAGGGTTTCCACGGAGAGGGTTAACAGATGAGTGCCGAGAAGGGAGCCATTTGGGGCCCCAGTTTCTGCCTCCGGCCACCCGTCCCCGTCCAGATCAGAAAGCATGCGAACGGAGCGAATTTGGTACTGAGTGATGTCAGACCAGGGCTGCAAATCTGGAACTTTGAAATCAATCGCCCCAAGATGCTCTCCATCTCTTCCACTGAAGACCCAGAGTTCTTCTGTCTTCCCACCACTTGGCAAGGTCACACCTGTTGCAACGGTGACCAGGTCTGCAAAACCATCCTGATTGTGATCCGCCCATGGATAGAACTTGAACAATTCCAAGGTTGAAGCGACACTCGAAAACCAAGGGTCGAATGCGTTTCTATCGGTCTGCCAGAGAGTGCTTCCGTCACTGCCAGAGACAGCGGTAAGATAACCAGGGTCTCTTGCCTGGTAGGTGTCTCCATTCATGTAGACCATCAGGTCAAGGACGTCATCTCCATCAAGATCATTGACCCTCCAAGTAGAGGGAGTGGCCACAAACCCACCGATATTATGTTTCGGAAAGCTGGATTCCCAAATAATGGACCCATCCAACCCGGACAGGCATTTGTAGGTCACTTCTGGATCTGCATTGTCCCACCAGGAAACCAGCGGGTCAAGGAGCCCATCTCCATTGGCATCCGTCCCCTTGGCATTGCCAGTCACCACCCCGTAGAAATCAAAAAAGCCAAAGGAGAATGGGGAAAGTTGCCCGACGGTCCAAAAGGGCTCCATTGTCTTCCCGGACAAGACGCTCAGCGTTATCACCAAGGTCCAATTCGCATCGAATCCTTGACCCCGATAACCGATGTCAAAGTACCCATCTCCATTCAAGTCGCCGATGTCGGTCAACGCGTTGACGGAGGAACCCTGAACGCCCTTAGGGGCTTTGGGCATTTGCACCCATTTCCACTGGGAAGTGGTCCAGTCGAAAAGACCGATGGCCTTCCTGTCCACCGACCTGCGAGCGGATCGCAAGCCATGCGGGCTGGGCAAAAAGATGGACTGTTCCCATGAAGGCGGCCTCCGGAACCCATTCTCGTAACGGTTGTATTTCTTGGACCAAAGAGGATTCCCAGGCCCTGATGCCAGCAGCTGGGTGATCGAGGTAAGCGTCCAAGGATTGGATTGGTAATCGTAATCCCCGATCAGAACAGATTCCGGAAGTCCATCACCCGTGAGATCCCAAATCGGGGCGCGCCCTCTCCAAATAAAGCCAACATTTCCTCGCTGTGCTTCTGCGAAATG
>JAJFFB010000125.1 GCA_021776925.1 Planctomycetota bacterium | reverse complement strand
CGGTGATCCAGTAGCTGACCCGGGTCGGCGAAGGCTGGCCCGGCAGGTTGGTGGCCCAGGTGTCGCCACCCTGCGGTGCCATCTGCACGCTCTGCTCGGTGCCGCCATCGAGGGTGTAGTGAACCGTGCCCGAAGTGACTGCGCTGCCGAGCAACGGAGTCATGTCGGCGGCCACGGTGTAGGGGCCGACGTCGTTCTGGGTGTCGACCAGTCCGTCATGGAGGATCAGCACGTAATCCAGATCCACGCCGGGGAAGCCCTGCGCGCGGAAACCGTCGTCGATCTCCTGGTAGTTCGGCGTGCCGTTGCCGACGTTGCCGTCGTCGTCGTCGAGCACCAGCCAGTGGTCCTCGATGATGCTGCGGATCTGGCCGTCGTTGTAGGCGTTGAACCAGGCGATCAGCAGGGTGTCTGCCACCAGATCGCCGGCCGCGTTGCCGAGCGAGTTATTGAGATTGGCGCGCACCTTCCACAGCGCACCCATCAGCACTTCGCCGTCGGCGTGAACCTGGCCGTAGCAGCCGCCGTTGTTGTCGCCGCAGAACTGGCGCGTGTTGAGGCCGCTGCGGATGTCGCAGCCGGTGCCGCAGAAGTCCTCGCCGACAAAGGGAGTGTCGTAGAGGTACATCGCCCACACGTCCGCAGCGCCTTCGCCAAAACCATCGGAGCCGTTGCCGCTGTTGTAGAGGACGTTGGTCCAGTGCCCTTCTTCATGCGCCACCACGGTCGAGTACGAAGTGTTCACGCAACCACCACCGGAGGTGTAGAAGTTGATCGAACTACCGTTGAAGAAGGCGTTGCAGTTGTCGTTGATGTTGACGTTGGCGCGCATCTGGAAATCGACGTGCGTATCGCTCGGATCGATGGCCTTGACCCATTCGCGGAAGTCGTTGACGCTGTGATAGGCGTTGGCGTGCGCAGTGTTGGCCTCGGTCCTGGTGTCGTTGAGGATCGCAGCACCGAAGACGCCGGGTGAGAAGGCCTGGGTGAAGCTGTAGGTGGCTCCGCTCTGGTTGAACACCTGGCAGTAGCTGCCGCGGTATTCGAACAGCAGGTCAACGTCGGTGGCTCCGGTGTAGGGCAGCACGAAATTTCCCAGCGCGCCGGTATGGGTGACGCCTGGAGTACCCGAAACGCGCATGTAGCGCATCGGCATCAGCACCTCGGGGTTGCTGCCCTTGTCTGGCAGCGAACCGGGGCTGGCCCACGATTCGACGTGGCCCTGCAGGTCGTTCGGTCCCTGGCCAGCCGGGCTGTGGCCGGAGTGGTCGTGATCGAAGCCACATTCATGGACCAGTTGTTCGTCACCGAGGACCACGGCCTGGTGGTCGGCAGAGACGTAGATGCGGCGGCCCGAAGGCAGCCGGGCGCCCGATTCGGCGCGCAGTTCGGTGACCCAGGCGAGACGCGGCTGCGCCAGTTTTCCTGGCTGCCACGGATAGACCACCAACTCGGGAGTACTTTCGCTTTCGTGACGCCGGTCCTCCAACTCACGGAAAGCGCGCGCGGCGGCGCGGGCGGCCTGATCGCGGGCGATTCCCGGCAGCGTGTTCAGGTTCGCAACCTGCGGGAAGGCCTTGCTGTCAACGGCGAGCAGTTCGCCGCTGGGCAGGAACAGGAAGTGCATGCTGGCACCGGCAACGCGCACCCCGTCGATCTCCTGGGCGAACTCGACCGCGACCTTGTCGGTGCCGCCGGCCAGGCGCAGAGGCAGCAGCTTGACCTCGACCGGGACCAGCGTCTCGGTCTCGATGCGGAACATGCCGTTGACTTCTTCCAGGGCGTCGAGCGCCAGGGCGACGTAGTCGCCGTCCGCAGTCGGGGCGAAGGCGGGCTCGAGGGTCGAGCCGTAAAGGAAGCGAGCCGCCTGGGTGGCGCGTTCTTCGCGCAGAATCCAGCTGCCCGGGTGCTCGGTCTGCCACTGGGCGAAGACCTGCGACGGGAGTTGTTGCGCCGGGGCGCCCGGTTCTTGGGCGCTTGCCACGGGCAGCGCCAGCAGCACGGCAAGGAGGGTGAGGGATCGGTTCATGATGGGAGTACGAGGTTCGGGGGGCGTACTCAACCAGTTGACCATCCAGGTATTGCCGAAGTTTGGCCGATAGCCAGGAATCTGCTGTTTGCACGCGTGATGGAGATGGGGTGGCGCAGCTATCCTTTGCACTGTTCCGGCGCGATCCACCTCAGCCCGCAACCTGTTCCAAGCGTGACATCTTCTCGCCTCATCCTTCCTGCCAGCCTGCTCGTGCTGACCGCCTGCGGCGGCTCCGCTCCCGCGACCTCGGACCATCCGGGGTTGATCCTGGCACGCTCATCCTTCAACGACGGCGGCGGCATGATGCCGGCCGAATTGATCCTGCTGCGTGCCGATGACGACACCGGCGCCAGCTGGACTGCGCAACAGGTCAGCGCCAAGGCCAGTCCCTTGAAACTCCAGCTCGGCGACGCCGCCGACGGGCAAGTGGTGTTCCGTTCCGTCGATGGCAGCGGCAACCCGGTCGGCGGTCCTGTGGAGCTGGTTGCCGAACCCGGTGTCTGGAAGACCCAGGCCGCCGCAGATGTCAACGCCGCCGCAGTGACCTGGCGCACCAAGAACGACGCCCCGCAGACCAAAGATTTCGAAATGATCGGCGGCAACGTCTTCCACAAGGCGATGTGGTTCGAACCCGCGCACGGCGAGCCCGGCATCCTGACCATCTCAGCCAACGTGCCGCAACTGACCCTGTGGCACGCCTCCGGCGCGAAGTGGAAGCCCGAGGTCCTGTGGACCGCGAGCGTCGGCGGCAAGGAGCACCGCTTCCGCGACCTCGAAGTCGGCGACGTCGATCAGGACGGTGAGGAAGAACTGGTGCTTGTGACCCACGACCACGGCGAGGTCTACGTGCTGGAACAGACCGCCGCTGGTCTGCAAGCCACCCGCGTGCACGTCGAGGCGCAGCGCACCTTCGTACATGAAGTCGAGATCGGCGACGTCAACGGCGACGGCAAGCTGGAATTCTTCACCACGCCATCCGAGCCGAACCGCGCCGGGGTGCACGATCAGGCGGGTTCGATCGACATGTATCGCTGGGACGGCACCGCCTATCAGCGCACCCGCGTGTTCCATAGCACCGACAGCCACTGCAAAGAGATCCTGCTCGCCGACAACGACGGCGACGGCGCCGACGAACTCTACGCCGCGGTCGAAGCGCCGCCCGCCCAGTTCGAAGTACGCCGCTTCCTGTGGGACGGCAGCACCATGGCACCTGACTTCAGCGTCGCGATGGGCCGCGAAGACGAATTCGCCTGGTGCCGCTTCCTGGTGCAGGCGGATACCGACGGCGATGGGGTGCCGGAAATCCTCGCCGCCGCGCGCATCGACGGCATCTACCGGCTGGTCGACGGCAGCCGCGCCGAACTGGCGCAATCCGAACGCGACAAGATTCAGGAAGGAGCCAACGGCTGGTCCGCCAAGCGCATCGTGCAGTCCTATTATTCCGGCGGATTCGAACACGCGATCTACTGCATGGACTGGGACCAGGACGGCCACGATGACATCTTCGTGGCTTCAGACAGGCAGGCTACCGTGCAGCGCTTCAGCTTCAACCCCGTGACCAAGGCGATGAAGGGCACGGTCATTCTCGATCTGAGGGATGAGATCGGCAATTACATCATCTGGAACGTGATGCCGCTGCCACCCGGGCATTAAGGCCTGCTAGGGTGGGCGCCATGCGCTTATCCGGGCACCCGTTCTCGCTCGCGTTGTTGCTCCTGATTGCTTGCGCCGGCAGCCTCACCCTCCTGACTGCTTGCGCCGGCAGCCCTACTCTGCCGCCGGCGCCACCCCAGCCCGAGTCCCTTGCGGCCGGGCCTCCCGGCCTGATCGTGGCGCGCTCCACCTTCAGCGACGAAGGCGAGCTGATGCCGGCCGAGTTGCTGCTGTTGCGCCCTGAAGACGCCCGCGGGGAAGCATGGAGGGTGGAGAAAATCGGCCCGCGTTCCAGTCCGTTGGAGCTGCACCTCGGCGACACCGATGAGGAACGGGTGGTGTTCCGCGCCCTGGATGATCAGGGGAATCCTCAAGGAGAGGTGCTGGAATTGGTCGCCGATCCCGTGCGCTGGCGGACCCAGTCGGCCACCGGGGTCGATCCCGAGAGGGTGGCCTGGCGCACCCGTTACGACGAGCCGTACACCAAGAGCTTGGAGATGACCGGTGGCAACGTCTTCCACCAGGCGATGTGGTTCGAACCGGCCTACGGCGAGCCCGGCATCCTGACCATCTCGGCCAACGCGTCGCAGTTGAGCCTGTGGCGCAACAGGGGCGAGTCCTGGGAAGCCGAGGTTTTGTGGACCGCGGTCGTCGGCGGCAAGGAGAACCGCTTCCGCGACGTCGAGGTCGGCGACGTCGATGACGACGGCGAGGAAGAACTGGTGCTGGTGACCCACGACCATGGCGCCGTCTACGTGCTGGAACAGACCGCCGCCGGCCTGCAGCCAACCCGCGTGCACGTCGAGGAGTGGCGCACCTTCGTTCACGAGGTCGAAATCGGCGACGTCAACGGCGACGGCAAGCTGGAGTTTTTCACCACTCCTTCCGAGCCGAATCGCGCCGGGGTGCACGAGCATTCGGGTTCGATCGACATGTACCAATGGAACGGCGCCGCCTATCAGCGCACGCGCGTGTTCCATGGCAGCGACCGCCACTGCAAAGAGATCCTGCTCGCCGACAACGACGGCGATGGCGCCGACGAGCTCTACGCAGCGGTCGAGGCGCCGCCGGCCCAGGTCGAGATCCGTCGTTTCCGCTGGGACGGCAGCACCATGGCGCCTGATTTCAGCCTCGCGCTGGGCCGCGCAGACACAAAGGCGTGGTGCCGCTTCCTGGCGCAGGCGGACACCGACGGCGACGGGGTGCCGGAAATCCTCGCCGCCACGCGCATCGACGGCATCTACCGCCTGGTCGACGGGACCGCGCAGAATATCGTGCAGTCCTACCACTCCAGTGGCTTTGAGCACGCGATCTACTGCATGGACTGGGACCAGGACGGCTGTGACGACATCTTCGTGGCTTCGGACCAACAGGGTTCGGTGCAGCGCTACAGCTATGACCCCGCCACCAAGACGATGAAGGGCAGCGTCATCCTCAACCTGATGGATGAGGTCAGCACCTACATCATCTGGAACGTGATGCCGCTGCCGCCTGGGCATTGAGGTCGCTGCTAGGGTGGGCGCCATGCGCTCCCCTCGCCACCTGTTTTTTTTCGCACTGCTGCTGCTGCCGGCCTGTTTTGGCAGCAATGGTCCGCAGTCGGTGCAATTCCTCTATGACCCTGCGGCCGGGGTTCTGCCGGTGCCCAATGACTTCCTCTTTGCGGGCACCCTCGACCTGACCCTGAACGCGCCAGTCGCCGATCCCGCCGACACCACCGACCCGGCGGTGCAGTTGAACGCGGTCGACGGCTGGTCGACGGTGGCTCCCTTCGTGCTCCAGTTCAACGGTGCGGTCGATGCCGCCAGCGCCAGCGCTGCGGGTGCGGTGCGCATCTTCGAGGTCACCACCGATACCAGCCAGATGCCGGTCGGCGGGCCGGTGCAGGCGGTGGTCGCCGAACTCGGTGCGGCCGATTTCGACGTGCTCGCCGCCGCCGAAGACGCCAGCGGCGCCACCCTGCGGGTGCGCCCCTTGCGGCCATTGGATCCATCCACCACCTACATGGTCGTGGTCACCGATGAACTGCGCGGCAGCAATGGCGCGCGGGTGGCGTCGTCGCCCGCCTATCGCCAGCTGGTGCAGACCTTCTCGGTGCAGAGTCCGGTGATCGTGGCGCTGCAGTCGATGCAGGCCGCGGCCGCCACTCAAGGCATCCGCGCCAGCCGCATCGTGGTCAGCTTCACCTTCACCACGCAGAGCATCGGCGCGGTGCTCAACGTTCTGCACGCCTCGGCCAACGGCGGCGAGCAGGCGGTGCTCGACGGTTTGGCCGCCAGCGGCGTGCTCGACACCTCGGCCGGCAGCGGCGCGGTGATCCCGGCCGCGGCGATCAGCGTCGACGCCATGGTCGGGCCCACTCCGGGAACCCTGGCCGACATCCATGTCGGTGGCATCAACCTGCCCTACTTCCTCACTCCGGCGGCGAACGGCAGCGCCACCCTGCCGGTGGTCGATTTCGGTCCGGTCACCACCTGGTTCGCGGCGCGCTTCCCCTTCTTGATCGCCGGCGGCGCCGACCTTGAATCCAATCTCACCGGACTCAACTCGATGCCGAGGATGCGCGGCGTAGAACAGGTCGCGGTGATGATCACCGTGCCCAACGCCAACAGCGGCCAGACCAAGCCCGCCGGCGGCTGGCCGGTGGCGCTCTTCCAGCACGGCATCACCGGCAACCGCAGCCAGATGTTGGGCATCGCCGACCAGATGGCCGCGGTCGGCTTCGCCGTGGTGGCGATCGACCTGCCGCTGCACGGTCTCGACGCGACCTCCCCGTTCTTTAGCGGCTATATGGATGGCGGACGCCGTGAGCGCACCTTCGGCCTCGACCTGCTCGACAACGCCAGCGGCGCCCCCGGTCCTGACGGCAGCGTCGACGGCTCCGGTTCGCACTTCCTCAACATCCCCAGCCCGCTGACCTCGCGCGACAACCTGCGTCAGGCCGCCAGCGATCTGTTCCACCTCGCCGGCGCGGTGCATGGCATTGATTTCATCGACGGCCCCGGCGGCGACCTCGATGAAGCAGGCATGGCCTTCATCGGCCACTCGCTCGGTGGCATCGTCGGCGTCAACTTCCTCGAGTACGAGCAGCGCGTGGCCACCGCCACTCTGGCGATGCCCGGTGGCGGACTGCCCAAGCTGCTCGAGGGCAGCGCCGCCTTCGGCCCGGTGATCGTCGCCGGTCTGCAGGCCGCCGGCCTGGTGCCCGGCACCGCCGAGTGGGAACAGTTCTTCCAGGTCTCGCAGACGCTGGTCGACGCCGGCGATCCGATCAACCACACCGGCGGCCAGCACACCACGCGGCCGACGCACTTCATCGAGGTGGTCGGCGGAGCCCTCGGCCTGCCCGACCTGGTGGTGCCCAACGCGGTCGCCGACGCACCGTTGGCCGGCAGCGATCCGCTGATCGAGGCGCTCGGCCTGACCCAGGTCTCGACCACCACCGTCGACCCCGCCGGTCTGCGCGTGGTCACGCGCTTCACCCAGGGCTTCCACTCCTCCTTGCTGGATCCCTTCTCCGATCCGGCGGCGTGGGCCGAGATGCAGATGCAGACCGGTCTGTTCCACTTCTTCGGCGGCGGCAGCCTGGTGGTCACCGACGGCAACGTGGTGCAGTAGCAAGCGCCCGCCCTGCTGCGTCATAATGACCCGATGGTCGATCGCTGGCGCAAGCAGGGCAGCCGCCCCTTGCACGACTACGGTTTCCTGCGCGTGCGCAGTGACCGCTACAGTCACCCTTCGCTGAAGGGTGAGCAGGACTTTCTGGTCATCGAGGCGCACGACTGGGTCAACGTGGTCGCGGTCACTCCCGAACAGGAGCTGGTCATGATCCGCCAGTTCCGCTATGGCGTCGGGGACATCCGCTGGGAGATCCCAGCCGGAGTGATCGAGCCGGGCGAAGCTCCGCGCGCCGCCGCGCTGCGAGAACTGCGCGAAGAGACCGGCTACAGCGGCGGCACGGTCGAAGAGATCTGTGCCTACGAACCCAATCCGGCCTATCAGTCCAATCTGTGCACTTCCTTTCTGGTGCACGACGCACGCCTGACCCACGACACCGAGTGGGACGCCAACGAAGTGATCGAGGTGGTGACGATGCCGCCCGAGCAGGTGCTGCGCATGATCGAAGCGGGCGAGATCCCGCACGCGCTATTGCAGCTGCCCTTGCTGCACTACCTGTTCCGTCACCGCAGCTGAGCGCCGATCCGCCACCCGCCGGCGTGGCTACGGGGTCTGCAGACGGTACTCAGGCCCGCTTGAGGATTCGCTGTAGGGCAGCGGCCACTCCAGCACCAGCACGCGGTCCTCGCCATAAGGCAGGCGCAGGCGGTCGGCCGAGACCAGCGTCATCTGCTGCAGCACGCCGTCGGCACCGATCTCGACGCGGTTGCGCACGCCGTCGTCGGTGAGCGCGCGAAACGAGGTGGACTCGGGCAGCGGCTTGCCGTCGGCGTCGAGCAGGCGCACCTTCCACAGCCGCGTGGTGCCGCGCAGATCGATGCGCTGGATCTCTTCAGGACTCTGCCGGCCGCAGCCCTCGACGCCGAATTGCGGGCTGGTCCACAGCACGCGTCCGTTGTGGTGCAGGCTGACGCGGTGCGCACCCGGGCGCACGTAGTCGATCAGGAAGTTACCTCCGGGGAAGACTTCTTTGGCGCGGCCCGGCGGCATGGTGATCTCGAGTTCCAGCCACGGTGCGTCGACGTCGAGCAGGACCTGGCCGGCGAGATCGATGCCGCGTACCATCACCAGACGCACGCCGGTGGTGCCGGCGGCGACTTCGGCGACGTCGCCCAGGTAGCCAAAGCCGCCGGCGCTGACGCGCACCATACCGCTCTCAGGATAAGGCGCGCGCAGTTCGAAGCTGCCGTCGTGCTGCGGCCGACCGCTGAACAGGCGTCGGTCCTGGCCGCCGTAGACCACCCCGGCGTCGCGGTAGATCTGCAGCACCGCCGAAACCGGCTGGCCGTCGGCGTCGACGACCTCGCCGGCGACCAGCAGCGGATGAACCAGGGCGCCGACGCGCAGGTCACCGGCGTCGAAGACCTGGGCAGGAGCGAGGTCGTCGGGTAGGTTCAGGGTGACCTGCAGGGTGCCATTTGCGTCCAACTCCTGGCGTGGCTCATTGCGCTCTTCGGCGACCACGAAGACCCACTGGCGGATCCAGCGGCGGGTGTAGTCGCTGCACACCAGATTGAATTCGAGGCGGCCGTCGGCGTCGGTGGTGACGGTGTCCAGCCAGCGCGGTCGTTCGCTGCTGGAGGGGTCGGGGCCGAGCTCCGAGCCATCGGCGGGGGGGCGGCGGCGCTGCTTCCGATAGCGCGAGAACTTGCGCTTGGCGGCGACGCTGCCGTCGGCGTTGAGCAGACGCAAGCGCACCTTGGAAACCATCTCGCCAAGGGTGACGTCGATGCTGCGCAGCGAGCCGGCCTCGTCGGGGCCTTCGGCGTAGACCATGCCCGGGAGGCAACGGCCATCGGCGGCGCTGACCGAAAGGCGCAAGCCCAGTCCGGCTGCGCACGGAATCCGGCCGCGGTTGCCGCGCATGCGGATGGGGATCGCCTGATGCTGGCTCCATGCGCGATCGTCTTCGGCGGTGCCGGCCGCGGCGGAGTTGACCGTCGCCCAGCAGTCGAAGGGTGCCGGATTGCCACTCGGCAGGAAGGCCACGACTTCCATTTCGGCGAGGGGTGGCAGGCGCAGCTCGATCACCTCTGCGTTGGTTTGCTCGAGGCTGAACTCGACGTGCGGCTTGCTCAGCGCAGGCAGGCGCGCCACCGCGATCAGTTGCGGGTTCTGCAGCCAGGCATCGCGGTGGGTCAGGGTGGGGGATTGGCGCGAGAAGCGGGCGATGCCGTCTTCATCGGTCCATTCGGTGCCGACGCGCCGCGGGGTGCGCGAAGACAACGTGCGCATGCCCAGGCGCAGCTGCACGTCGGCTACCGCGTGACCCGCGGCGTCGACCAGGCGCACGCGGATTCCCTCTTCGGCCACGGCGCTGCGCCCAGGCGTTTGCGCGCCCTCGGCCGGCTCCTGCCCGCTGGGAGGCGCGGCGGGGAGTGCGATTCCTTCGCTTGCCTCTGCCAGGGCCGATTCGGGATCGACGCCGCCCTCTACTGAGGGGGGGGCCGAAACTCCGGGCTGCGTCTCCTGCGGATCGGGCCAGGTCAACCAGGCCGCGATCGCTGCCAGAAGCAAGGCCAGAGCCATCAGGAGGTAGCTGCGCACGCCAGTCCAGGATAATCCCTTGTGACGGGCAAATTGTCACCCTGGCCGAGGGGGCTGTACCCTTTTGGATCCGCCGCCCACACCCGTGCCCTGAATGACGTGAAAGCCACGATCCTGAACCGGAAGCTCCACCGCTGGGGAGCCGTCCTGACCTTCCTGCCCTTCTTGCTGGTCGTCCTGACCGGCATCCTGCTGCAGATCAAGAAGCAGTCGAACTGGATCCAACCGCCGACCGCCGTGGGCAGCGGAAGCGAACTGTCGGTAGGTTTTGACGCCATTCTGGCCGCAGTGAGCAGCATCGAGGAGGCCGGATTGAAGAGCTGGGACGACGTCGACCGCCTCGACGTGCGTCCTGACAAAGGCGTGGTCAAGGTGCGCGGCAAGAACCGCTGGGAGGTGCAGGTCGACACCGTCACCGGCGCGGTTCTGCAGTCCGCCTATCGGCGTTCCGACCTGATCGAGAGTCTGCACGACGGTAGCTGGTTCCACGACTCCGCCAAGCTATGGATCTTCCTGCCCTGCGGCATCCTCCTCTTCGGCATGTGGATCACCGGCGTCTATCTGTGGCTGCTGCCACACCTGGCGCGCCGGCGCAAGAATCAACGCGCACCCTGAGGACTCGGTCGCGGCTCTCGTGGTAGGCTTGGAAGCCCCCTGGACTCACCCTTCCAACCATGAAACGCCACCCTGTGACTCTCGCTGGAACCGCCCTGGTGGCGGTTTGCTGCCTGCTTGCGCCGCTTTCCGCCCAGCGCCCCCTCGACCTCGAACCGGCCGCCAGCGGCCTGGTCAATCCGCTCTACGCGATCTCGCCCCCGGGCGATCTCGAACGCCTGTTCCTGGTCGAACAGCGCGGCATGATCAAGATCCTGCGTAATGGATCGGTCCTCGGCACGCCCTTCCTCAACGTGACCGCGCTGACCAATGGCAGCGGCGAACGCGGCCTGCTCGGCCTCGCCTTCCATCCGGACTACGACCAGAACGGCTGGTTCTACATCAGCTACACCAACACCGCCGGCAACACGCGGGTCGACCGCGTCAACGTCAGCGCCAATCCTGACGTCGCCGACGCCGCCTCGCGCGTCAACGTATTCTCGAACAACCAACCCTTCTCCAACCATAACGGTGGCTGCATCGCCTTCGGCAAAGACGGCATGCTCTACATCGGCCTCGGCGACGGTGGTTCGGGCGGTGACCCGGGCAACCGCGCGCAGAATCCGCTCAATCTGCTCGGCAAGATGCTGCGCCTCGACGTCGACAACGGCCTGCCCTACTCGATTCCGGGCGACAACCCCTTCGTCAACGACGGCGGCGTGCTCGATGAGATCTGGGCGCTCGGCCTGCGCAACCCGTGGCGCTTCAGTTTCGACCGCGACAGCGGTGACCTATGGATCGGCGACGTCGGCCAGAACCAGTGGGAAGAAATCGATTTTGAAACCGCCGGCGACGGCGGCCGCAACTACGGCTGGCGCCTGATGGAAGGCACCCACTGCTTCAACCCTGCCAACAACTGCAATCCCGGCGGCCTGACCCTGCCGGTGCACGAGTACTCCCACGGCGGAACGCCCTTCCGCTGCTCGGTCACCGGCGGTTTCGTCTACCGCGGCCAGCGCATGGCGGCGATGCAGGGGCGCTATTTCTTCGCCGACTTCTGCAGCGGCCAGGTGTGGTCGATGCGCCTGGTCGGCGGACAGGTCAGCGACCTCGTCGACCACTCAAACGAGTTCGGCACGATCTCGGGCATCACCAGCTTCGGCGAGGATGGCGCCGGCGAGCTCTACGTGGTCAGCCAGACCGGCACCATCTACCGCCTGATTCCCGAAGGGATGACCCTGGACACCGGCGTGGTCAACACCGGCTCCCCGGCCATCCTGCAACTGGCCGGTGCAGCGCCGTCCAGCACCGCCTGGATCACCTACTCGCTGGTCGGCCTCGGCAGCACCCCGGTGCCGCCGCTGGGGGTGGTCCTCGATCTCGACACCCCGCAGCTGCTGGCTGCGGTGGCCACCGATGCCGCTGGCGAAGGCAGCTTCAGCGTCCACGTGCCGAGCCTGCTGGCCGGCAGCGCGGTGTGGGCGCAGGCGCTCGAAGCCGGCGCGGTCAGCAATGTGCTGGTGCGCGTCATCGAGTGAAGCCGCCGGCCGGATCCCGCCGCGGAGCAGTTGGTTTCGACCAGCTGCTCCTTTCTTGTGAACACGCTGCCAACGCGCTGCCGGCTCGCTGGGCCCAGGCTCTGGGCGCCGACGCCCGCTGGCTGAGCAGCCACCGCGGCTACGACCCGGGATCCGCCGAGATCGCGCGCCGCTGCGCACGCCATTTCGGCGCTCCGCTGCACCTGGCGCGCTGGACGCGGCTGTTGTGCGACCTCAACCGAGATCCCGGTCATCCCCAGGTCCTCGGCACCGCCATGCGCCGGCTGCCGACGGCGCAGCGCCAGCAGATCCTGCAGCGATACCACCAGCCCTACCGGAAGCAGGTCGAGGAGCAGCTCCTACAACTGTTGAAGACGCCCGGGCGGCTGCTGCACCTTTCCCTGCACAGCTTCACCCCGCGCCTCCAGGGCATCACCCGCCCGTGCGAACTCGGCATCATGTACGACCCGGCGCGGTCCGCCGAAGCCGACCTCGCGCGCGCCTTGCGCCAGCAGGTGCAGGCGCGCGACCCACGGCTGCGCGTGCGCCTCAACTATCCCTACCGCGGCGCCTCGATCTACTTCCAGCCCTTCCTGCGCCGGCGTCTGCGCAACCGCCGCTATCTGGCCTTACAACTTGAAATCAACCAGAAACTGCCGCGCCGCCAAACGCAGCGTTGGTTGCGCTTCCAGCAGGTGCTGTTCGACAGCCTGGCCGCCCTGGGCGGTTCCGCCCGATCCCGTCAGGCCGAACGCTGATCCAAGGCGACGTAGGCGCGCTCGGTGGCGCCGGTGTAGATCTGGCGCGGGCGGCCGATGCGACCGTCGGGATCATCGCGCATTTCGATGTACTGCGCGATCCAGCCGGCCATGCGGCCCATGGCGAACATCACCGTGAACATGTTCACCGGGATGCCGATCGCTTTGTAGATCACACCCGAGTAGAAGTCGACGTTGGGGTACAGATTACGCGAGATGAAATACTCGTCGCGCATGGCGATCTCTTCGAGCTCCATGGCGATCTCGAGCTGGCGGCTGGAGATGCCGAGCGCGCGGATGACGCGGTCGCACGCCTGTTTCAGCACCTTGGCGCGCGGATCGAAGCTCTTGTACACGCGGTGGCCGAAGCCCATCAGGCGCACACCCGAGTTCTTGTCCTTGGCCGCGGCGACGAACTGCTCGGCGGTCTGGCCCTGATTGGCGATGGCGTCGAGCATCTCGATGACCTTCTGGTTGGCGCCGCCGTGCAGCGGGCCCCACAAGGCCGAGATGCCGGCCGAGATCGCGGCGAAGATGTTGGCCTGGGAGCTGCCGACCATGCGCACCGTCGAGGTCGAGCAGTTCTGCTCGTGGTCGGCGTGCAGGATGAGGAGCAGATCGAGCGCCTTGGAGACCACCGGATTGACCACGTACTCCTCGCACGGCGTGGCGAACATCATGTGCAGGAAGTTGGACGCGTAGTCCAGATCATTGCGCGGATAGATGAACGGCTGTCCGATCGACTGCTTGTAGGCCCACGCGGCGATGGTCGGATACTTGGCGATCAGGCGGATCACCGACTGCTGCAGGATCGGCGTGGATTCGCTGCTCTCGTAGAAGGCCGACATCGAACCCACGGTGGCCGCGGTGATCGGCATCGGGTGGGCATCGCGCGGGAAGCTGCCGAAGAAGCCACGGAAGTTCTCGTGCAACATCGTATGGGTGGTGATGTTGTCGGTGAAGGCGGTCAGTTCCGCGGGGCTGGGCAGCTCGCCGTTGAGCAGCAGCATGGCCGACTCGAGGTAGTTGCTGTGGTCGGCAAGCTGCTCGATCGGGTATCCGCGATAGCGCAGAATGCCCTTTTCCCCGTCGATATAGGTGATGCTGCTGCGGCAGGACCCGCTGTTGCCAAAGCCCGGATCGAAGGTGATCGCACGGGTCTGGGAGCGCAGGCTGCTGATGTCCAGACCGACCTCATCTTCGGATCCGGTGATGATAGGAAGATCGACGGATTGGCCGTCGATCTCAAGGTGAGCGGATGCTGTCTGGGGCATGGAAGTAGGTTTTGGCAGAGTCGGATTCACCATGATAGGGATAGCTCACCAGCCCCGAAACGCCACCCCAGGAATGTCATTCCAGGGGTGGCTGTGTTTACGAATTACATATATGGGTTGACCCCGGCGGCGTGGTCGGTGGCGTCGTGGATGGCGCCGATTTCCGGGGCCGCCTGACGGATCGCGGCCTCGACGCCCTGGCGCATGGTCGCCGCCGCCGAGCCACAGCCCTGGCAGCCGCCGCCCATGGTCATGTACAGATCGGCGCCGTCGGAAGCCTGGATCTCGACCCAGCCGCCGTGCGAGGCCAGGTTCGGATTGAGCTGGTCGTCGACGACCTTCTGCGCCTTGGCGCGGGCGCCGTCGTTGCCCTGCATGTGCTCGGCGGCGTCGGTCATCACCGGAGTGCCGCCTTCGCCGAGGAAGGTGCGGATCACGGCGCCGGTGCTGCGCGCGGTCTCGCGCCAGTCCTCGGGGGTGTGGTGCAGGCTGATCAGGACCTCGGCGTGGGAGATGCGCACCCCCTTGATGCCCTCGACCTGGGTCAGGATGGCGGCGGCCAGCGGCACCCACTCGCGCGCCACCTCGGCGTCGCTGACATAGATGGTGCCCACGAAAAGATTCCGGTCGAGGCGGAACAGGCAGTTGGTCGGCAGCGTCTGCGGTTCGGCCGTGATGTGGATCTCGGGCGTTTCGGTGCTCATGGGTCTCTGCTTAGGTCTTGACGGAGGGTTTTCCAATCCTTGAATCCTGGATTGTAGCCGGATTCGGGCCGCCGTTTCACCCTCTAGTGCCGCGGCAGCCCTCTTTTCCGGCCTAGAATGGAGGCGCCATGAGTCTGATCCTTTTCGTCCTTCTGCAAGGTGCCGCCCAGCCGCACCCCGCCCTGGAAGCCGCGGCCGCCGAGGCCGAGCGCAGCGTCATTCTGCAGGTGGCCGAGCGCCACCCGGCTTTCGTCGCCAACGGTCGCCTGGTCGGCAGCGGCGGAGCAGAACTCAGCGGTCTCGCTGCGGTCCTCGCTGCGCGCCCGGTGGAGCGCCTGTTCGTGCAGGACTACGCCACGCTGGCCGATCTGCGCGATCGCGCCCTGGGGCGCGGGGCGTGGCCACCGCCGCCGGACCTCAACCAGTGGTTCCGCGTGCGCCTCGCCAACGCCGCCCAGGCGCAGGATCTGTTGGGTGCGCTGGCCGGCGTGCCCGCAGTGGCGGTGGCCTATCTGCAGCCGGCCCCGGCCCCGCCCCCGGTCGACCTGCCGCCGACCACCCCGCACTGGACCGACCAGCAGGACTACTTCGAAGGCGCGCCGATCGGCACCGGGCAGTACGCGGTGCAGGGCGTGCTCGGCGCGCGCGGCCGCGGCGTGCGCATCACCGACTGCGAATACAACTGGATCCTGGATCACGAAGACCTTGAGCTGGACTCGAGCCGCCTGGTCGGCGGCACCCCGGTGAACCTCTGGTCGGACCACGGCACCGCGGTTCTGGGCGAGCTCTACGCCCAGGACAACGATTACGGCGTCACCGGCGGGGTGCCCCAGGCCGACATCTATTGCGCGACCGAATACGCCACCACCTGGGGCTACAACCCGACCCAGGCGATCCTCAATGCGGCCGCCGCCAGTGGACCGGGCGACGTCATCTTGCTCGAGATGCAGACCGGCGGGCCGACCGGGGCCTACGTGCCCGAAGAATGGACGCCGGCCTCTTTCGCCGCGATCGCCAGCGCCACCGCGCTGGGCATGCACGTGGTCGAAGCCGGCGGCAACGGCTACATGAACCTGGACGACCCGGTGTTCAACGGCTACTTCGATCTGGCGGTACAGGATTCGGGCGCGATCATCGTCGGCGCCGGCGACGGCAGCGCCGACCACAGGCGCCTGTCCTTCAGTTCGCACGGCTCGCGCATGGACGCGCAGGGTTGGGGCGGTTCGGTCTACACCGCCGGCTACGGCTGGCTGTTCGAGGCCGGCAGCGACGACCGCCAGGACTACACCTGGGGATTCTCCGGCACCTCCAGCGCCTCGCCGATCGTGACCGCGGCGATTTCCGCGGTGCTCGGTGCCCTGCAGGCGCACGGGATGCCGGCGCCGACTCCGTTGCAGGTGCGCGACGCCCTGCGCGCCACCGGCACGCCGCAGGATCCTGGCGACGCCGCCGCCAACGGCCGCATCGGCTCGCTGCCGGAACTCGAGGGGCTGCTGGCCTGGTTCGGCATGCCGGACGGCCTGCGCCACCCCCCGCGGGCCGCGCTCGGCACCCAGCTTGCGGTCAACCTGAAGGGTGGTCCGGCGCAGTCGTGGGAACTCTACAGCGCCTTCGACAGTGCCTTGATCGCCACCGCCGCCGGCACCCGAGTACTCGGCAACAACGGCCTGCGCCTGCTCGCCAACGGCACGCTGAACGGCAGCGGACAGGCGATCTATCAGGCCACCGTGCCCAACAACGCGGCGCTGCAAGGCGTCGAGGTGTTCACCCAGGTGTTGTTCGACCGCAGCGGCAGCCCGCACCTGTCCAACGGCGGCGCGGTCGCGCTCTACTGACTCGGCTGCTGAAAAGAGATCAGGCGCCAGCGGTAGAGCCGCTGCAGCCGGGTCACCACCTGCTCGGCTTCGACCTCGAACTCCTGTTCGAAGTCGGCGCATAAGCCGGCCACGCTAAGTTCTCCGTCACACGCCTCGAGGACGCCGAGTTCGAGCTGGTCGGACTCCCAGTTGCCGCCGCCGCCGAGCAGGTTGACCGACACCGCTTCGCCCTCTTCGTTGGAAACGACCTCGGCGCTGAAACCGGGGCGCGCGCGCGGGATCAGGCGCTGCCATTGGTCCTTGTCGGGAAAGGGCCGCGCCCGCACCAGGCGATCTTCCAGCACCAGAAGGTCGAGGTCGCTGTCGAGGAAATGGCGCAGAGCATCGGCGGCGCTCTCCACGATCGGCTCGCCGCGGATGTTGAACGAGGTGTTGAGCACCATCGGCAGACCGCTGCGCTGGTGGAAGGCCTGCACCAGGTCGTAATAAAGAGGATTGCGCGCGCGTTCCAGGGTCTGGATGCGCGCGCTGCCGTCGACGTGCACCACCGCCGGAATGCGCGCGCGCTGGTGTTCGCGTACCGGCACGGTCAGCGACATGAACGGGCTCGGAGTGACGCCCTCGAACCACTCATCGGCGTGTTCGGCGAGCACCGTCGGTGCAAAGGGACGGAAGCCCTCGCGCTTTTTGATCGCGCGGTTGATGCGCTCGATCATGCCGGCGTCGGCCGGCGTCGCCAGGATCGAGCGGTTGCCGAGCGCGCGCGGCCCGAACTCACTGCGTCCCTGGAACCAGCCGACGGTAGCTCCGGCCGCCAGCGCGTCGGCCGCCACGCGCACGCGCGGATCTTCGCCCGCTGGGTTATTGGAGGCTTGGCCGACGATCTCGGGCGAGAGCGCTTCAAGAATCTCGACGTCGATCCACGGTTCGAATTCGTGCAGCGCTTCGTCCACCGCGTCGGCGTCGGCGCGGCCGCCGAGGTAGGGGGAGTAGCAGCTGCGGCGCGGCGGCACCTGGGGGTGCAGCAGCTGGTGCCCGTAGAGCGCGCAGCCCACCGCCACGCCGTCGTCGCCGGGCCACGGCGGCACGAAGACCTGGTCGAAGCCGGCCTGGCGCGCGATGCGGCCGTTGGCGGTGGAGTTCAGCGCCACGCCGCCGACCAGGCACAGATTGCGTTCCCCGCAGGTGCGGCGCAGGCGGGTGAGGAATTCGAGCAGCACCTCTTCGAGGTCGTGCTGCAGATCCGCGGCCAGGCGGGCGTAGGCGGCGCGGTCGCCGTGATCGCGCCAGCGATTGGGATCGGGCGCGCTGCGCAGGCGCGGAAAATCGACCGCCAGCTCTTCCAAGGGACCGGTCATCAGCGCTTGCGGACCTTCATCGGCGCCCCAGCGCCCGGCCCACGGCGCCAGCCCCATGACCTTGCCGCAGGCGTTCCAGTCGCCGAAGACGTGGCTGGCGACGCGCGAGTAGACCGCGCCGAGCGAATCCTGGTTCTCGAAGCCGTAGTTGTAGAGGAACACCGGAGTGTGTTCCTGCGCCCAGCGCTTGAACAGCCGTTCCAGTTTGCGGCCGTCGAAGCGGTAGACGCTTTCCGCTTCGCGCCAGGTGGCGTCGGCGGGCAGATCGGCGGGCACCTGCACGAATCCGTCCGCGGCGGGCAGGTCGGCGTCGCTGTGGTACGGGCCGAGCTGCGAGCCGCTGGAGCGCCGCTCGACGTCGGCCCACGCCGAACCGATGCCGTCGGCGACCACCACCAGGCCGCGATCGAAGGGAGCCAGATCGAGCACCGACCAGGCGTGGGCCAGATGATGCGAGAGTTCGTGCTTGGCGACCTCGGGCAGCAGATTGCACGGGTCGAGATAGGTGGACGGGTGCTGGTTCAGCGCCACCGCCCATTGCAGATTGCGCTCGAAGGGGCGGATGCGGAACAGGTGGTTGTTGGCGACCACCAGGTCGAGAGCGGCGGCGTCGATGCCGGCGCCCTCGAGCACCGCGCGCACCACCGCGGCGTTGTCCCCGCCGTCGTATTTCTTGCGCGTCACGCGCTCCTTGGCCAGCGCAAAGACTGCCTCGCCGGCGGCGTCCAGCAGGCAGGCGGAAGCCGAGTGGGTGTACTGGTTCAGGCCGAGCACGTAGCCGCTGGACATGGGCGGCATCCTAGCCGCGCCCGGTACGCGCGGCTGCGCCTCAGCGCAGGGCGACGTGGGCGCGCATGGTGTAGGCCAGGCGCGGGTCGCCACGCTCCAGCATCGATTCACACAGCGTGCGCAGGCTGGGGCGCAGCTCGATCTGGCGCACTTCCTGGTTGACCAGCAACGACAACGGCGCCGACGGATCGACCAGGCGTTGATCGAGGCACAAAGTGACCTGCTCCATGCCTTCGCTGTTGAGGACCACGGCGCTGCCGCTGCAGCGAGCTTCGATGATCTGGTTGCTGCCCGCCTGCGCCACCTGCAGCCAGTAGAAATCCCGCACCGGTCCGCCGCTGAGCTGCCACGAAAGTTCCGTCGGCGCGGCGTCGCGCTGCGCGCCGATCATGGTCGGGATCTTGTCACGATCAGGCAGCCCACCGTGGCCGTGGCCGGCCTGCCACTCCAATTCCACCGGGTAGATGTCGTCACGCCCGCCGCGCAGCTCTTCGATCTCCTTGGCAAAGGCCTGGCAGCGCGACTCGCGCCCGTAGGCGGTGTCGTTTTCGCCAACCATGTAGGTGAAACGCGTGTTGCGCAATGTGCGCGCGGTGGTCTCGCCGCCGGTCGGCGCCGCCGCCGAAGCGTGGATGGCGGCGAAGCGGTAGGGGATCTTGGGGCCGATGGCGAAGGCGCCGTAGCCGCCGTGGCTGTAGCCCATCAGGAAGACCTTGTCCGCATCGACCTCGCCGTAGAGAAGGAACTGACGCACCAGGCGCTCGATCAAGGGATAGACGTAGCCGGTGTAAAAGCCGTTCCAGCTGTCGTTGGGCGCGCGCAGTGCCAGGTACAGATAACCGCCGGCCTCGGGATGGTCCTTGTAGTAGCGCTGCATGACCTCCCACTGCGAGTCGTTGACCTGCTTGGGCACGCCGCCGCCGCCGTGCATGGCGATGAACAACGGCCAGCCGCCGGCCGGCTGCTCACCGACCTGCTTCAGCGTGTAGGGGCTGAGGTGGCCGCCGTGCTGCACCTGCTGCGCTTCGAAGTCTACGCGCGTGGCCTGGTGCAACGGCGCGCTGCGATAGGCCTGCCACACCGCGGCGCGCGCGGCGTCTTCCTGTGCGGCGACCAGCTGGTCGAGCGACTTGGCGAACTCGGTGGCATCGCGTTCACCCTGCGAGGCGCCGAACCAGGCCGCCGCGGCGCGGCGCACGGCGTCGATCTCGCCCGAGGGGGGGGTGGACTCCAGGTGCACGGCCACGGTTTCGCGCGCAGCGTCGGCGCAGCTGTGGGTCAGCGAGGTGGTGGAGCCTTGGTGCTCGATCTCGATCAGGACCGCGGCGGCGCGCGCCACGGCGAAGGTCAGGTAGTCGTTGGCGTCGTTCTCCTCGCCGCGGGTCACGCCCTCAAACAGGATCTCGCGGCTGAGCGGATCGCGCAGCCGCAGCCGCGCCGGCACACGCGGTCCGTCGACGCCGTCGTACACCACCAGCAGCAATTCGGTGGTGGGCGCAGCGGTAGCCGCAGTGGCAGGCGCAGGTCCCTCGGCGTTGGCCTCGGTCTGTGGCTCAGGCGCAGCGAGATAACGCTGCGTCACCTCGACCGCCGGCACCCAGTCCACCGCCGGAGCCCACACCATCGGCAGGCTGGCGCCGGTCCGTTCCCAGTGCGCGGCGTAGATGCCGTGCTCACGTGATCCCGGCAGCGCACGCGCGGCGTCGCCGGCGAACCAGCCGTGGTTGAGACCGCGGTCGTCGGGTTCGGCGGCGCCGAGGAAGTGCCAGCTGCCGTCGTTCCACACCTCGACCCAGGTGTGGTTGCCGCGCTTGTCGAACCAGTTGGCGGTGCCCGCTAGGCGCGCCGGCACCGCGCACGCGCGGCAGGCGTCGGCGAGCAGGATC
>JAJFFB010000124.1 GCA_021776925.1 Planctomycetota bacterium | reverse complement strand
TTCCGCCCCACGGCAGCGTCTTTTTCCCCTGGACGGCGTCAGCAGAACCCGCCCCTATCTAAAGATAGGGGCGGAACCAGCTTCCTTGCCAGGGAACAAAACCACTTGCCATGGAACGAAAGCACTTTATCCACGGCCAGTCAGGGCGACAGGCGCTGAATGGTACGCGGGAAGGGAATGCACTCGCGCACGTGCTCGACCCCCGACAGCCACGACACGGTGCGTTCGACACCGATGCCGAAACCACCGTGCGGCACCGAACCGAAACGACGCAGATCCAGGTACCACTGGAAGGCTTCGACCGGCAGCTGGTGCTCCTGGATGCGTTGCAGCAACACGTCGTGGTCGTCCTCGCGCACCGCGCCACCAACGATCTCACCGGCGGTGGGTGCGATGATGTCGACGCCGAGCGCGCGGCCCTGCTCGTCGCGCTTCATGTAGAAGGCCTTCACTGCGGCCGGCCAGTGGGTCACCATGACCGGGCAGCCGTAGTGTTCGCCGAGCATCGATTCGTCGGGTGCGCCGAGGTCGTCCCCGGGTTCGAAATCGGACTCGTACTTGCCCTCGGCCTTCCACTGCAGCAACAGCTGGGCAGCGTCGTCGTAGGGAAGGCGCGGGAAGGCGCGGTTCCAGCCCTCGAGCCTGGCCGGGTCCTGTTCCAGGTCGGCCAGGTCCTGGGCGTTGCGCTCGAGCACCTGGCTGATGGTGTGGCGCAGCATGCCTTCGGCGAGGTCGCACACGTCGTCGAGATCGGCGAAGGCCATCTCCGGCTCGAGCATCCAGAACTCGGTCAGGTGGCGGCGCGTCTTTGACTTCTCGGCGCGGAAGGTCGGGCCGAAACAGTAGACACGACCGAGCGCCATCGCACTGGCCTCGGCGTAGAGCTGGCCCGATTGCGACAAGTAGGCGCGCTCGCCGAAGTAATCGGTCTCGAACAGAGTCGAGGTGCCCTCGCAGGCGTTGGGGGTGAAGATCGGCGAGTCAACGCACAGGAAGCCTTCGCCGTCGAGGAAATCGCGGAAGGACTGCACCACGCGGTGGCGCAGGCGCATCAGCGCCATCTGCCGTTTGGAGCGCAGCCACAGGTGGCGGTGGTCGAGCAGGAAGCCGGGACCGTGTTCCTTCTTGGTGATCGGATAGGGCTCGGCGATCTGCACCACCTCGATCCCGTCGACTTTGAGTTCGGCGCCCCCCGGCGCGCGCTCGTCGAGCTTGACCGTGCCGGTGACCTGCAAGGAAGACTCCTGGGTGAGTCCCTTGGCGACTTGGAAAGCCTCTTCGCCGAGTTCGTTCTTCAGCACCACGCACTGGCAGATACCGGACCCGTCGCGCAGCAACAGGAACAGCAGCTTGCCTTTGCCGCGGAGGTTGTAGACCCAGCCTTTCAGCCGGACCTGTTCGCCATCATGGGAGCTGAGCTCCTGGACGCGGACGTCGCGCATCGGGATCAGGGGAAAAGGGAAAAGGAGGAATCCAGGTGTGTTTCACGCACCTCGGTACCGCTCACGCGGAGGGTGCCCTTGAGCACCTGGCCGGCGCGCTGTGCTTCGATGCGCACCTCGACGGTTTCGACGTCGAGCTCGGCCTCGGGGTTGAGGATGTGCACCGCGTCGCAGCCGCGCTGGCGCAAAAATGCCTCGACCATGGCGCGGACCTCGGCGACGCGCGGCAGTTCGGCGCCGTATTGCACCGGTGCCGCGGCGCGGCTCTCTTCGAGCAGCGCAACGCTGCGCTCCAGCTGCAGCAGCGCCTGGCGCGCGGGTTCCGGGTCGAGCTGACGCAGCAACTGGTCCATTTCTTCGATGCGCTGCACCAGCTCGGCCTGGTCGTCGTCGACCTCTTCCTCTTCCTGCAGATCCTGGACCTTGGTGTCCAGACGGATCAGCAGGTAGAGCACCACTCCGACGAGCAGGAGCAGAACGATCAGAAGGATGGTTTCCACGGCAGCCGCTTGCGCAAGCGGCGGCCAGCATACCGTGCCCGGTGGCGCGGGCCTAGGATGGCCCTCGATGCGGACCCGCCTGATCTTCGCCGCTGTTTTTGGATTGTTGTGCCTGCCGCTTTTCCTGGTGGCCGCGGATCCGGTGCGGCTCGAGACCCTGACCCTGCAAGGCATGCTGATTGATAAGGACCTGACGCTGCCCAGCGGCGATCGTTATCAATTCGAATGGAGCCTCGACGGCGACCGCGACGGCCGCGCCCGCCTCGATGCCTTGCGCGCCGGCATGCAGCTGCCTGCTCCTGAAGCGGGTGAGGACGATGTCTATTTACGCGCCTTGGACACCGACAGCTTCCTGGTTTCGCCCAGTGGGGACGGCGACTCCATCGTGCCCCTGGAGGTGTTGCGCGCCGAGGGCCGTTTGTCGCTGGTGCGCCCGGGTGTCGAAGAGCCGGTCACGGTCGGCCAGTTCGGAAGCCGCCTGGCGCTGTTTCCGCCGCTGCTGGCGATCCTGCTCGCCTTCCTGCTGCGCAGCACCTTGATCTCGCTGTCGCTGGGTGTGTTGCTCGGCGCCTTTCTCATGCTGGCGCCCGGGGAACCCCTGTGGCAGGTGCTGGTCACGGTTTTCTATGACATCCTGTGGAAGGAGATCCTGACCCAGTCGTTCCAACTCTACATCCTCGGCTTCGTGCTGCTGCTGTCCTCGACGGTGGCGGTGGTCACACGCATGGGCGGCATCGAGGGCATGGTGCGCGTGTTGCTGCGCTACGCCAAGAGTTCGCGCAGCGTGCAGGCGGTGGCCTACGCGCTCGGCCTCGGCATCTTCTTCGACGACTACGCCAACACCATCATCGTCGGCAACTCGTGCGGCCCGCTGTTCGAACGCATGAAGGTCAGCCGCGCCAAGCTCGCCTACATCGTCGACAGCACCGCCGCGCCGATGGCCGGCATCGCCATCCTGTCGACCTGGGTGGCCTATCAGATCTCGACCTACGCGCCGCAACTGCCCACCGTCGGCATGGAAGTGAGCCAGGGCTACAGCCTCTTCTTGGATACGATTCCCTATCGCTTCTATTGCATCTTTGCGTTGTTCATGGTCGGCATCGTGATCGTGACCCGGCGCGACTTCGGGCCGATGCGGCGCACCGAAGAAGCCTCGCGTCGCGGGCAGGATCCAAGTGCCCTTCAGGGTTCCCAAGACCTCTCCGCCCTCACCGCGATGCGCCCAGACGCGCGCCCGCGCTGGTTCAACGGCGTCCTGCCCCTGTCGCTGATGGTCTTCGGCACCGCCGGGCTGATCTATGTATTCGGCCACAATGCGCTGCACAGCCTGGCCGCAGATGGCGACGCCGATGCCATCAAGGCGCTGACCTACAGCGGCTTCGAGTGGCTGCGCGCGGTCCTCGGCGAGTCGGACAGCACCGCCGCCATCTTCTACGGATCGCTGGCCGCCTACCTGCTGGCGCTGGTGCTCGGGCTCGGCCAACGTCTGCTGCCTGCCGCCGACGCGGTGCGCACCTCGACCCGCGGCATCCGCATTCTGTTCAAGGACGCGGTCATGATCCTGATCCTGGCGTGGAGCATCGGCGCGGTCTGCACCCAGCTCGGCACCGCGACCTATCTGGTGGCGGCCTTCCAGGACATGATCACCGGCGGATGGCTGCCGATCCTGCTCTTCGTCGCTTCCTGCTTCGTCGCCTTCGCCACCGGTTCGTCGTGGACGACGATGGCGATCATGCAGCCCAACGTGGTCCTGCTCGCCTACAACCTCGGCGAACAGACTCCCCACGGTTCCGAAGGTCTGCTGATCCTGTCGATCGGCGCGGTGCTTGAAGGTGCCATTTTCGGCGACCACTGCTCGCCGATCAGCGACACCACGATCCTGTCGAGCACCGCCTCGAAATGCCAGCACATCCAGCACGTGCGCACCCAGGCTCCCTATGCGCTGGTGGTCGCCTTCGTCGCCTTGCTGCTCGGCTACCTGCCGACCTCCTTCCTCAACACCCCGCCACTGCTCTCGATCGGCCTCGGCATGGTCGCCCTGCTGATGATCGTGCGC
>JAJFFB010000123.1 GCA_021776925.1 Planctomycetota bacterium | reverse complement strand
GGACTCCATACCTTCCAGTGGAGTCTTCAGCACTCGCCTGGATGCCTTGCGCGGCGCCCCCGGCGTTTTCTACATCCAGGGCGTGGTCTTCGACAGCATCAATGCGATCACCGACCTGGAAACCATCACCCTGCGGGAGGTACCGGAATAGCAAGGGTCTTGGGCGCAACTTTGTCCCCGGGTTATCCACACGCGCGGCGCCTAGTTTTCCACGCGGTAGGCCAAGGATGGCAAAAAGATGGTTTTCGGCGCCCTGAAGCAGCCTTCGAAGGGGCTGATCCCACAGGAGAAAGCTCCAGCACGGGGTTGCAGCCCTTCGCAGCCCCCGCCAAGGTCAACATAATATTTATTATCAGACTGTTTAGATACCGGAAGGCCCGCGGCGGACTACACCCTGGCTCGCCCCCTAGCTTTTCCGAACTTCTAAATAACATGCATCACATCAAGAAATACAGTTCTTTGCCCCCTGAGTTGGACTCCGTACGCACTTGGGCCAGCTTGCCACACGATGTCCGCAAGCGCCGCGTCGCCAGGGCCATCAGCAACGGTGACCACGAGGCGCTCTTCGGCTTCGCGATCGCCTACCTGGCGCTCTTCGGCAAGAAGGGCGGCCGGGTTTCCCAGAACACCGTCTCCACCTACAAGACGGGCTTCCGCCACCTCTTCAGGGGGTTCGAGACTCCCGAGAGCGGGACTTTGCTGCGTCCTGGTGCCGATTTTGCCTTTGATGGTGGAACAAATTGGGCGGCGAACTACATCCGGATGATGGAGGCCAATGGTTCCGCAGCAGCCACGGTGAGCGTGCGCTTGTCTGCAGCCAGGTGCTTCTACGCCGCCCTTCGCTGGTCAGGCGTCACCAATGCCGACCCCTTCAGGGAAGTCAAAGCTGGCAAGGTCCCGGATTGCGAGTTCGAGGGTTACACCCCTGACGAGTTGGAACTCATCTTGGCATCCTGCAAGGAGCCCTTCACCAGGTTGTCCATTCTCCTCGGAGCCGAAGGTGGCCTCAGGATCAGCGAAGCTGTGGGCCTGGAATGGACCAAGGTGGACTTCATCAGGCGCGAGCTCAACGTCCTTGGCAAAGGGCGAAAGAAGCTGGCCATCCCTCTTTCGATCCCGCTTGAGGCTGAGCTTCGGCGCTTCCGCCAGTACGGGCACAAGTCGAGCCGCGTGCTCGGTGGCCTCCGTGCGGATGCACTGCGCAAGCGATTGGTCAAAGTCGTGAAGGGCTCCGGCGTCATGTGGCGGACCTTCCATGGCCTTCGCCATGCATGCGGTGCTGGCATCTACCAGCGCACAGGCTCTTTGGGTGCCGTTGCCGATTTCCTGGGTCACACGTCCCTGGAAACTGCAAAGCGGTATGCGAAGCGGTACCCGCAACTGGCGGAAGCAATCCGTGACGGCATCACCATCAAGCCAACGTCATGAGCGACACCCACACTAAAAGCCCAGCGCGAGTCGAGTGGATCAGCGCGGAGGCCCCAGGCACCCTGAACACGCTTCGGGGATGCCGACGCGTGCTCTTGCGGCTAGGCAGCGAACTCTACGCGCGCACGACGCGACGCGAGGCCGAGCGCCTGATTCATGTCATTGGGAATCGCCTTTTCTGGCGGACGCTCGGGTCCATGTTTATCTTGTCCGCGGAGGCGAACGCATGAGCGATACCAGCCCCATCCTCGCTCTCGCTGCCAAGCAGGCGTTGAAGCACCTCGACCAGGTCAACGGTCCCGCGGAGGTGCGCGACGCACTGCGCGCTGGCCTGGACGACCAGGAGGCCCACCGCGCCGGCGGTTGGACCTGCAAGGTGTGCTGCACCGAGTCAACACATGACGGGCCCATGGCCCCCATCTGCGAGCTCTGTGGAAACCGGTACATGGATTACCATCGGCCGATTCATGTCGCCTAAGACACGGCAACAGGTCTGGTCACTGCTTGATCAGAACGTCTGCATCCTCAGTGGGCGGGTGTCGAATGAGCCTCGGCTCCGGCACCTGCCTCACGGGAAGGAAGTCGAGTACATGAGCTTCCTCCTTTCGCACCGTCACCACCACAAGGCGGAGCGACTCGAGATGATTCCGGTCCGGGTTTTCCGTGAAGCTGCAAAGGGGTACGTGACGGACCACGTCACCAAGGGCTCCTTTGTCGGCGTGCACGGGAAGCTCCGGACCGCCACCCGCTGGATCCCTGATCCAGAAGACCCATCCCGCCGGCGGACGCCGGTGGTGACCTGCTACATCGATGCCTGGTCTGTGGCCCCCATCTTGATTCAGGGGCACAGTCCTGGCGTCGACCTGCCAGCGAGATTCGAAGGTGCGATCACGATTGAAGACGATCGCGCGCTTCGGGACAACCTGGCGCAAGATCCCAAGTGGGACGAGTCCTGGTAGACTGGCTCCCGCTTTCTTAACAACAACAATTCAAACCATGCGAACTCTCCTCGCACTCATTCTTTTCGCCCTTGGGGCGTGCTCCCTTTCTCCTGAAACCGTCGCAGGACTGTCTGACGATCAGCTGGTGAAGTACTACCATGAATTCGGGGATACTTCCGATGCTGACGAAGCCAATATCGGTGCTGAAATGGTCCGCCGCGGGGTACTTACGGCTCACCAGCTTGAGATGATTCGAGAGGGCCGGCTTGCAGTTGGGTCTTCCGAGAACTACGTTTTAGCCCTGTTGGGCACTGCTGATTCCGCCCGTCGATTTAGCCCAGGCGATTTCGAAGTTTGGGACTATTGGGCTTACGGGCAGATCTCAATGTCGATCACTTTTAAAGATGGCCAGGTGACTAGCTGGGTGGACTGAGATCCGGCATGCGGGTCAGCCTCAAATCCGTGGTCGAAGAAAATAGTTCTCGGCATGGTAGGGTTTTCGATCTCTTCATTCAGGGATTAATCGTTGTCTCCCTCGTTTCCTTCTCCATTGAAACGCTGCCAGACTTAGAGCCGGCAACCTACCGGAATCTCTTCTGGATTGAAGCTGCTTGCATTTTCGTCTTCACAATTGAATACACTTTGCGAGTCGTAGTTGCCACCAGGAAGCTTGGGTTCGTTTTTAGCTTTTTTGGGCTGATTGACTTGCTGGCGATTCTGCCCTTCTACCTGGCCATTGGCATCGATCTTAGAGCTCTCAGGTCCCTGCGTCTTCTCCGACTATTTCGGGCCTTCAAACTGTTTAGATACAGCAAGGCCATCCGCAGGTTCCACAGGGCCTTCATTCTGGTCAAAGAGGAGCTCATTCTCTTCTTCTTCACTACGTCACTTTTGCTTTACCTGGCCGGTGCTGGAATTTACATGTTTGAAAACCCGGTTCAGCCAGAGGCCTTCTCCTCTGTGTTTGACGGTCTATGGTGGGCGGTGGTCACCTTGACGACGGTTGGTTACGGGGACGTGATCCCCTTGACTGTTGGAGGGAAGCTTTTCACATTCGTTGTCTTGATGATCGGATTGGGAGTAGTGGCCGTTCCGACGGGCCTCGTAGCGAGCGCCTTAGGCCGAGCCCGAGAAGAAGAGGCAAAAGCAAAGGAGACTGAGTAATGTCACGAAAATCCAGCCCAGGCCCCCTGGCCTACCTAATCGTAATCGGCCTGCTCGTTGCAGCAGTCTCCGCGTTCTCGGAAGCGATCGGCCTGACCGTTCCCCAATTGGGCCTTGTGGGCGTTGGAGTTTTCGTCCTCGCAATCTCTATCTCAACCGCCGTTCAGGCTGCAAAAGTGAGGAGACGCCGCAACGAACTCATGGCCAAATATGGAGATGACGAGCTCGTGGCCAAGCTGATGGGGCGCACCATCTGGAAGGGCATGGAAGCGCCTATGGTTTACGACTGCCTCGGGCCTCCCCTGGCAGTCGACCGCCAGGTGCTCAAGACGAAGACCAAGGAGACCTGGAAGTACAAGCAGACTGGCCAGAACAAATATGGCCTGCACATCGTGCTCGAGCAGGGCGAGGTAGTCGGCTGGACCGACAAGGGCTAACCCCTCACCCCTCCACGTCCCCCATCCTCTCCTCTTCCTCGTCAGGCTCCATCACGTCTGGGAGCATGAAGACGAGCCAGCTCTCCCCCCACGCCGGCACCGGCTCCGGGATAGGCCCAGGCCAGAAGTAGACGGGCTCCCCCTCCGGGGCATCCTCGAGCTTCTTGGGTGGCCGCCTCCCACGCTCGAGATCGGGCTTATCCAGCCAACCCAGGTCACCGCTCTCCACGAACGCAACCACGTGGCCATCGCCGTCCCTGAACACACCGTCGGCGAAGAAGCCCAGGTGCATGCCGTCGTTCCGGTAGACGTTGCCACCGCGCACCAGGCCAAGGTGCGTGCCGTCCTGGTCGTGCAGGTCCTCGAAGGAGAGCCACGCGACTACGCGGCCCCCAGAGTTAAACACAGGGTCCATACTTACCTCCTGAGGGAGAGAGGGTCAGCATGGTAGCCAAGAGGTGGGATTGGGCAAGGGGGTCACACTGGCGCTTGGTTCATGAAGTCCACAAGCCGCCCGTAGGCCAGGACGCCAGTCGCGAAGGCGCCACCAAGCGCAGCTGCCAGCTTGCCTGCTGTCGCGCGTGCTGATGTGCGTTCTTGGGAGAGGAGGTCTAAATAGTCCGTTAAGTCCACAACAAACTCAGTACCCTCAATTCCATCAAATGGCTGGGGGACAAGCAACCCTTTTGCACGGACTTGTGGCCCCTTATCGGCCAGAGAGGTTCCAGCATTATTCTGAAATCGCAGGTCTCCCTTGGCCAAGGTGACCCAATAATGGTTTTCCTTTTTCCCAGGCTTGCTTCCGCGAAGCATTTCCTTAATGGCACCCAATCGTCCTCCAAACCCTGTGGCAGCAAAGTAAGTGAAACCTGCTGCGAAAGCCATTGCTCCGAGCAAGACCCAGGGGAAAGCAGCTTGCAAGAACTTGGCCAAGGCAACTCCGCCCCCGTCGGCTCCAGACCCTTGGACCGCAAGCGATGCGATCACGAATGAAATTGTGACAAAGAAATTGAACCAACCAACCCCGCTCGCCCAATTGGGGACGCTTGGGATATCGAGTCGCTTATCAGACATGCGGGCAGGATAGCGCGGGGGGTGGTAGGGTGCGGGGGATATGACGACAGACGATTCAAAAACTAAAGACGCTAATTCATCCCTTGCCAAGTTGGAACGGTTCCCACGGAGGATTAAGTGGATTGCTGGCGGAGCAATGGCAATTACGGTTGCGGTTTATGCCTTCAACTTCGACCTGTCGAAGTTCTCTTCGGAGACATCAGACTGGGGCCAGGCAGGTGATTTCTTCGGTGGCCTCCTGAATCCGGTCGTTTCCTTCTGCGCCCTGCTCGCGATTCTCAGAACCCTTGCGTTTCAGCAGACGGAGTTCAAGGAAACAAAGATGCTGCTGACCAATCAGCTCATGGAGGCCAAGGCCGATTCCAATCGGGATAGATTCTCCTGGGTCTGCGATGGGCTGAAAACGGTCAGCCGTGAGGTTTATTGCAGCGGGCCAGGTGGGACAAATGCCTTTAGAAATGCGCTGAAGGCCATCGAGGACTTAAAGGGCACCATATATATCCCTTTGGGGAGGAAGCTCAGTCCTACTGATTGCTACCCAATATGGAGGGAGGGCTATTCTCCTTCGATGCTAGATCATTTCTTCCGAGCTGCTGCATTGGCAGCCAAGTTCATCGTAGCCAAGGCAAGGGACAACGATGAAAAAGAAGAGTGGGCAGATTACCTGCGTATCATCCTCGGCCCTCCCGAGTGCAAAATCATCGCGATGAATCTAGCGTCTGAGCCGAGGTGGAAGGAGTTCAAGAGCAACGTAATGGAGCTCCGATTACTCCGTGGACTGAGATGCAGGGAAGGATCCGTCATCGAACACGCTCTCAATCGATTGGAGGTGGACTTCGATTTGGTGGACGACGTTTGAAACCTCCCCCCAACCAGGCCTAGCGCGAGCTCGGGCACACCGCATGGCAAATCCACTTTGATCCTTGCGTTATGCATTTCTAAGGAGCCGATCAACCACCGCTTCTGGGATTAGTCCGTCATTAATGCTTCTCATGAGGACGTATGTAGGGAGGATCGGATGGGAGAAACGGTACCTGTAGGCCCGTTGGCTGCCCGTTCGCTCAAGGGCAAATCCACGCTTTTCTTCCGTAAACTGGGACAAGTGTTGATTAAACCTGGAAATGTCTTCATGCCTTTCCATTATTGCAGACATTGGTTCCACCAAGTTCGCAGGCTGAAAATATCCCAACTCATCACTGCTCACGTAGGCTGCAATCGCAGCCGCAAGGATTACTTGGGGGTATTTGGCCCCAGGCTGGGCGCTCTGAATAGCATGCGCATAAGCGTTGATGACAGTTTGATCGGACTCCCTTACAGCACTGCCAAATGAATTCCTTACATCTTGAATGTTAACTTCGCCACTTCTCCGGGTTCCAGCTGAACGGACAGCATGAAAGCCAAGCAAGTGGGTGAAGTGCGGAAGGCCTTGAGACATTCTGACAATTTGTTCCTTTGCTGAATTCTCGAAAGCAATGCCAAGTGCCTCCTCCGCATTGGAAATAATCTCGCCAAGTTCGTCTTCGCTCATTCGCGGCATGGGAATTTGAATCAGGGCGCGACCGATCGATGCATGATCCTCGAGAAGTTCATTGACGGTATCAGACACACCAACCAGGACAATGGTGGTTTGGGTTGCGGAATCTGACAGCGCCTTTATTAAATCAGTAAATGGAACGACCTGGTCCTTGGGAAGTCGATCAAATTCGTCAAAAATAAACACTGAGCCAACCAATGGACTAAGGATTCGCCGGATAGTATCGATGGTGAGCCTCCCTTTTACTCCAAACGTATTCAACAGGGTCACCTGTTCTTTACCAGACGAAGGATTGAATCCAATGTGAGGCCTATCCTCAGACCAATAAATCTCGTCCAATGCCTTTTTCCAGAGAGAAGAAAAGAGGTCAGTGCCGTCGGCATTCACCCGGACTACTATTCGTTGGCTTTCGCCTTCACTGGCAGTAGCTTCTCGGTCAATCACATTGAGCAGGGGTCGGATTACATGGGTTAATGATGTCTTTCCCACGCCACGCTCACCGAAAATTACAGCATGGAGCCCAGTTTGGGCCACAGTATCCCCGATCTGGGTAATTTGATCCCACCTACCGGCAAAGAGCTCTCTATTACTAACTGGCGTCCGTGGTGAAAATGCCGTTCCTACAGCCGCCGCGAGTGTCGCTGCTTGGTCCTCGGTTAATGACGGGCTCATGTTGACAGTATAGAGCCTACTGCTAGCAGTAGGTGGGGCACTCGGACCTTTTCAGGGTTCTGGCTATGCCTAAAACAAAAAACCAGCCGGCCCCCCTCTCGAGGAGCCGACTGATCCGCTCAAAAGGTTCTGGTTCTCACCAGTGCCTGATGACCCACAAGGTACACCTGGCCCGCGGGGGTGGCAATAGCGGCCGCTAGAGGGAAGAACCCCTGCTCTGAATCCTCACAATCCTCAGAATGAGCCCGGTGTGGCGAGTCTCAGGGCAACCAGAAGCCGGTGATGTAGCCCGTCTTTCTAGCGCCCGAGGCCTGGGACTGAAAAGTAATGCGATCGCCTTCATTCAGGCGGATTAGCTCTGGAGAGGAGTACTGGATACTGGAGCCGCCCTCCTTCCCAGGAAGGTTGAGCCTCATGTTCAACCCACCAGCCGAAACCACTTGAAGCACGGAATCCGACGACTTGGCGTAGGCTCGGACTAGAACGAAGGAGCGCCCCGGCGGAACAGTAAGGACGTCTACGGGCTGTCCAGTGTCATCCTCAAATACAACCGAATCGATGCTGTGGGACAGGTTCTCCAGCCACCCTGTGCCCTGCAGCATCCCCGGACTGAACGTGGCCTCGGCCGGCCTGGTCGTGAACACGAGAGCTGCCAGCAACAAGCACGCAGCAGTGAGAAAGGAGATGAGGGTTTTTGTCATGGGAGAGATCGCTGGGAAAGCCAGCTCCTTCCTAGCCTACAGGGTGGCCTCTGATCTTGGCCTAGCCGTCTCACTTCAGCCGCCCCCCATTACCTTCCACCACCTTCCATACCAAGTGCAATAGCCAGGATGACAAACAAAATAAGTGGGAGAATGAGAGCGTATTCAAGACGGTCTCCAATTGTCCATGGCTTTCCCTCCCGCCCGCCCTTGGTTGAGGCCACAACAAAAAGCACCAAGGCGGAATAGCCGGTTGCCAGCCACCAGCTCGGGTGAATGAAGCCTAATCCGCCAGTAATAATCACAGAAAAAGCATAAATCTCGGTGCGCACATGCCTAGCTCGTTCCACCTTGTCCATCCTGGCAACTTTGGCCCTTTGTTCTTCGGCGCGGCGCGCATTGGTCAGGCAGAATTTGCACACATTTCTTCGAGCTGAGTCATTTTCCGGGTTTGCGGGAAAGCAGGATTTCTCCCAAGTTTTCTTGCAGCGCACGCACTTCGCTTGGGGTTGTTTCGGCTTAATATTGACGAGAATAATCAGCACGATCAGACCCACAAATATCGGAATTCCAATTGAATCAGGCATTCTCTTCTTCCTCCACTTCCAGCGGACCTTCAGGGTCATCCGGCCGAATTAGGGCTCTTGTAATGGCATGACCAACTGGGACGATTAATGCCAAAAGTAGAAGGAGGACAATGAGGAGAACCCATTCCATGAGGAGATGATATTTGAAAGTAGCGGGGGCGGACCATCTGGCCTTCCTCGAGCGATTGTTGTGATGTTTGACCCCCTACCCCCGTCCGGATAATGGCACTTATGTGGACAATCGGGCGGATTGCCCCCCTCTGAGCACTGGTGTCCGCCGCGCGCGTTTCGTAGTTCGTTCGCATCACGGCGTCGATCTGCATGCTCCACTGCGCCTGACTCTGAATGTCATCGGGGTATTTGATGGGCTCGCCCCTGGATTGACTCAGATGCACCACCTCTGGTCAACTGGATGGCTGAATTGCTGGCCAAAGCTGCTGCCCACTGGCTGCACAGGATGGACACAGACACACCGGCTCGGCAGCTGCTGGAGGACTGGATTGGGTATAGCTCGTGGATGAATACTGTCCTAGGCAGGATTACGCCTGTTCTTATCGAAAGCAAGGACTGTTTTTCAAGCAGGTATGTCTAGGATTCGGAAGAGGTTACGGAAGCTCCTGTCTGTGCGGATAGCTTGTTGCTTTTCTGAATCGGCCTGGATTTGGGCGTGTGCAGGTGAGGGGGGTGATGGACGGGTGGCAGCCTGGTGGGTCCGGAGTGCTGTTGCGCAGGGGTGGGAGCAGGTGAGTCTGGGGTTGTGCTTGGTGCCTGGTGTGAAGACCTGGTGGCAGGCTGGGTTGGCACAGATGCGGGGGAATTGGACTGAGCAGGATGGACAGGGTGAGCAGATGGAGGGCTCTTGGCAGGTGGAGCAGGGGACTGCTGGTATTGGGTGGTAGGTGCCGGTGGTCTCGTCTGTGAGGAGGATGGTGGATGTGCCGGGAAGGAGGAGGCCACCGTGGACCGGGGTGGGCCTGAGGATGATGGGCAGGTAGCCGTAGTGGGAGAGGATGGATGCGTGGTAGCGGTCGAGTGGGTGAGGGTGGGTCACTCCCCCGCCTCGGCCTGGGCCTGCTGGTTCTCCTGGACCTGGGCTTCCACAAGCTGGGCAGCTGGGTGCAGCTGGACGCCTGTCACCGGGGCTGAGCCGATGGCGATGATGACGGAGGCTGCTACTGGTGCTGGGGTCTGGGAGGCTCGCTCGAGGGCGTTTGCGTGCTTGAGGTCCTCGAGCAGGATGGCCAGGGCGGCACGGGATCCGGCGGCGCCAGAGGCTCCTATGTCCTCAAGGACGCGCTTGTGGGCGGCCATGGAGATGTGGCGTCGGAGTTGGGCGTGCGTCTCGTCATAGAGCCACTGGAGGAAGGCTGGGTCGGAGTACCACTGGTCGACCTTGGGCTTGGTCGTGCCGGCTGCTCGAGCTACCTGGCTTCGTTTGAGGGAGGGATCCCTGACGTAGGCCAGGGCGTAGTCGAGCTGCTTTTGTGTGGGCTTGAACTTGGGCTGGGTGCGGCGGGCTGGGGTGGTCATGTCTTTGCCTCGCCCTCCAGCCGTTCTTCCTGGAGTCTGTCAATGAGCAGCGCCCAAGCCTCCCACTCCACCTGGTAGGCATCTTCTGCTTGGCCCCTCGTTGGCCGAATGATGGCGACTGAGATCGGCGCCGTTGGATGGGAACGCGCGATCCATGCGCCGTAGGCCGTCAGCGCACACAAAGGCCCCTTGGTCCAACATCTGATTGGGTTCTTGAAGGTCATATCTGAAATACTATGTTCCCGTTTTGAATCTACAACCTCCTTTTTTAGAAAGACTTACAACACATTAGATGAAACCGGACGTGTGCTATAGCATGCCCGTCCACGTCCTTGAACGAACGGACGACTTGACCTGGGCGTGAATCCGCGTTATTGTTTACGCCCATGTCCCTCGCTGGCCCCAACTCACCTGCTCCCTATGCCCCTCCTGCCGCGCTCGTTTCACTTATCAACCAGCACCGCGAGGGCAAGCTCCCGCGTCCAATTACTTCGGCTAGCCTGGGTCGAGTCGGGATCACAGAAAGCCTGATACCACGGACCCTTCAGGCCCTGAAGATCCTCGGATTAATCGATGACAACGGGAAGCCTACAGATGAGTTCGAAGCCTTCCGGTTGGCAAAGTCATCTGATTTCCCTAAACGCCTTGAAGCATGGTTAAAAGCAGCTTACGCGCCTGTTTTTCAGGTTATCGACCCTGCCTCAGCTGAGCCTCAGCAAGTGCGAGACGCATTTCGGGGCTTCGAGCCATCAGGGCAACAGCAGCGCATGGTGACCCTGTTTCTCGGTCTGTGCGCACATGCGGGACTGGTACCTCCGGAGTCTGTTAATGCCCGGAGCCCCAGGGTTTTTATTAAGCCCAAGCCTAAGAAGTCTTCATCTCGGAAGAAGCAGGTTTCAGTAGCAGGATCGGCTTACATCGCAAATCCGAAGGTGGGGAAAGGGCTACCGCCACTGCTCCTCGGATTCATGGACTCTCTCCCACGGGACGGCGATCCTCTGACTGAGAAGCGGTTGGAGGAGATCCTAGATGCCCTCCCAGCAATCCTCCGATTCGCCTATCCGATGAAGGAGGCAACTACTTCCGAAAATGACCAGGAGGAATTGAAATGAGGAGGGTTTTGGCGGCTCTTGTCGGATTAGGGCTCTAGTCGCCTCTAAAAAAAAATCGGCACCCCCCTTATGACTTAACGGAAAAAGGCGAGGGGCACCGAAGAAAACCTGATCGGCCAGCCGCCGGAGGGCATGACCTCTGGCGGAAGGCCACCTTCAGGATCATTGAGAATTCGGGGCGCGCAGGTTCGCCGGGCAAGGCTCTAGACCCAAGTCTCGACGGGTTCAATTCCCGTGCGCTCCACCTCTCATTCTATCATTTCATCGGAAACATGTCTTTCCTTTCTGATTGCCTGGTTCCCCAATCTGCTCCTCGCCATCAGTTTCTAATGGCATTTGGCGGTCAAGGAGAAGGTTTCCTTTCTAGGTGAGCTCACATCACACCTCCCCAGCTCGTCCACACCACCTTGGCCTCCTTGCGGTCCCAGATGTAGCGCGGGGTCATGTTGCCGGTGTCGATGGCGTCTTGGCACTGATCTATGAGTGCGTCCAGGTCTTCGCTCCCCCCATCGTGGTCCTGGACGCATGGACTTTTTGCAGATGCAAAACGCCAATCCATGGGAGGCTTCAAAGCGTGCGGAAGCTCACTCAGACTGGGGCCATGAGGAGCACGTCGGCATTTCCAAGATAACCCTCACCCTGGGATTTGGATTGGATCCCTCCACGGACCAGCTGGTGATCCATGAAGCGAGTGTGGTCCAAATCGCTGGAATGGGCACTGAGGTCCTGAGGCAGTTCGAAGACCTCATCGATGAGGTGACCGGCACCGCCAGATGGATTGAAAACCAACGGAAGGGAAACGACTAATCCTCCTGCGACCAGTTGGTGACGTCGGCGGAGGTGAGTTCTTGCAGCGAGGTCGGATACTGGTGGTACTCCAGTTGGAATTGGTCCACCGCTGCTCCAAGGGTGATGATGGCCTTGTGTACCCTGGTCTGGCTCCCGCCGTAACATCCGGGCCTGCCACAGCCTGCAACAAGCAGGCCGAGGGCCCCCACCTGAAATACCCTCAGACGCCAACATCGCATCGATTTCTGCATTGGGTTCGAAATGTAGCCCTCCGATGAACCTCGACACCTTTTTAGCCCTTGCGTAACAGACCGGGGAATTCCCTTCTTCCGCTGTGGTGCGCCACCTTCGCTTTCGTGGTTTACTTCATCGTTTATCCATGGGTGGGCTCACTGGCACTGGCCTGGGGCTATTCCGAACGGCAGGCAGGCCGCCTAGAGAGCGAAGTCAGCGTGATCGCCCTGATCTTCGGCTTTGCCATCCTCGCATGGAGAGAGCTGCTCAAGCGTGTTCGGCGCGACAGACTCCTACAGTTCTTTCACGAAGTGGAAATGGTCGACCAGATCGAAGCGCAGGAGATTCAAGTGGGCTGGCCCGCCGAGGCGGTCCTGGCGGCCTTTGGCAAACCCAGAGAAATCCACCAGGCGCCCGCCCAAGAAGCTGCGAACCAGAAGTGCTGGTCCTTTCCGCGCGTCGGCAACGGCACCACCCAGCTCGTCGTACTGCTCGAAAACGATGCCGTCTGCAAATGGGAGGAGTCCCCGGCGAAGAAGTCCTTCCGTCCGCTGCTGATCCAGCTCTGGTGGTTGGCCCTGATCCTCTTGGTTTCGGCCATGTTCCTGATCAAGGCCCTCACCTGAGCCAGGGCCCGGCCTGCCGGCAACAAGCGCGCGTTCAGAAGAAATGGCGCACGGCCAGATAAAAAACCGATCCGCTCATCGAATCCTCGTCGACCTGATCGAGATTGCCGAAGAAACCGCCGCAGAAGAAATCGCACACGTCGAAGGCGGGTGTCCCGACCGGAAAGGTCTCCCAGGCGGCGCCGGCTTCGATGCCCCAGGTTTCGGCAAACTGCCAGGACAAACCGGATTGCAAAGTCACCCCCAGGTAAAGCGAATCCGTACCCAAACCAAAGACCCCGTTGCCCTGGACAAAAGGACGCAGGCGGTAATCGTGGAAAAGAAAACGCCGCAGACCCGGGCGCACCTCCAACGAAAGGCTGCTTTGGAAATCGTCCAGCTCATAGGCCCGGAACTCGGTCGCCATGACAAAGGCCTGCCCACTGCCCCCATCCCTTTCGAAGGCGAGACCTAAGCCGTCGACCTGCACGTCGCGTTTTTCCCGCACTGGAGTTCCAGGCTGGTCGCTGAAAACGGCGGTGAGGCGCTGGGTGCCGGTGATCGGATACAGGCTCAAGGCAGCGCGCCCCTCCCCGGTCGGGTCGACCATGCTGCAGGCGGCCACCCCGAGCAGCAGTGCCGGCAAGATTCGATGCAGGACACGGGTGGCGGGCCGCATGAGCACGAATATTCTGCACCCAGGCACCGCGGGGGGTTTAAAAAAATGACCGGCCCCCCTCTCAAGGGACCGGCCACCGATTCAGGTTTCAGACTTCTGCTGACCGCCTGTCACGTCGTTCAACAGAGCTGTCCAAACCCCTCTTCGGAATTTGCCCCTGGGGCTCGAAAGCCCCTGTAACCAAATTGTATCGAAACTCCAAAGGGCTTCTCCTCTATGAGCGCAATAAATGGCGCTGCCCCCCCGCCGATGACAGATATGTCATCTCGCCGTGCATCAGCAAAAAAACAGCCGACTCTTCCGAGGAAGAGCCGGCTGCCATTCGGGAAATGGGCGCGCAGGTCAACCGCCTTTCACTCGCTCAACCTCCTGCCCAAAACCCTCTTCGGAACTTACCCATGGGCCATTTCAACCCATAGATCCAATCTAGACCCAACAGGCACAGGCGGCCAGCGAGAAAAGCTGGAAACCATCGGTCTGCCACCCGTATGACAGAGAAGTCATCCGTGAAACGCACTCCACTTCCACCGGACCACCGCTTCTCCAAACTGGCCCTGGGCTCCGCCGCCGCCCTGTGGGTCCCCCTTCTGATCTGGTGGGAGCCGCTGTGGCGGGCCTGGAAAGACCCAGCAGGCACCGAAATGGAGGCGCTTCGCACCGCAGCACTTCATTTTGGCTGGATCCCGGCGCTCGGCCTGATCGGCCTGCTGTTGTCCTTCCGCCGCGGCGGCAATCTCAGCCTGATCTCCACCCCCGCCGCGGTGGTGCTGCTGATCGCCGCCGTCGCCCTGGCCCTGGTGCGCTGATCAACGCACCCAGACTTCGAGTCCGTTGGACAGTGCCACCGCCTGTCCAGCGGTGATTTGCGCGGCCTGGCAGTACCAGGCGCGCCCGGCGGCACCCATCGGCAGGACCACCGAATGGAAGGCCGCGGGCGCTCGCTCCGCTACCCGGCTGGCGAATTCGGCCACCTCGTGGGCGTCCAGCCCGAGGATCGGCTGCAGATCACGGTCGACCCGGTTGGGCGATGCCCACAGTGCGGCGGGAACCGGGATGCGATCGAGATCGGAGACCCACAGATCAAGCGAGGAACCCGCCACCGCTTCCTGGACTGCGCCGAGCACCAGCCGGTCATCGGCCCCCACCTCGCTGCCATAGACGGCGAAGACACCGGCGGGATTGCCGAACAAACCCATGGCAAAGTTTTCCGGCGGTTGGCACTGGAACCAATAACAGCCGAGGAAACCGGAAAAGGTCGCCGGGTCGCGATCGAACCAGGTGAAGGAACAACGCGAGCCCGGTCCGAGTTGGGCCAGGTTGGGTCCGGTCAGATCCTGTTCGTACCACCCCCCCCAGCCGAACAACTTGTTGCTGTGCTCATCGGTGGTCAGATCGCATTCGAAACCTCCGCCCTGCAGATCAACGTCGATTTCCCAGCACAGAAGGTTGCCGTTGGCATCTCCGCCCGGCAAGCCGCTCAGCCGATAACCACAGCTGGTCTGCGGCCACGAGGCAGGCCCGCTGCATTCCGCGGTCTCGTCGTAGAAAACAATGTTGGCGGTGACCAGGTCCCCGTTCGGATCGGGCACTTCCGAGCAATAGACGAAGCGGAAGCCGTTGACCTGTTCGCGCAATTCAGGATCACGGTCGGTCAGGGTCCCTTCGTCAATGATCTCCTGGTAGGGACCGACGTAGGTGTAGTAGTTGGTCCGGACCAGGCCGTTCCAGATCAGTTCCGGACCGCTGGCGGTGGAAGCGCGCAGGTCGGAGCGACGCAGCCCGGTGGCCGGATGGTAGACCCCCGCGTAGTGGGGCACCACGGCGCGCTTCTTGAGCGGCCCATGGGTGGGCTGTTGCAGACCGGGGTCCGCGGGTGAATTCTGCTGGGCGCGGGCCTCGGCAACCAGGAAGCTACCGCACAGAAGGGCCCACAGGATTGAATTCCGGCAGGAGCGCGGGTTCATGCATTCAGTCTAACCCACGGTCGCCGGGGGTCGCCGCCGCCAGGGCCTCGGCCGGGACTACCGCACAGACGTGGAACAGCCCCTCGTGCCATGCCCCCTGCAATAGGTCCCCCGGACGCAGGTGCTGCAATTCCCCCTCTTCGAAACCGACCACCGCCGCGCTTTCCTCTCCCTCGGTGGTGACTTCGGGCGGCTCGCTCTGCGCCAGGCGCGCCTGATTGCCACCGCGAGCGCCTGCCGCCGCCAACCGCGCGTTGCAGCGAATCAGGCTGTGCAGCCGTTCGCCCTGTCCAGCCAGGAGGTCAGCGAGGAAGTCTTCCAGAGGCGCCCCTTGCTCGCGCATCGCCCATTCCAGGAAAGGCGTGATCGCGCGCAGCCGCAGCTGCGCTTGGTCGGCGTCGGTGGCGGCGAGCAAAAACGGGTAGAGGTGCGACGGGGCGATTTCCGAAGCATCGACGCCCTCCATTTCAAGGGCGCGCAGATGATCGAGGAACTGGACCAGGCCTGGATCCAGTGCATCCAATCCGGCCTCCCAGCGGTAGGCCTCCAGCCACACGGCCATGCCGGCAGCACGATCCGGACCGACCGGCACCGCCGCGTCTCCGCCGGGCTCCGGCTCGGCGCTGACGCCCTGGCCCAGGTGCAATGCGCCTTCAAGTTCGGCGAAAGCCTGGTCCAGGTCTTTGCCTTTGGTGCGCGCGTGGTCGAAGGCTTCGAGGGCTTGCTCGACCGGACCAGCTTCGACCTCGGATCCGGCCAGGTCTGGGGTGGCGTCCGCGCCGTACGCGCCCTCTGCGACAGAAGGATACTGCGCCTGAGAAGCAGCCAGATAGGCGGGGAGCAAGCGGCGCAATTGATCCAGATCCAGTTCGCTATGAAACGCAAGGTGATCGAGAGCGCCACCCATTCCGCCCTCGGCCAACAGCGCATGTATGCGTTGCAGCGGCCACACCGGGTCGGCGCTCAGCAGTTCTTCAAGTTCGGCGGTGAGCACCGCCAGCGCTTCAGCACCCGCCTGCGCAGGAAGGGCCTCGGCAGGAGGGGCCTCGGCAAAGGGAAGAAACAGCCTCTCGATTTCGAGCTGCGACAGGTGCCCGCGTGGATCCTGCGCTCGCGCCAGTGCCAGATCCTGTTCGACCGCTTGCAGCAGCCCGGGAGCCTGCAGCATGCGCACCCCCGGCAAGGGTCCGTGCACCTCCTCATCCGCCAGGCAGAAGCGACCGACGACAACGGCGTCTGGTTGCGGCGGCGGCAGCATGGCTGCCCTTCCCTGGATCGCACGCCCGCTCCATAAATCGACCAACAGCACGCGACCGTCGCCGCGTGCTTCGGCCTGGAAGACGCCGAGGAAATTGTCCAGCAAACGGCTCCAGGCGCTGTCCTCGGCGAGTTCGGCCGGAGCCCACGCCAGCGCCGGCGGACTGCCAAGTGCTTCACTCAAACGTTCGAGCAGGAACCACTCGCGGAAGCGCGCTTCGACCTCCGGGCCGAGCACCGGCAGCGGGAAATCGGCGCGCGCCTGACGCCACTCCGCAGCGGTCGCCGGCATGCCCAGGATGCGGGCTTCCAATTCCTGCAGGAGTTCCCATTGGGCCTGCATCCCGTTGCGGTCATCGGTGCCTGACATGGCTACAATCTGCCGCCATGGACCTGGAGTCTTTGCACTGGCTCGATTGGCTCGGATTGAGCCTTGCCGCCTACGGTCTGGCAGCAGGGGCCGTGCGCGGCATGACTCAACAGTTTAGCCGTCTCTTGGTATGGATGGCGGCGGTGGCCGGAGCCGGCGCCCTATCCAGCCTGTTGGACAGCCTGGCGGGCGCCTTCAGCTCCAACCCCGAGCGGGTCACGATGCTTTCTTCGTGGTTCCAGCTGGCGGTCGTCCTGCTCGGCGTGTTGCTGCTGGGTTCGTTGCGCCGCCTCCTGGTCGGCCGTCTCGGCAACGCGCGCACCGCCGCCGACGCGCTGCTCGGCGCGGTCGCTGGTCTGCTGCTCGCCACCCTGAGCTGGCTATTGCTGCTCGGCACCACCAGCCTGATCCAGGGGCCGGCGGGCCTTGAGGAGAGTTCTGGTCTGCCCCTGGCACGCAGGCTGGGGCAGCCTTATCAGGTCCTGCCGCAGACGCTCAAGACTTCGCTGCTCGACGCGGCACGCTTGCCGCCGGCTGCTCCTGCGGACCAAGACTGAGCCCGCGCACCAGCACCCCGGCGTCGCAACCGTACAGGCCTTCGAGATCGGCTTCGAGTTCAAGCCACTGGCCGAAGGGGTTGAAGAGCTTGGCGTCGGTAGGCAGCCGGATGCCTGCCGCTTGCACGCGCACGCGCAGGCGGCCGTCTTGCATCTTGCGCATCGAGTGGGTCAGCTGCGGGCAATGGCCGGCCACGTTCTCGAGCCACAGCGCCAGGCCGAGCGCGGCTTGCGGCTCTTCGATGGCGGGCAGGGCTGCGCCCGCTTCGCCGGGGGTGCCGAAACGCATCGCGGCGGCGAGCAACAGCTCCGGAACCACATCGGCCAGGAGGGATTCCATGTTGGGCTGCCGGTGGCACAGCCACAATCGGTGCTGGGCAGCTGACAGGGATTGGAATTCCTCCATCCAGGCCGGCACACGCGCGTTCATGCCGTCGCACGGCCCGATCTGACACAGGTTACCGAGGAGCTGGCAAACGCCGCTCATCCGGTGCAGGCCGGCCCGGTGGGCGCGGTCGAGCAGAGGCTCCCAATGCGGCCGCAGCGCTTCCATCGCTGCCAGTCTAGGCAACGGAACAGGCAAAAAGGAACCCCCTTCCGCCGTAGCGACGGAAGGGGGCAGGTGCAGGCCGTGGCCCGCGCAGGTGCTACTGGATGGTCTCCGTGTGCACTTCGGAAATGCTGGCCAGGTCATCGACCGCTTCAATGTAGACGGTGCGGCCGGCCAAGCTGTTGGGAAGGTTGCGAGCGAAGTCCGCTTGTCCGGCGGCATTTGCACGGTCGGTCATCAGGCGCTTCGCGTTGGCGATTTCAAGAGTTGCGCCGATACCCGGGATGAAAGTCGAGCCGAGGCCGGTGCCATGGTAAAGGTGCACGTCAGTCAACCACACCGAACCCGTGACGGTCGCGGTGGCTTGAGTGCCAGCAACCAGCGGGCCGCCCATGGTCAAGACCAGATCGTAGGTGGTACCGCCACCGCCGAAACCGTCAGCCATGGTCTGACCGACGTCGACCAGCCCGTTGCCGAAGGTGTTGGAGGAGCCGATGTTCTTGCATGCGCCGAAGAGGAAGTCTTCAGCCTCTTGGGCCGTCAAGCCCGGAGTGGAAGAACGCAGCAGTGCAATCACGCCATTGGTGATCGGGGTCGAGAACGAAGTTCCACTGACCGAAGCGATGCCGCCGCCGTTGGCGGTGGTGAGCACGCTGACGCCAGGAGCAGCAACGTCGACCGCGGTGCCGTAGCTGGAGAACGACGCCTTGTTGTCATTGGAGTCGGTCGCCGAGCAGATGATCACGTTGAGCCAATCGAAGGTGAGGTTCGAGTTGGAGTTGCCGGCAGCCCAGCACAGCAGGCTGTCGTAGGTGTTCTTCAGCGTGTTACCAGTGGTGTTGACCGAGCTGGACTCAACGCCCGAGTAGCTCACCGAAACCGAGCCGGCGCCGTTCTGCGCGGCCCAGGTGGCGCCGTGGGTCAGGTCGGACATCCAAGCGCCGCCACCCGAGGAGTTCGAGGTACGGATGGGCAGCAGACCTGCGTTCCAGCACACGCCGACGACCTGGTTGTTGTTGTTACCGATTGCACCGACACAGCCCATGGTTAAAGTGCCGTGGCCGTTGATGTCGTTCACCGCGCCGCCGTTGGCCTGGGTCTTGCGGTCGACCGAGTTGTAGCCGGGCAGCAGGTTGGCCTGCAGATCAGGGTGGTCAAGGTCGACGCCGGTGTCGACCACGCCCGCGATGTAGTTGGTGTCGCCGGTGTAGAGGTCCCAGCCGGCTTCCGAGTTGATGTTCTGGTGCCACCACTGGCCACCGAAGTTCGGATCGTTGGGAGTATTGTCCGGGTAGCAGAACCAGTCCGGCTCGGCGTACTGGTAGTTGCCGGTGCCCATCAGCACGGCCGACAGGGTGTTCTCGTCGTAACCAGCGGGAAGGAAGATGATGTACTCGTCGTTTTCAACGGCGTGGTTCTTGACCCAGCCGTCGAGACCGGCCACCGCAGCTTCGCGGATGGCAACGGCCTCGCTGCGGCTGTAACCCTGCGCCAGCAGGGCGTCCAATTGCATGGGGCGCACGATCATCTGACCAGAAAACTCCGTGACGCCTGGAGTTTCGGAAAAGACCTGGAAGTCGGTGCCGGCATTCTGCGCCTGGACACCGGAGGAAAGGACGAGACCTGTCAGGACGGTCCCGAAAAGGATGGCATTCTTCATGAGCTCTGTAGGAGAATTGCGGAGGAGTGAGGGTTCGGGAAGGCAACAGCACAGCGCTGAGGGGACTGTCCCTTATAACGATGGACAGATGCAGAGGCCTCCGAGTTCCGAACAATACCCCGGGAAAAGTTGGTTTATGGATCGTTCAGGCCTATTTTCGGGGATTTATTGCCAAATCGTAACCAGAAGCCGGTGTTCTAATGGAATTTGTCAGGCGTGGGTTGGTGTTTGCCCTGGGAATGCCTTGGCGCAGGCAGGCACCGGCCTGGCCGCTTAAGCGGCAGGCCGAATGCGCGCCAGGCCGGCGCCTGCCTGCGCCAGAACCGTGGAAGGGTCAATTTTGGGCCATGCCTGGGTGGAATCGACCTTGGATCGATCGGACCGTTGGTTTGGTTATTGGGAGGTGAGCTGACCTTTCCCCCAAAAAGTGGACACATGGAATAGCCAGTTCGTGTAACAGGATAGAAGGAAGTCTCTGGGCCACTCTGTCGAGGTACCCGGTTTCCTTGACCGTCCCCGAGGGATGAAAGGGCGTCCTGCGGCCCCAGGAGGAAGAGGCCCGTCAGAGGGGCGAGGTTGCGCCGTTCTGGTGCAAGTCGGCGCCGGCCGGGCGGCGCATTCGGCCTGCCGCTTAAGCGGCCCGGCCGGTGTCGACCTGCACCAAGAGAACACCAATCCCCCCACCACAGGCAACCTCCAAAATTGGTGCCGGAGGGGCCGGCCTCCCGGGCGAACAACAGAGCTGGGTTGAATTGTCAGCCAAACCGCACTGCATGCAATAAGAACGCCTGGTGCGCTATTAATCCAGTTCCCTCACGATTGGCTCAGGCCTGGAACATGAAACGCGTAGGAGGAGACTGCGGCGGCGACGACCTAGACATAGAGGTCCATGGGTGTCAGGCCATCGACGCCAACAACTTTACCCCGCGCTACATCTGGGACTGCAAGGAAGCCAAGGTGGTGTGGACCAGCTGGGGAGGTGCGCTGTGAGCAACGTCAATAAGATCAAAGTCCCTCATGGACAGCAAAATCCAATAAGGCTGATCGGTAGGTACTGTTGAGCTCATGGAGAGATTGGACCATCCTGGAATATTTGGCTGGCTGGTACTTGGAAGCCGGTCGAATCATTCTTTTAAACCCTAACTCCTTCCGTGCTGCCTTTTTCGCTCTGGAGAAGCGCGCCATTTCATAATTCAATCGCGCCATATCACCAACGTTAGTCCAAAATATTTTTTCAACTTCAACTCGTTGAGTCTCATTGAGAGCAACTGGTCGGCCTAACGTTGCACCCAATATTTCGCTTGGAAAATATCTGAAAGGGAATTCACTAACCTGCCATTCTAGAAATTCAATCCGCTCTGGGTCAGTTGCCGTGTAGAGGTCATCAGCCACCCTTGACATATTTAAAACTAGCATGAATAGATATTGACCACACGACATATGGGGCAATTCCCCGAGTTCTTCCCAGTACACCTTCGTCAGCGCACCGTGCCCATGTTCCGTTAACCGCTGATCGATATTTTGAAGATAATACCCAGGATCGATCATGTCGTACGGCCAATCTCCCTTAGCCAAAAAAATCTGAAGCTGCTCAAGGAATTCATCGTATCGGTCCTCGTCTTCCCACCAAGGTGGTTCAGATCTCTTGGCTACACCAGAGGGAATGGCTACCTGCGAGGCATCTAGATCCGAATCGGTCCCCGTTGGAGCGGCGCTGGGATTTTCCGAGGAAACTCCATCAGGAACCTCCAAATTGGAATGCTCCCCAGGAGCACTTGCCTGGTGTAAAGGGTCTTCCCGAAGGACCCACCAAAAAAGCAATGCCAAGCCTGCAATCAGGATTGCGCCAAGAAGTGTGCCCAATTTCATGTGACTGAGATGGCAGGATAGCAGACGCTGAGTCCCCTCCCCCAAACTTGGAGGATCGCCGTGACCAGGATTCCCCTTCGCCTCCGCAACGCCAGAGTTGCGCTCATCGCTAACGGAAAACCCAATCCAATATCGGGGTCTTAAGAGGCGGCCGCAAGCCCAACTAGAATGCAGTGGATGTGGTTGCCCCGCGACGTTCCCGATTTCATCAAAGGGAACTATTACCCCTTTGGTATGGCGCTTTTCACATGGTGGTTGTGGAGTGTCGCATGGTGGTTAGCAATCCCCTGCGCTCTTGGGCTTATTTGCTATTTCACCCCTCAGTGGTGGCGGAAGAAGAAGTGACCGCCTCCCCTTCCAACATTGCCGCCCTTGGGTTCCCCTAAGGGCGACGGTCGAAACTTGGCCGCTGTATTAGGGAAGCCGACTATTGGCGGAGAGTTGGGGATAGAGGTAGCCCGCATTTAAGAGGCCGATAATTCCTCGCCAAAAGACCTGGCCGAAATCGTAGTCACTTCTCAAACTTATTAAAGGGATGGATGGTCGCCTGCGCGGCGTAGCCGTGTCCAGTGCAACTGTTTGATTCTATTGGAGGCCTCTCTTATTGCCCAGGCCACCACCCGCCCCAAACGCCACCACATAGTCATCACCGTCCCTAAACACGCGACCGCGCCGCTGGGGGCCCGGGGTGGCTGGCGCCGTACCTTCTAAAGCGCAAGGCGCGCTACGAGGCGGTCGAGGGCCAGCGCCGCTCCGGCTCAGTGCGCGCGGCGCGCGGGTGCCTGAGCGAATGGGCGCGGGTGCACCGCCGAGGGGTGGCGCCGCTTATTTGGGCTGAATCTAAAAAGTGAGACACAGACTGAAACATAGAGAGGGTAATCTGAGGGGGTCCTCAGGGTTGGTTGGTGCCGGAGGGGGGACTTGAACCCCCACTCCCTTGCGAGAAACGGATTTTGAATCCGTCGCGTCTGCCAATTCCGCCACTCCGGCAAAGAGGCGCCCGTTGGGGCTGCCCGACCGCGGCGCCTGCTCAGGGTGAGGCGGTCAGGAAGTGCCCGCCGCCGCGCAGCCGCAGGTGTGCCTGGCGGCTGGCGAGGTCGGGCGCGTCGTAGCATAGGCCGGCTTCGATCTCGAGGGTAGCGGCGCCCAATTCGGCGCTCAGCGCTCCGGCCCAGCGTTGGTTGCGGGCCACCAGCGCGTGGCGGCTGGTGGCGATCGAGTCGCAGCCGTTGCGGTTCTTGACCGGGGCGAACTCTTCGCTGCGCTCGGCCAGCTGCACCATCGAGTGGTCGGCCAGCGGCAGCGCGTCGAAGACGAAGGTCTCGAACTTGATGCCGGGCTGCTCGACCAGATGGCGGCCGCCGCGCAGCGACAAGATCTGTTTGTGGGCCAGGTGCAGCGGCAAGAAGGCCTCGGCCATTTCTTCGAGGAAGCCCAGCTCGAAACAGTGCGTGGCGATGTTGCCGGCACGGAAGCGCAGACCACCGTCGGCGGCGCGCTCTTCGGCGAGCTCGTCGGGCAAATCTGAGTACTCGATGCAGCCCAGACGCGCGTCATCGCGCTGGATGATCAGCCCGACCTTCTCGCCGGGCTCGGTCTTTTCGACCACCTTGACCGACATGCGCGCGCCGGCTTCGAGGTGGAAGCCGAGAAAGGCCGGATCGGCCATCCGCACCAGGGGATTGTCGACCTGGCAGTAGTAGACCAGATCGATTCCCGCTTCGCGCAGCTTGGGGCCGATGCCGCCGTTGCGCAGCGCGCGGTAGAAACCACCGTGGCCGTCGGGATTGCGGAACAGCGCCCCTGGCGATTCGAGCAGGAACTGCCCGTCTGGGGACAGCGCTGGCAGCGTACCCTGGCAGACGAACTGGACGCTGTCGCGCCCCAGACCGAACCACGAGCGGTCGGCGAAGTAGGTTTGCGTTTCGAGGTGGTTGCCGGGGCCGGTCTGGATGATCCAAGGCAATGCCGCGCCGCTCAGCTGGCGCAGCCGCAGCAGCTGCCCGGCCATGATCTGGAACAGGCTGGTCCCCGCCACCGGGCCGATCGGGTAGGCGCCCTTGGGCCCATGGAAACCAAGGCGCGAGGCCTGGCCGCCGGCCACCGTGGCAACGGCCACGCGCCCGGCGCGCAGTGCCTCCCAGCCGCGCGCGGCGGCGGCGGCAGAAGCCGGGTCACCGCTGGTCGAAGCCGGCTTCAGATCGGGCGGCAGGATCTCGCCCTGCGGCAGCGCAACTTCCTTTTTCAATGCCGCGCGCTGGCGGTCGAGCATGGTCCAGTCGACGCCAGCGAGGTCGGCGTGCAAGGACGCCTCGGCGGCGGAGCCGGCAGCCTGGGCGGGGCCCAGTACCTGCTCCATACCCCGCTCCTTGAGCACGGAAAGAAGATCCATGAGCGCCTGTTGCCGGGTTATTGGTCGCTGTCGCCGATCCGGTCGAGAGCTTCCTCGAGCAGATGGACGAGCAGATCCAGCTTGCGCTCCATCAGGAGCTGACGTTTGGTGATCTTTTCCACCACCGGAGGCAGCAGAGCCTCGAGTGTGTAGTTGTTGATCATGTTGATCACTTCCGCGCGGTCCGCGTCGGGCAGCTTGTGGAAGTGGTAGTGGTAAGCGTTGTTGAGATGGTCTTGCGTGATGTGCAAGGCCTCTTCGGTCAGACTGCCGAGTTCTTCGTGGTCGTGCTCGACCTTGAAGACTTCGCGGCGGTATTCCTTCAGCGCTTCAGCGAATTTCTGCTTCACGGGGATGGCTCCGGACAGGCCGGTGATGGGGATCAGGAATGCTTGCGGAAGGCCAGAGTCACGTTGTGGCCACCGAAGCCCAGCGAATTGGACAAGGCGGCGCGGAAGTTGCCTTCGCGCGCCTGCCCTGGGATGTAGTCCAGGTCGCAGCCGTTTTCGAGATCCGGGTTTTCCAGGTTACGGGTGGGATGGGCGACGCCGCGGTGCAGCGTCAGGGCGCACACCATCGCTTCGATGGCCGAAGCCGCGCCGACCAGGTGGCCGGTCATCGACTTGGTCGAAGAGAGGCACGCAGCGCGCGCTGCGCCTTCGCCAAGGGCGAGCTTGATCGACAGGGTTTCGGCCATGTCGTTGAGCATGGTCGAAGTGCCGTGGGCGTTGATGTAGTCGACTTCATCGGCGTTGAGGCCGGCGTCGTCGAGCGCCGAGCGGATCGCCGCGGCCGGACGCAGGCCGCTCGGATCAGGCGCGGTGATGTGGCCGCCGTCGTCGGATTGGCCGAATCCTGCCATTTCGCAGTAGATGCGGGCACCGCGCGCGCGCGCATGCTGCTCGGATTCAAGCACCAGCACGGTGGCACCCTCGCCGATGACGAAACCGTCGCGGTCGCGATCGAAGGGGCGCGACGCCGCTTCGGGGTCGTCGTTGCGGGTACTCAACGCCTTGAGCGAACAGAAACCCGCCACGGTCAGCGGGTTGGTGGTGGTTTCGGAGCCGCCGGTGACGACGACGTCGGCGTTGCCGGTGCGGATCTCGCGTAGCGCCATGCCGATCGCGTGACCGCTCGACGCGCACGCCGAGGAAGTCAGGAAGCACGGGCCCTGCAGACCGAAGGCGATGGCGACGTTGGCGGCCAGCGCATTGGACATGGTGTTGGGAATGAAGAAGGGAGAAACGCGGCGTGGGCCGCCATCGCGCATGACCTCGTTCTGGTCAAGCACGCTTTGAATGCCACCGATACCAGTGCCGAGAATCGAGCCGGCGCGGGTGGGATCAAATTGGCCGTCACCCAAACCGCAGTCGGCCCACGCTTCCCGTGCGGCGATCAGGCCGATCTGGGAGAACGGGTCGAGCCGTTTCAGCTCACGCGTGGGGTAGTGGTCCCTGGCGATGTAGACGCACTCGCGCACCTCTCCCGCAATCTTGGAAGTGTGCTGGCTGGCATCCCAGCGCTCCATGCGCCGGATGCCGCTCTCCCCCGCCACCATACGGTCAAAGGAGTGAGCGGCACCCAACCCCAGAGGGCTTACCGCGCCTAGGCCCGTGACGACGACTTTCGTTACCGGGTCGGCCATGTGCAGGCGGCTAGGGCGCTAGCCGCTGATCTTGGACTCGATGTATTCGATGGCGCTGCCGACGGTCTGAATCTTCTCGGCGTCTTCGTCGGGAATGGTGATGTCGAATGCGCTTTCGAACTCCATGACCAATTCGACGGTGTCGAGGCTGTCGGCACCGAGATCATTGATGAAGCTGGTCTCGGCGGCGAGCTTGTCACGGGAAGCGCCCATGTGTTCACAGACGATCTCGTAGACCTTTTCTTGAATGTCAGACATTGCTCTGAGTACTTCGGGAACAGGGGCCGAAGAACGCCCCAGGGGGGACGGCAGGGCCGTTGGATGGAGAGTTTAAGCCGGCGATCAGCCTAGGGAAAGGCCCCCGTCGACGAGAAGGACCTGGCCGGTGACGTAGCCTCCGGACGGGCCCAACAGGAAGGAGACCGCTCCGGCCACGTCCGCGGGAGTTCCCGGGCGGCCCAGAGCGATCTTGTCCGCCATGGCCTGGCGCTGCTCCTCGGTGAGCGCGCTGGTCATGTCGGTGTCGATGAAACCCGGCGCCACCACGTTGACGGTGATGCCGCGGCTGCCGAGTTCGAGCGCCGCCGAACGGGCCAGGCCGTGCAGGGCGGCCTTGGCGGCGCAGTAGTTGGCCTGGCCGGGGTTGCCGATCGCCCCCACCACCGAGCCGATCAGGACGACGCGCCCGCCGCGCTGCTTCATCATCGGCCGCGTGACCGCCTTGAGGAAGTGGAAGCTGCCGCCGAGATTGGTGTCGACCACGCTGCGAAAGTCCTCGGCCGACATGCGTATCAGCAGGTTGTCGCGGGTGATGCCGGCGTTGGCGACCAGGCCGTCGACGCCGCCCCAGGCCTGGATGATCGCGGCCACCGCGTCGGCAGCGGTCTGCGGGTCAGAGATGTCGCCTTCCAGGGCCAGGAATTCGCCCCCCGCGGCCTCGACCTCGGCTCCTGTGGCGTCGAGGTTGGCCACTCGGGTGGCCAGGCCGGCCACCTTGGCACCGGCGCCGGCGAGGTGCAGCGCGATGGCCTTGCCGATGCCACGCGAGGCGCCGGTGACGAGAATGCGTTGGTCTTGGAGAGTGCTCATGCGGACTTCAATTCGGCCGACAGGGCATCGAGGGAAGCGGCGTCGGGGAGATTCAGCACGCGGCTACCGCGCGCAATCTTGCGCGCCAGGCCGGCGAGGACGCGGCCGGGTGCCGGCTCGAGGAAGGTGCCGCCTCCGGCACGTGCCGCCATGTCGGCGAAGCTCTCCTGCCAGCGCACCGGCGAAGTCAGCTGCGCGGAAAGGCAGCGCTTCAATTCGGCCGGGTCGCTGCACGCGGCGGCGGTGGCGTTGGGCCACACCGGGCAGTGCGGGGCGCGGAATTCCACCTCGGCAAGCGCGGCGTCGAGTTTGTCGGCGGCGGGGCGCATGACCTCGGAATGAAAGGCGCCGGCAACCGGCAGGCGCACCGCGCGCTTGGCGCCGGCCTCGGGGGCGCGCGCTTCGAGCAGATCGAGGGCTGCGTTTTCACCGCTGGCGACGATCTGCCCCGGTGAGTTCAGGTTGGCGACCTGGCAGATGCGGCCGCTTTCAGCGGCAACCGCGGCACACAGCTCGGTCAGTGCCTCGGCTTCCATGCCCATCACCGAGGTCATGCCCGAGGGCCGCGCCTCGGAAGCCTGCTGCATGGCCTGGCCGCGCAGGCGCACCAGGCGCAGGCCGTCGCGGAAGGAGAGCGTGCCGGCGGCGGCCAGCGCGGTGTATTCGCCCAGCGAGAGACCCGCCGCCATGGTCGGTTCGATCCAGCCGACCGCCTCTTCAAAGGCCGCCAGCGCCGCCAGCGAACAGGTGTAGATCGCCGGCTGGGCGATGTCGGTGCGCGTCAGCTGCTCGATCGGGCCCTCGAAACAAAGCTCGCTCAGGGGGATGCCGAGCTGGTCGTCGGCCTCTTCGAAAAGGGCGCGGGCGGCGTCGCTGTGCTGCACGAAATCGGCGCCCATACCGACCACTTGGGCACCCTGTCCGGGAAGTAGGAGTCCGAGTTGCATGGGGTCTCCAGGTTGAAGGGTTACCAGCGCACCCGCGCCGCGCCCCAGGTCAGGCCGGCGCCGAAGGCGACCAGAACGTGCAGCTTGCCGCTTTCCAGCTTGCCGTTTGAATAGGCCTCGGACATGCAGATCGGCACGGTTCCGGCGGAGGTGTTGCCGAAGCGCTCGATGTTGATGTAGACCTTTTCCTTGGGTATGTTCAGTTTGGAACTGGCGGTTTCGAGGATGCGCAAATTGACCTGGTGTGGGAAGACCCAACCGAGATTGTTCATGTCCTGACCCTCCATGGCCCACGCCATCAGTTGGGTCATGCGCTGCACCGCGAAGCGGTAGACCTCGCGCCCTTTCATACGCAACAGGTGCGAGCCTTCGGCCAGGATCTCGGGGGTCACCGGACGCACGCCGCCACCGTCGGGGCGGATGATGAAGTGGTAGCCGCTGCCATCGGCGCCGAGCTGCATGTCTTCGATCAGACCTTGCTGACAGACGTCGTGGGGTTGCAGCACGGTGGCGCCGCAGCCGTCGGCGAAGATCACCACCGAATTGCGGTCGTTCATGTCGAGCATGCGCGACAGGCCTTCGCCACCGATGACCAGCACGTTTTTGTGGCGGCCGCTACCGATAAAGGTGCGCCCGACCTCGAGGCCGTAAAGGAATCCGGTGCACGCCGCGGCCAGATCAAAAGCCCAGGCGTTGGTGCAGCCGAGGCGGTCCTGGACCACGCAGGCGGTGGCTGGACAAGCAAGGTAGTCCCCGGACACCGTCGCCAGGATGATCAGCTCGATGTCTTCGGGGAGTACGCCGGCGCGATCCATCGCCTCTTGACCGGCGCGCACGAAGATGTCGGAAGGGCGCTCGCCCTCGTCGAGCCAGCGGCGTTCACTGATTCCGGTCCGCTGCTTGATCCATTCGTCACTGGTCTCCATGAACTGGGTGAACCAGTCATTTTTGAGGACACGGTCCGGCACCGCGTGCGCGATGCTGGCCATTCCGACAGGAATGTTATGGCTCATGCTTGGTCGGATGCGGGAGAGGCCAAAGCGCTGTGCGCCGCGACACTCTCGGTGATATGGCGGTTGACGCCCTTTTCAATGTCGGCGCGCGCGGTGCGCAGGGCGGGCAGCACAGCGGAGGCGTGCGAGCGGCCGTGGCCGATCATGACGGTGCCCTTGAGGCCGAGCAGGCTGGCGCCGCCGACCTCGGCGAAATCTGCCGCACCGAACAACTGGCGCAGCATGCTGCGCAGGCGCTCTTTGGCGCGCGCGGAATTGTCTTCGGCAGCAGCTTCGCTGGATTCTCCGCCGCTGGTATTCCCGCCGCCGGAGCGTGCGGCCATCACCGCGAAGTACTCGGCAAAGCCTTCGATGGTCTTGAGCACCAGATTGCCAGCAAAGCCATCGACGACGATGACATCGGCTTCACCAAAGAAGATGTGGTTGCCCTCGATGTTGCCGACGAAGTTGAAATCGGAGTCGTCGAGCAGCTGGTGCGCTTCCTTCAGTACCGGGCCGCCTTTGCCCGCCTCGCCGCCGATGTTGAGCAAGGATATGCGCGGTGCGGCGATGCCGAGTACATCGCGCGCGTAGGCCTCGCCCATCAATCCGTATTGGAATAGGTGCAGCGCTTTCGGCGTGGGGTTGGCGCCGCAGTCCAGCAGCACGAAGGGGCCGCTCTGCCCCGTCAGGGTCACCGCAATCCCTGGACGGCGGATTCCCGGCAGCTGGCCCAGGCCCATAGTGGACGCGGCCACTGCGGCGCCGGTGTTGCCGAAGGCGATCAGCCCCTGGGCCAGCCCTTGGCGCACTGCCCCTACACACTTGAGGATGGACGCGTCGGGTTTGGCGCGCAGCGCGATCACCGGCTTTTCGTGCCCTTCGATCACCACCTCGGTGGGCAGGATTTCAGGAATTTGATCCGCCGAGATCCCCGCCGCACCCAGCTGTTTGCGGATCACCGCCTCGGGTCCGACCAGCAGCAGATCCTCAGCACGAAAATCATCCCGCAGGGCGTCGGCGACGCCAAGCAGGATCTCGTCTGGGGCGTGGTCGCCTCCGAGTACGTCAACCGCGATCCTCATCGGACCTGGCCTAGAACTCGTCCTTTTCGATCACTTCGCGACCGGCGTAGTGGCCGCAATTATTACAAACGGTGTGCGCACGGCCGAGCGTGCTGCAACGCGCGCAAGCGCGCAGGTTGACGACGCTTGCTTTGCGTTCGCCTGCGCGGCCCTTGCGGGCGCGGGATTTGGAATTCTTTCTCTTTGGTACGGCCATGGTCGTTCTCCGCCCCACCCTGGAATGGCTGGCTGGCTTGCCTGCGATCCCACCCTTGAAGGGAGCCTGGTGGCAAAAGGGCCGGGTATTTTCGCAGTTTTTCGCGCCGGGTCAAGCAGTGGTTGCCAAGGTACGGCCGAAATCCTGAACTGTGGCCTCTAGCGCATCTCCTTTGGAGCCTTGGCCTTGGGCAAAATCGGGTCGTCCGCCCCCGCCGCCCTGGACGAGTCGGCCAAACTGCTTGGCAAGAACCCCTGCCTGGAAGGGCCCCTTGGCCACGCAGATCAGGGCGAACGGCACCCGTTCGGCGTCGCCTCCGGTCAGCAGGACGACCGGCGGCAGACCACCAATCTGGCGCAACTGGTCGCTCAGGCGGCGCAGTCCGTCGGCGTCGAGGCCGCCGAGGTGCTTCCAACCCAAGGGGTCGCACCCGTGCAGTTCGGCAGCGAGTTCCTTGCCGTCGGGAAGGGCAAGCTGCTGCGCCCGCGCGGCCTCCTTCGATTTGGTCTTGAGGGCTTCGACGCGTTCGAGCAAACGCTCGGCGGGAACCTTGAGCGCGGCCTCGAGTTCGCGCAGACGGATCTGGTCGTGGCGCGCGGCCTGGCGGGCGGCACTCCCGGCAACCGCCTCGATGCGGCGCACCCCGGCCGCCAGGGCACGGTCGCCAAGCAGACGGAAGGGTCCGATGGCGCCGACGTTGGCTACGTGGGTTCCGCCGCACAACTCTGCCGAGTAGCCGGGCACCGAAACGACGCGCACCTGGTCGCCATATTTTTCGCCGAAGAGCGCGGTCACACCCTGTTCTTTGGCGGCGGTCAGGCTGGTGTTTTCCACCCCCACCTCGGTGGCGGTCATGACCACCTCGGCGACACGGTCCTCGATTTCCTGGAGCTGTTCGGCGCTCGGAGCCTGCGGGTGGGTGTAATCGAAACGCAGGCGCTCAGGCCCCACGTGCGAACCCGCTTGCTGCACGTGCTCGCCGAGCACCTCTTTCAAAGCGGCGTGCAGCAGGTGCGTGGCAGTGTGGTGTTTCTCGGTGGCACGACGGCTGCGGTCATCGACGCAAGCGTGGAGCTCTTGGCCTGCACCCAGGGCGGCGACCGCCGTGCCCCGGTGGAGGAAGTAACCCTCTTCGCTGGAAGTACCGGCGACCTGGAACAACACCGCGCCTTCCGGGTTGGTCAACAGGCCCTGGTCGCCGACCTGGCCGCCGCCCTCGGCGTAGAAGGGCGTGCTGGTGAGGAGCACACTGCCCACCTGATCTGGATCGAGTTTTTCGACCGGGTTGCCGCTGGCATCGAGCACCGCCGCTACCGCGGTGGTTGCTTCGAGTTGCGCGTAACCGGTGAAATCGGTGGTTGGAACGCCGCTGCCGGAAAGGCGCGAAGAAAGGGATTCGGCGAAAACGTCGACCGAGATATCGGTGCCGGCGCGCGCGCGTTGACGTTGTTCGGCCATCGATGCGTGGAAGCCATCGCGGTCGAGCTCCAAGCCGTGCTCGCGCGCCACCACTTCGGTGATATCGACCGGGAAACCGTAGGTGTCGTGCAGTTCGAAGGCGAGCTCGCCGGGAAACACGCCCGAGGTGTCGTCCTGGCGTTGTTCCAGCAAGACCTCGAGGCGCTCGATGCCACGCTGGTAGACCTCGCGGAAGCGTTCTTCTTCGGCCTGCACCATGGCCACGATGGTGGCTTCCTGTTCCTTCAACTCGGGATAGGCCGCGGCCATCGTTTCCTGGACGCCACTCATCAGGTCGGCCAGGAAAGGTGCTTCGTAGCCGAGGTCGATGCCGTCGCGGATGGCGCGGCGCAGAATCTTGCGCACCACGTAGCCCCGCCCCTCGCGCCCAGGTACCGCGCCGTCGGCGATGCAGAAGAACACCGCGCGACTGTGGTCAGCGATGCGGCGCATGCGCACGTCGTCGTCGTCGTGGTCGCCGTAGGTCCGGCCGCAGCCGGCCTGCAGTTGCGCCAACACCGGCGCGAACAGATCGGTCTCGAAGTTGTTCGCGGCTCCCTGGGCAACCGCGGCGATACGCTCCAGCCCCAGGCCGACGTCGATGTTGCGCTGCGGCAGCGGCACCAATTCCCCGCCGTCACGGCGATCGAATTGGGTGAAGACGAAGTTGCCGACCTCAAGGAATCGGCCCGGCAGTTCTTCAAGCCCGGCCGGATCCGGCAGCGGATTCCCGGGCTCCTGGTCCCAGTAGATTTCGGAGCACGGCCCACAAACGCCGTTGGGGCCTTGGGACGGCGCCGAGGACGGCCAGAAATTCTCCTTTTCGCCGAAACGGTAGATGCGTTCTTCGGGCATGCCGATGACGTTGCGCCACAGGTCAAAGGCCTCGTCGTCGTCGTCGTAGACGGTGCAGACGAAGCGCTGTGCATCCCAGCCCAGGACCTCGGTGAAGAAGCGCCATTCCCAGGGAATGGTCTCGGCCTTGAAATAATCGCCGAAGGAGAAATTGCCCAGCATCTCGAAGAAGGTGTGATGGCGCGGGGTCAGACCAACGTTCTCCAGGTCGGGCACGCGCAGGCATTTCTGCGAGGTGGTGACTCTGTGCAAATCGCGGCCCTTGCCCAGGAACTCGTCCTTGAACTGGTTCATCCCGGCGCCGGTAAAGAGCAAGGTCGGGTCGTTGCTCGGGACCAGCAGGTCGGACGGCAGGCGTTGATGGCCGCATTCCTCGAAGAAGCTCAAAAAAGCTTCCCGGATCTCGGCTGCAGTGCGGGGTTGGCTCATGAAACAAATGGGGGGCCTACTCGGCCCCCCCGCGACACAGGATAATCGCAAGCCCCACTCATGCGGTAGCCGTGCCTGCCCAAGCGCCTGGCTTCGGCCTTGCGGCCCAAGCGCCTGGCTTCGGCCTGGCGGCCTAAGCGCCGGGCTTCGGCCTGGCGGCCTAAGGCCTAGCATTGGCCTCAACCAGCAGCGGAGGCCTTGGCCTTGCGCGGTTTGAGTGCCTTGGGCCCCTTGGGCCCCTTGGGTCCCTCGGGAGCACTTGCGGGCTCGGTCTCCGCCGCTTTCTTGGCAGGCTCTTTGGCCTCCCCCTTGGCGACTCCCTTGGCGGCCTCTTTGCTTGCATCTTGGTTGGCCGGGGTTTCGTCGCTCGGTGCCTGATCGGGATCGGGCTCTGGAGCAATGGCCTGACGCACCAGTTCGGCGATTTCTTCGCACAGCTCCGGGTTCTCGATGAGCAGTGTGCGCACTCCTTCGCGCCCCTGGCCGAGGCGGATGTCGCCGTTCTTGGGGTGATGGAAGGTGAACCAGGCACCTGCCTTGGAGATGAAATTATGCTGCATGCCGAGGTCGAGCACGTCGCCCTCGTAGGAGATGCCGGTGCCGAAGAGGATGTCGAACTCGGCGCGGCGGAAAGGCGGCGCGACCTTGTTCTTGACTACGGTGGCCTTGGTGCGGTTGCCGACGAACACGTCGCCGGTCTTCAGCGCGCCGATGCGGCGCACGTCGATGCGGATCGAGGAGTAGAACTTCAAGGCACGGCCACCGGGGGTGACTTCAGGATTGCCGAACATGACCCCGATCTTTTCGCGCAACTGGTTGATGAAGATCACCACCGCGTCGGTCTTGCCGATCACGGAAGTCAGGCGCCTGAGGGCCTGCGACATCATGCGCGCCTGCACGCCGACAAAGGTGTCGCCGATCTCGCCCTTGAGTTCGGCGTTGGGAACCAGCGCGGCGACCGAGTCGATCACCACGACGTCGACCGCCTGCGATTTGACGAACTGCTCGCAGATGTCGAGGCCCTCTTCGCCAGACGAGGGCTGCGACAACAGGAACTGGTCGCCGTCGATGACCATGCCGAGTTTCTTGCCGTATTCGGGGTCGAAGGCGTGCTCCGCGTCGATGTAGACGGCGAAACCGCCGGCCTTCTGCGCCTGGGCCACCACCGACATCGCCAGAGTGGACTTGCCGCTGGACTCGGGCCCATAGAGCTCGACCACGCGGCCGCGCGGCAGGCCCTTGCCGCCGAGCGCCGCATCGAGGCCAAGCGAGCCGGTCGGCACCCCGGCAATCGGGCCGATGGTCTGTTTGCTCATGTCCATCACGGCATCTTCGCCGTGGGCCTTTTGGATGGCGGAAAGGGCGGCCTGGATGGCCTTGGAGCGTTCTTTTTGGGTGTGTTTGGTCTTCTTGGATGCCACGGGTTCCTCCGGGTCGGACCTGGATTTTAGGGAAATGTTAGGGTCTTTTGCCAGCCCCTTTTCCAGGAAATCCCGATAACACTCAGACGGCCCTGCCGGGGCCTGGTTACGCCTCGAAGCGCACGAAATCGCGCAACTGCTGGTAACGGTGGTCGAGATCGGCTCTCGTCGCCCCTTCCAGGCCGGCGGTGCTGAACTGCTCCACGGTCAGCGAGGCGGCCACGGTGCCGTAGGCCATCGCCCGGCGCAGGTTGTCCGGGGTCGAGTTGCCGGTTTCGGCCAGGGCTCCAAGAAAACCGCCGGCAAAGGAGTCACCGGCGCCGGTCGGGTCCGTCACCTTGGTCGTCGGATAGGCCGGCAAAGCAAAGTGAAATCCCCGCTCGAACAGGAAAGCACCGTGCTCCCCCTTCTTCACGATCACCACTCCCGGCCCCATGCGCAGCAGGGCGTCGCCGGCCTTGATCAGGTTCGATTCGCCGGTCAGCTGGCGGGCTTCGCTGTCGTTCAGCACCAGCCCATCCAGCTTCTGCAGCAAGCGGATCAGGTTGTCGCGCTGAATGTCGATCCACAGGTTCATGGTGTCGGCGTAGACCATGCCCCCATCGAGCTGCTGCAGCATTTCGAGCTGGGTGTCGGGTCCCATGTTGGCCAGGAACACGAAGTCGGCGCCACGGTAGTCGTCCGGCACCGTGGGCGGCTCGGCCAACACGTTCAATTCGGTCTTCAGCGTCTCGGCCTCGTTCATGTCGCCCTGATAGCGACCGCTCCAGCGGAAGGTGGGCTGGTCCTTGAAGACCTGGATCCCACTCAGGTCCGCCCCACGCTGTTTCAGGGCCGTCCAGGCGCTTTCGGGAAAGTCCTGGCCGACGTTGCCGGCCAGCTTCACCTGGGTGAACAGCGAAGAGGCCAACGAGAAATAGATCGCCGACCCGCCGAGAACTTCCTCGCGGCGGCCGAAGGGGGTCTCGACGGTGTCGAGACCGAAGGAACCAACTACGACCAGGCTCATGCTATTCCTCTCATGATCTCTCGTCCTTAATCAGGCGGACTTCCTCTTGGCGTTGTCGCCCGAGCACCCACACCAGCCCGCCGATCAGGCCGAAGCCGACCTGGGTCAACAGCCGGAACAGAATGGAAACCGCTACCCCCAGGGTAAAGGTCGAGCCGAACAAGGCAAAAGAAGTCCCGTACAAGGTCTCTCCGACGCCCCAGCCCGCCGGAGCCAGGGGAACCGCCGAAATCGTCTGCACCACCGGAAAGATCACAAAGTCATCGGTCAGACGGATGTCCGCCCCCGATGCCATGCCCACCGCCCAGAACGACAGCACCCCGAAGACCTGCAGCGGCAGCGACATCAGATAGGCGCGCACCAGACCTCCGGGCCGCTGGCGATAGATCGAAAGCGCTCCGTCGATCTTGCCCAGGGTGTTGCCGCCCGGCAGTTTGCGCAGCCAGCGCTCGATGCCAAGGAATTCGCGCACCCGCTTAGAAAGATAGGCGCATCCGCCCAAAACCGCGCAGGCCAGCACCAGGAACACGCCGCGGCTGAGCGCCACCGGATAGGGCGAGTCGGCGCCGCCGGTCAGTGTGCCCCAGGCGAGCACTGCCGCTGCCAGGGTGAGCAGTGCGACCAGGCCGACCATGCGGTCGACAATCACCGACAAGGCGGCCTTCCAGCGGTCCTGCTCCAGGCCGCGCGTGATCAGGGCGCCGCGCACCACGTCGCCGCCGGTCACCCCGGGCATCACGTTGTTGAAGAAGTAACCTATGAAACACAGACGCAGCGCCGTGGCAAAAGAGGTGTGGATGCCGGCCGCTGCGAGCAAGATGGTCCAGCGATAGGCCGCCAGCACCAGCAAGCCGCCCCACAGCGCGGCACCCAGCAACAGCCAACCTCCATGGATGCCCGAAACAATGGTCAGGAATCCGGGGTGCAGTTCCCAGCCAGCAGCAAGCTCCGCAGCCTTGATCTCGGCGCCCACCGCAGGCGCCGCCGCCACCACTGCAGGGTCGGCCTCGTTGGCCTCGAGGCTGTGCACCACGAAAACCCAATCGCTGCCGCGCCAGGCGCCCGACAAGTCGCCCACCAAAACCACACCCGGCTCATCGGTCCCGGTCTGGATCAGACGGTCGCGTGGTTCCACCTGCTGCACCACGTAAAGGGTGAGCAGGACTGCCAGCGCGATTTTGAGGAGGGTCGGACCGAGAGACTTCAAAGGGGAAGGTCAGGGCCGGATGGCATGAGACTCAAGCAGGCCAAGGCGCACGCGGCAGGCCTCGGCAACGGTGGGGTCGCGGTCCTGGCTACCGGCGCGCAGGAAAGAAAGGACGCAGCGCAGGGCAAAACGAAATGCCTGAGGTTCGTTGTCGGCACGCAGGGGCATGCGACCGAGGCGCCGCCCTACCCCGGCGAGGGCGCGGATGGTGGCCGCATCGCCAGGCAACGGCAGGTGTGCCAGCCTGGCCAGGGCCTGGGCGCGCCCGTCCGAATCGCGCTCATCGTCCGCACTCATGAAATCGGTCAGGGCACCGGAAAAGTCGCCGTCATGGCTGTTGCCCTCGGCAAGGTGGTCGAGGCGCACACCCTGTTCTTCGATCCAATAACCGGCAAACGACGACAGGATCGCGGCCGCCTGCACCCGCGCTTCGGGGTAATCGTCGTGAAGCAGCTCGACCGCCAGCCACGAACTGGTTTCTAGGACCAAGGCCGGGCTATCGCGCTGGGTGCCGCCCAGAAAGCTCAGGATCGAGGCTTCGAGTTCGCGGTGGTCCTCGACTTCGAAGACCCCAGGGCCGCCGGTGCGCACCGGCCGGTCGGTCAGGTAGACCTCGGGCGGTACCGATAACTGGGCCGGGCTGCGCGGGGACCAGTCGTTTGGATCATGAATCGCCGAAAGGTCACGGATGGCGTCGACGGTCTGCACGCCACAGGAAGCCATGCCGGGGAGCAGGGCAAGCAGGGCGAGACCGGGTGAAGCCAGGCGAATGCGCATACCTTCGCCGCCAGCATAGAGGAACAAGGGGGCCGGTGGAAGCTTGGATCACCCCGGCCCGCCCGGGAGGCATGGTCGAATCCGTCCGGCCCGCCGCGGAGGCCCGGCTGATTCAGCCCGGCCCACGCGGATGGTGGAGGCGGCGGGAATCGAACCCGCGTCCTGAGAAGGCCCGACCAGGGCGTCTACGTGCGTAGTTCGCGATCGGATCTCGCTCCCGGCCAGGTCCGCGAACCAGCGAGGACGGGTGCCAGCCCATTGAATTTCACCTCGGGTCCCCGGGCCAGGTACCGTCGGCTAGCCCGCGATCGTTCGTCCATCTGGCCCAGCGGGCGAAGACCAGAAGGACGCGCTACTTAAGCAGCGAGTGCGTAGTTGTTATCGGCAGTTAATGCCTTGCGGAGGGATTAACGAGGCCATCTCCGCAACCTCGGCACGCAACCTAGACCAGGGAAACTTCCAGTCGAAACCGATCGCCCCCATCCGGATGAGACTCCATTCTATCATGCGCAAATCGGCTCCTGCCAGTATCCGGCGCAGCGGGAGAGCGAATCAGCGGAGGCGCAGCCCGAGTGCGGCTCAGCGGCGGCGCAGCGAGCGCAGTTCACGCTTGGCGTCGCGGTCGCGCAGGGCCTGGCGTTTGTCGTGGTGCTTGCGGCCGCGGGCGAGGCCGATCTCGAGCTTGACGTGGCGGCCGCGGAAATAGAGCTTCAGCGGCACGATGGTCAGCCCCTTTTCATTCATCCGCTGGCTCCAGCGCGCGATCTCGCGCTTGTGCGCGAGCAGCTTTCGGCGACGCGTAGGGATGTGGTTGCGCTGGTTGCCCTCGCGGTACTCGTCGATGTGCGCGCCCTCGAGCCACATCTGGCCCTCTTGGATGCGTACGAAGGACTCGGCCAGGCTGACGTGCCCCGAACGCAGGGTCTTGACCTCGGTGCCCTCGAGCGCAATGCCCACCTCAAGGCGGTCGAGGATCTCATAATCCCGCCGCGCCTTGCGGTTGGCCGCAACTTCGCGGACCGGGCGCTCGTTTTCGCTCATCAGTGCTCTTGCTTCCCGCTGCGGGGACGGTATCTTAGTCGCCCCGGATGGGCCACTTAAGCCGAGATGGCGGAATTGGCAGACGCGCAGGCTTCAGGTGCCTGTGTCCGATTAGGACGTGGGGGTTCGACTCCCCCTCTCGGCACCATCCGGCTCCATTGCACGGTCGCCTCGCGGCGGCAACAATGCGAGCAACGGTGGATTAGGGCAGTAGCTCCAATTGGTAGAGCGGCTGATTCCAAATCAGCATGTTGGGGGTTCGAGTCCTCCCTGCCCTGCCAATCCGCCCGCGGCCCGGCGTGCACCCTGCAGCCCAGCCTTCCCCCCTCCCAGCTTTGTCCTACCCCGGCATCTCCGCCGCAGCCCTGGCCGCAGTCGAAGCGCCCAATCCGCTCGACCTGCCGCTGCTGCGCGATGCGCTGAAGCCCTTGGCCGATCCGGTCGACGGGCCGCTCAACGCCGTGCTCGCCTATGGCAAGCTGCTGCTCGCCGCCAACTCGGTGGTCAACCTGACCGGCGCGCGCAGCTGGGACCAGCTGATTCCGGCGCACCTGGTCGACTGCCTGACCGCGGCGCGTTTCCTGCCCGACGACGCGCGCACCGTGGTCGACTGGGGCTCCGGCGGCGGCCTGCCCGGCCTGGTGTGGGCGTCGGTGTTTCCGGAGAAGCGTTTGTTGCTGTGCGAACGGCGCGGCAAACGTGCCGCCTTCCTTGAAGACGCGGCGCAGCGCCTCGAATTGTTCCACGTCGAAGTGCTCGCCGGCCAGGCCGAGGAATTGATCCGTGAGGAAGGCCACATCGACGTCATCGTCGTCCGCGCGGTCGAAGCGCTACCACGCCTGCTGACCCGGCTGCAGCGCAACCGGGTGTACTGCGAAGCTTTGTTCCTGCTCGCCGGTCCACGCTGGCAGGAAGATTGGGACGCGCTTTCCGACGAGCAGCGCAGCCGCTGGATCGTGGCCGCACGCAACCCCTATGAACTCCCGGCCGGCCATGGCGCGCGCCAGGTTGTGGTGCTGAAGCGGCGATGAAGAAGCCCACCCGCCGCAAGCTGCCGTTCTCGCTGCGCCGTCTCGACCGTCGCGCGGTCGACATCGTCCTGACCCTGCAACGCGCCGGACACGAGGCCTATCTGGTCGGCGGCTGCGTGCGCGACCACCTTGCCGGGGCGACGCCCAAGGACTACGACATCGCCACCTCGGCGCGGCCCAACCAGGTGCGGCGGCTATTCCGCCGCTCGCGCGTGATCGGCCGCCGCTTCCGCATCGTGCACGTCTATTCGGGGCGCGAGATCTACGAGGTCGCGACCTTCCGCCGTGAGCCGCCCCAGGCGCGCGACGGCGATCCCGCGGTGATCCGCGACGACAACGTTTTCGGCAGCGCGGATGAAGACGCGCGGCGCCGCGACTTCACTGTCAACGGACTGTTCCTCGATCCGAGCGCTGGCGAGATCGTCGACTGGGTCGGCGGCCTCGACGACCTCGACCACGGGCGCATTCTTGCCATTGGCGATCCCGACCGGCGCTTCCAGGAGGACCCGGTGCGCATCCTGCGCCTGATCAAGTTCATCCGCCGGCTGGATCTGGATCCGGGCGAGGCCGAGATCGAAGCCGCGCGCCGCCACGCCGGGCTGGTGCGCAAGTCGGCCGAACCGCGGGTGATTGAAGAGATCTTCCGCCTGATGGATTCGGGCAACATGGAAGGCGCTTTTGAAGATCTGCTGGCGCTGGATCTGGTGCGCATCATCCTGCCGGATCTGCACGCATGGATGAACACTCCCGAGCGGCGCTCGCGGCAGATGTCTGCACTGCGCGCGCTCGATGGCTGGGTCGTCGACCGGGGTAATCCGGGTTATGGCGCCAAACTTGCTCTGCTTTACGGCCCGATGGTCGAAGACGAGTTCAATCCGCAAACGCGCACCTTGAAGATCAAGGAAAGTAGCCAGGTGCCCTCGGAGGTACTGCGCCGCCTGCAGGCGCGGGCGCGGCTGCCGCGCGCGTCGATTTCCAAAGCCACGCTGATCCTGCTCGCCCAGGGGCACATGGATCCGGAGGGCTGGCCGCGCCGCAAGCGCCCATGGCCAGCCGAGAAGATTCTGGAAATGGACTTCTTCGAAGACGCCCTCGAGGTCCTGCGCTGTCGCCTCGAAGCCGCCGAGCGCGACCCCGGCCTCTACGACCAGTGGCACGAAAAGGCACTTTCCTTTCCCAAAGGCTGAGGTTATCCTTTTCGCCCCTGAGGTTGGGCGTTTAGCTCAGTTGGCTAGAGCACCAGCTCGACAAGCTGGGGGTCACAGGTTCGAGTCCTGTAACGCCCACCAACCTAAGGCCTTGCCGATCGCGTATTGCGAAGCTGCCCTGGAAGGGCCCTGCAACTACAGGGTTTGGGATTATGGGGTCTCCAGGAAGAACTCTAGGCGCCCACCTTTGAGTTGAGGAGGATGGCAGGGTGATCCAAAGGGTGAATTGACAGAAACACCCTGAGTTATCAACATCGCAAGTCTATGCGCGCAAGCCTACGCACCCTTCTTCTCTCGCTGGCTCTGATCCCGCTTGCCAGTTGCGCCGTCTCAAGCCCAGCATTCAGCCCGCCACCCCTCGGGATATATGGGATCGTCGAGCAGCAGGACCCGAAAGTTATCGAACAGGGGACCGTTGTGGAAGTTCAAGGGTCAGCCGTGACCCTCGAAACATGGAACGGCTGGCGCAAGGTGGTGGACTGGAATCAAGTCCGTACCTACACCGCCGGTAGGCCAAAATGATGGGAGTCACTTCCAGAGTAGTGGACTGGGTGGCCTGATGGTGCACAGATCCAATCCCGGGCCACGCGGTATTGACCGGTTTAGTCCTTTCAGGGCTGGCTCCGCAAACCGACCCAGCTCTGAGTGATGGGCGACATCATCTGCACTGGGAACGACCTCCCGATCCTGGAGCTGCTCGCTAGCGGCCTGGCAGCCTGGCTGTTCATCCGGGGCGCCCGAATTGCCATGAGCAACTCGCCACGTTCCAACAGGGACTGATGGCAGGGAGTTTCTTAATCGACCACGCTCAGGTCTTCATTGCTGATAGCTGACATCCAGCCAAGAAATGGGCGAGGTCCTTCTAGCGCACTCCGCGTTCAAGGACCTTGAGCAACGCCACCACTTCCTCTTTGGAAAAACCAGCCATCCCACCTGTGATGACTCCGCCGCTCGTAAGGCGACCTTCGACGTGGGGAGCGGAGTAGACGGTTCCTTCAATCTCAATCGCCATGCGGAGGTCGATCAGGCTCTCAGTGAAATCCCCGAAGGCCTCTTTTTCGCTTTGGACGATTTCAAAGAAAAGAGCGCCTCTCCCACTGGAGTCCTTGGCGTTTCCAACCCTCGCCAGATCAAACCGCCGAGCAGGCCCGAACCAGCCAGGTGCTGTGTATTCAGAAACGAAATCTTCAATGTAAACCGCTCCAGGAGTTCCTTCCTCAACTTCTCCGCGGAAGGCAAGTGGATTCTGTTGCTCTTGGCGCTGGCAACCTGGCGCAAAGAAAACTGCCAATAGCAAGAGCAGTGTCCACCCGTTGGAATTTTGGCTCATTGGGATACGATAATCCCCACTTGGCATTTGAGCCAATCGAATGACAAGGGGCTTCCCGGGGCAATCCAAGTGCCATGGAACACACTCCGGAGGTTCCTCGTTTCATGAACTGCCCCAGCTCGACCTGCTCATCCATCCTTGACTGGCCGTGGATAAAGTGCTTTCGTTCCTTGGCAAGTGGTTTTGTTCCCTGGCAAGGAAGCTGGTTCCGCCCCTATCTTTAGATAGGGGCGGGTTCTGCTGACGCCGTCCAGGGG
>JAJFFB010000122.1 GCA_021776925.1 Planctomycetota bacterium | reverse complement strand
CGGGCAAGGAAATCGGCGGGGTCGAAACCCTGCCCGAACAGATGGCGGCGCTCAGCGTCCTCAGCGACGAGGAATACGGGCGCTCCATGCTCAAGGCCGTCCGCCTGCAGTTGAAGGACCGTGAACAGGAGCGCGACCGCCTCGGTGAAATGGCCGACCTCTATCTGGGCGGCGATGAAAAAGCGTTGTGGGCCTACGCCATGGAAGATTTTGATCCCAAGGATCCGCTCGAAGTCCGTTCCTTGGAGGCGCTGCTCACCAAGCGCAACGTGGTCATGGCGAAACGCCTCGGCGCCATGATCCAGAAGGCTCCCGAGAAGGGCCACGTGTTCGTTTTCGGCGCGCTGCACTTCCTCGGCCCGGACTCGGTCAACCGCTACCTGGAAAAGGCCGGCTTCAAAGTGACCCGGCTGACGCCGCCGCCGCCCAGGCCCAAGAAAGCCGCCGCCGGCCTTACCCCAGTGGGCGCGGGTCGCTAAGCCCGGTGGGCGCGGGTCGCTGAGTCGCCACCCTCGCGCGGCGGCCCGGAACCGTACTGACGTTGGATCCAGGCCTGGTAGTCCCCGGTCTGGATTTCGCGCCACCAGCGCTCGTGGTCAAGGTACCAGACCAGAGTGCGGCGCAGACCGCTGTCGAAACTCTCGACCGGAGTGAAGCCGAGTTCGCGCTGGGCCTTGCGGTCGTCGATGGCGTAACGGCGGTCGTGTCCGGGACGGTCCTTGACCATGCGGATCAATTGCGCACAGGGCTCGCCGCGCGCCGCCGGGCAATCCGGGAAGCGCTCGCGCAGGCACGCGTCGTTGCCGAAGATGCGTTCGCGTAATTCCTCGTCGAGGGCAAAGAGCTCATCGGTGAAAGCACATAGTGCGTGCACCACTTCGAGGTTGGTGCGCTCCTGTCCGCCGCCGAGGTTGTAGGACTCTCCGCTGTGGCCATGCTCGAGAACCTGCTCGAGCCCGCGCACGTGATCGGCCACGTAGAGCCAGTCCCGCACCTGCAGGCCGTCGCCGTATAGGGGCAGTTCGCGGCCCTGCAGTACATTGAGCAGCATCAGCGGGATCAGCTTCTCGGGGAAGTGGAAGGGGCCGTAGTTGTTGGAGGAGTGGCTGAGGGTGACGTCGAGGCCGAAGGTGAGATGAAAGGAGCGGACCAGATGGTCGGAGGCGGCCTTGCTCGCCGCGTAGGGCGAGGTCGGTGCGTAGGGGGACTCCTCGTGAAAACCGGGTTCTTCAGGACCGAGCGAGCCGTAGACCTCGTCGGTCGAGACGTGGTGAAAGCGGTGTTGCCGCGGCCGGCCAGGGCTTTCCAGCCAGGCCGAGCGGGCGGCGCGCAACAGGGAGTGGGTGCCTTCGACGTTGGTGCGCAGGAACTCGGCCGGACTCAGGATCGAACGGTCGACGTGCGATTCGGCGGCGAAGTGCACGAGGGTGTCGATCGCATCGCGGTGTAGCAATTCTTCGACCAGCGCGCCGTCAAGGATGTCGCCGTGGACGAAACGGAAGGATGGGTGCTTGGCGACCTCTTCGAGGCTGCTGCGATTGCCGGCGTAGGTCAGCGCGTCGAGCACCACCACGCGGTCACCGGGGTGGTGGTGCACCCAGTGGTGCACGAAATTGGCGCCGATGAAGCCGGCGCCGCCGGTCACGAGCAGGCGTCGATTCAAGGGCGGTCCTCCGCTTCCAATCTACCACCTGCAACGCGATCCTTGAGCAGCTGGCGCAGATAGCGCGCGTAGCCGCAATCGCCGAGGCGCTCGCCCAGGGCGCGCAGGCGGTCGTCGTCGATGTAGCCCATGCGCCAGGCGACTTCTTCCGGGCAGGCGATCTTGAGTCCCTGGCGGTCTTCGATGGTCTTGATGAACAGGGCGGCGTCGACCAGTGCCGAGGGGGTGCCGGTGTCGAGCCACGCGGCGCCGCGACCGAGCAGTTCGACCTCGAGATCGCCGCGCTCGAGATAGGCCTGGATGACGTCGGTGATTTCGAGTTCGCCGCGTGCCGAAGGGCGCACCTGCGCGGCGATGTCGACGACGTCGGCGTCGAAGAAATAGAGGCCGGTGATGACCAGATTGGAGCGCGGCTGCTGCGGCTTCTCCTCGATGCTCAGCGCGTGGCCGAATTCATCCAGTTCGACCACGCCGTAACGGCGCGGGTCGGTCACCGGATAGGCGAGGATGGTGGCGCCATCGCGGCGCGCGGCGATGCTGCGCAGATGGGTGGAAAACCCACGAGCGTAGAAGATGTTGTCGCCGAGGATCAGCGCGGCGGGCGAGCCGTCGAGGAAATCGGCGCCGATGAGAAAGGCCTGGGCGAGGCCGTCGGGGGACGGCTGCACCGCGTACTCCAGGCGAATGCCCCAGTCGGAGCCGTCGCCGAGCAAGCCTTGGAACACCGGCAGATCGCGCGGCGTCGAGATCAGCAGGATGTCGCGCACTCCCGCGAGCATCAGCGTGGTCAGCGGGTAGTAGACCATCGGCTTGTCATAAACCGCGATCAACTGTTTACTGACCACCGCGGTCAGGGGGTGCAGGCGGCTGCCCTCCCCGCCGGCCAGAATGATCCCCTTGGCGGTCGCCATCATCTGCTTTTCGGCCAAATCTACCAGGATTCTGTGCGCCGGCGATGGAATCAGACACGGCCACGTGCGGATTTCTTATGTTGGGGGCCGTCATGCTGCTCTGGATCCTTGTGGCGACCGTGGTCTTCACCCTGGCACACGCCTGGGTCCTGGGCGCGATCGAACCCAAGTATCCACGCGCCTTCAAGATCTCGCGTGGCTTCGCCGCACTGGTCCTGACCGCCCTCGGCATCGTCGGCCTGATCGACAGCGCCGATTCCTGGCGCACCGGATTCCTGGCCGTGCACGACAGTCCCGATTGGCGGCTGGCCGCGGTGAGCATCGCCTACGGCCACCTGATCTCGGACTATATTTGGATGATCTACGGCCGCGCGCGCCATCAGATCCGACCGCGCACCGACCTGATCCTGCACCATGGACTGGCGCTGGTCGGCTACGGCTACGCGATGGCGCTGGAAATCGGCTACGGCGTGGTGCTGCTGACCATGGCCAGTGAGCTGATGCCGTGCTCGACCGCGATCGAAGCGTGGGGCAAACTGCGCGATCGCGACCGCTTGCAGCGTTGGGCGGCCAAGGGGCGCTTCTACGTGCTGTTGCTCGGGCGCATCCCGATGTGGCTGTTCGCGCTGACCATGTTCATCCGCACCGTGGTCGCCGGGGAGGTTCCCGAGGGCCTGGGATTTGTCTACCAGATCGCGATCAGCGGCATGTCCGCGCTGCTCGCCCTCGATCTGTACTGGCTGCGCAAGTGCCTGGCCTCGCCCAAAGCAGCCGAAGTGGTGAGCTGAGGCCGCGACCCTGTCCGCTCGGATCGCACCAACCCCAGACCGATGCCCGCTCAGGCGCGGACCGGATTGCGCAGCACGCCGATGCCTTCGATCTCGACTTCCATCAGGTCGCCGTCCTTGAGATAGATCGGCGGCTTGCGCGCAAAACCCACCCCGGGAGGGGTGCCGGTGGCGATCACGTCGCCGGGTTCGAGAGTGATGTCTTGCGACAGAAAGGAGATCAGTTCGTCGACGCCAAAGATGAGTTGTTCGGTGCTCGAATCCTGCAGTGTCTCGCCATTAAGGCGGAAACGGATAGACAGGCGGTGGGGGTCGGCGATCTCGTCGAGGGTGACCACCGCGGCGCCCATCGGCGCGAAGGAGTCGAGCGACTTGGCGCGCACCCAGCGTCCGTCGCGCTCCTGCAGGTCGCGCGCGCTGACGTCGTTGATGCAGGTGAAGCCGAGCACGTACTGGAAGGCCTCTTCCTTGGTGACACGGCGGCAGCGGCGACCGATGACGACGCCGAGTTCGGCCTCGTAGTCGACTCGGTTGCTGGTCCTGGGCAGGAACACCGGGGCTTCCGGTCCGGTCACCGCGCTGGTGAACTTGCAGAACACCACCGGTTCTTCCGGGATCGGCAGGCCTGATTCTTCGGCGTGGTCGCGGTAGTTGAGGCCGATGCAGATCAGCTTGCCGGGCCGAGGAACCGGGGCCAGCATGCACACGCGCGCCGGATCGAGCAGGCCGCCGTCAGTGCGCAGGGCGGTGGCGCGGACGCCATCGCGCCCCGCGGCGCGCAGTTCTTCGAGCAGTGCCAGGGCTCCCTGCAGGCTGGCGCTGTCGGTGTTGAACCAGTCCAGATCCAAGCCTGGCTGCGGCAGAGCGCAGGAGGCAGCGCTGAAGTCCAGGATCTCGTTCTGCCACGGCGCCTGCGCGCCGAAGTGGGTGGTGCCGTCCAGTTCGAAAGCGACGAGCTTCATGCGCGGTAATCTAGTCGAACGGGATGCCCGTCCGCTGCGAAATATCCCTGAGTTCCTCAACCAGCGGCAGCACCAACGGGATGCCCTCGGCGCGGCGCAGGGCTTCGGCCTCGCGCTCGGGGTCGCCGGGGATGACCACCCCGGGCGAACCGGGTTGCGGTCTGGTGCCACGCATGGTGCGCACCCAGTCGTCGATCTGACGCTTGAACTCGTCGACCTCGATGAAGGCGTCGATGCTCATGGCGCCGAAGAAGTGGCCGATGCCCTTGCCGACGCTGCGTTCGGGGATGTGCTGGCGCAGCGCGAAGGGGGGGGCCCAGGGTCCCCAATTGGCGCCGGAGAGCACGCAGCACAACACGTCGACCATCGCCGCCAGGCAGTAGCCCTTGTGCCCGCCCATCTCGCGGAAGCTGCCCAGCGGAGTGAGCGCGCCGCCCTCGATCATGCCATCGGGGTCGGTGGTGTCGCGGCCTTCGGAGTCGATTGCCCACCCCGGCGGGATCTCCTCACCGCGGCGCTTGGCGATCTCGACCTTGCCGTAGGCGACCGCGCTGGTGGCCAGGTCGATGACCACCGCCGGTTCTTCCATGCCGGGGAAGGCGATGGCGATCGGATTGGTGCCGAGCATGCGCTCGCCTCCCCACAGGGGCTGCACCAGCTTGGTGGTGTTGGTCATCGACCAGCCGATCATGTCGCGCTCGAGCGCCTTGATCGGGTAGTAACCGGCGATGCCGTAGTGATTGGTGTTACACACCGAGACCCAGCCGCTGCCGGCCTGCGCCGCCTTGTCCATGGCGATCTCGTTGGCTTTCGGCCCGACCACCAGGCCAAGGCCGTTGTCGCCGTCGACGGTCGCCGTCGACAAGCGTTCGCGCACGATCTTGACCTGCGGCCGCGGGTTGATGCGCCCCATTTCAAGCATGTCGAAATAGGTGTGCAGACGGCCGACGCCGTGCGAGTCGATGCCGCGCAGATCGCTCATCGCCAGCACTTCCGCGGCGAGCGCCGCGTCCTCGCGCGGCACCTCGAAGTGTTCGAACACGCGCTGGCTGAATTCGCGCAAATGTTCACTGGCGAAGGTCTTGGTTTCGACTTTGGACATGATTCAGATCCGTGCGGCGACCAGCGCGCCGATGTTGAGGGCCGAGGTCGCCGCCGGGCTGGGTGCGTTGCAGACGTTGATCACGCGTTCGTCCTGGCGGATCAGGAAGTCGTCGACCATGCTGCCGTCGCGTTGCAGCGCCTGGGCGCGCACGCCGGCGGGAGCGGCGGTGAGGTCTTCGGCGCGGATTTCGGGGACCAGCCGCTGCAAGGCGCGTACGAAGGCGCGTTTGCTGAAGGAGCGCCACATCTCGCCGAATCCGGTGCGCCAGTGGCGCCGTGCCAGGCGCAGGAACCCCGGGTAGGTCAGCGATTCAAACAACTCACCCAGGTGGATGGACAGCTTGCGATAACCCTCGCGGCGGAAGGCGAGCACCGCGTTGGGCCCACATTCGACGCTGCCGTCGATCATGCGCGTGAAGTGCACGCCGAGGAAGGGGAAGCTCGGATCGGGCACCGGGTAGATCAGGTTGCGGCACAGCTTGCGCGCCGCCGGCGCGAGGTCGTAGTACTCGCCGCGGAAGGGCACGATCTTGGCGCCAGGGTCCTGGCCGCTGAAACGCGTGACACGATCGCAATACAGCCCGGCGCAGTTGATCACCGTGGTGGCTTGGTACTCGCCGCGCTCGGTCACCACCACCGAACCGTTGCCGCTTCCGCTGCTCCCCTTGCCGCTGTCGTCGCCGCTGAGGGCGCGGATGTCACGAACCTTGGTGCCGAGAAGAACTTGATGACCACCGGCGCGCAGCAGCTCACCGAGACGCGCGCACACCTGGCGGTAATCGACGATGCCGGCCTCGGGCACGTGCAGCGCGGCGATGCCGGCGGCGTGGGGTTCCAGTTCGGCCAGGCGTTCGGGTCCGATGCGTTCGCACGCCACGCGGTTGGCCAACCCGCGCTCCTGGATCCGCTCCAGCGCCGGCAGTTCGCTCTCGTCCAAGGCGACGATGACCTTGCCGCAGACGTCGAAGTCGATCGCGTGTTCGGCGCAGAACTCCTGCATCGCCAACTTGCCCAGGCGGCAGTTCTCGGCCTTCAGCGAACCCGGTTGATAGTAGATGCCGGAATGGAGCACCCCCGAGTTGTGACCGGTCTGATGTGCGGCGAGCTGGCCCTCTTTTTCCAGCAGGGTGATCGAGCGATCGGGCCGCTTCAGCATCGCCTGATAGGCGGTGGCCAGGCCGACGATTCCGCCGCCGATGATCAGTACGTCGCTGCGCTGTGCGCTCATGCTCCGCCCATCAACACCACGCCCTTGATGTAGCCGGCCTCCTGGTTGCCGCCCTCGAAGGCTCCTTGGGCGGCGCCGAGGTCGGCATAACGATGGGTGATGATCGACTCGACCTGGATGGTCCCGTTCTCGATCAGCTGCAAGGCGTGTTGGTAGATCTGCGGGCGTCCGATCGGATCGAAACCGCCGCTGGCACCCACCGGAGACACCAGGCACGGTTCACGGAACTGCACCGCGTTGAGCGCTTCCATGCCGATGCCGGCGTGGCCGTGCCCGTAGAGCAAAAGGGTGCCCTGCTTGCGCAGCAGCCCGGGGACGATTTCGAACAGCGGGCCCGAACCGCTGGCGTCGATCAGAAGATCGATGCCGAGGCCGTCGGTCTGCGCGTGGACGGATTCAACCAAAGGAACCTCCTTCGGGTTGAGCGCAGTGGCGCCGAATGAATCCGCGAGTTCGCGCTTCAGGTCATGCGGATCGGCCAATAGCAGTTTGCCTTCGAAGCCCACCACCCGGCGCAGCACCTGGGCGAACAGAAGCCCGGCGGGTCCGCCGCCGACGATCAGGATCGAGCGCACCGGTCGTTCGCCGCTGGCGGTGGGCAGGTGGTAACGACTGGCGGCGTGGGCGAGCATGTCGCAGGAATGGAGCACGCATGCCAGCGGCTCGCTCAGCGCCGCCTGTGCCGGCTCGAGATCGCTGTTCAGAGGCAGCAAATTGACCGCGGGCACCGCCATGCGCTCGGCCAAACCTCCGGGCAGACCGGTGATGCCGTGTTCGCGATAGAACTCACACTGATGGCTGTCGCCGGTGACGCAATACTCGCACAGAGGGTCGACGCGCTGGCTGTGGCAGTTCCAGCCCTGATCTACGACCACACGGTCACCCGCGGCGAGCGCGAAAGGACCGGCCTCGGCGGGGGGGGTGAGCACGGTGGCGGTGACTTCGTGGCCGAGCAGCTGCGGATGTTGCGCCAGCGGCAGCGGCACGCCCTGTGCGTCGCGGTTGTAATTGGCTTCGCCGCTCCAGATGTGCCAGTCGGTGCCGCATAAACCGACCGCGTCGACGCGTAAGAGCGCTTCGTCGGCAGCAGGAGCGGGATTGGCGACCTCGCGCACTTCCAGGGTGCGCGCCGCGGTCAGGAGCAGGGCTTGCATTACAACGACACCAGATCGGTCGCCCAGATCTGGAATTCACGGTGGCCGTTGAGTTCGGCCTTGGACTGGATCTCGGCCGACGCAACTTGCTGCAAGTATTCGAAGATGCGGCGGCCGACCTCAGGGATGGTTTCCTCGCCGTCGATCACGCCGCCGGCGGAGAGGTCGAGGTCGCTGACCATGCGCTGGTAGATGTCGCTGTTGGAAGCGATCTTGATCACCGGCACGATGGCGTTGCCGATGGTGGTGCCGCGCCCGGTGGTGAAGGCGGCGACGTTGGCACCCGAAGCGACCATGCCCGGGACCGACTCCTGGTCGTAACCGGGGCCCTGCATCAGGTTGAGGCCGCGCCTCTGCAAAGTCTGAGCGTAGCCGAGGGTGGCTTCGACCCGCGTGGTGCCGCCCTTGGCGATCGCTCCCAAGGACTTGATCGTGATGTTGAGCAACCCGCCCTCGATGTTGCCGGGGCTGGGGTTCTGACCCAGCTCGGCGCCGAAACGCGCCGCGTGGCGTTTGTACCAGTCGACCAGTTCGTAGACCTCGCGCCCGACCTCGGCGCTGCGGGAACGCTGCGCCAGCAGGTGTTCGGCGCCGCAGAACTCGGGCACCTCGGACAGGATCACGCTGCCGCCGTGACGCACCACCAGGTCGGAGGCGAAACCGAGCGAAGGATTGGCCGACAGTCCGGAGAAGCCGTCGCTGCCGCCACATTCGACTCCGAGCACCAGTTCCGACAACGGTCGCGGCTGGCGCTGTGCTTGATTGGCGTGCTCCAGCAGTTGCTCCACCTGCTGGAGGCCCTGCTCGATCGTGGCGCGGGTGCCCCCGGCCTGCTGGATGCCGATCCACGCCGCGGCCTTGTCGCTGACGCGGGCGCCATCGGCGCCGAGCACGTCGAGCTTGCCGAGGTAATCGCGCAGCATCGACTCGCGGGTCTTTTCGCAGCCGAGTTCGAGGAACAGCACCGCGCCGACATTGGGATGGGTGGCAAAGGCGCTCAAGGTGCGCAGCACCAGTTCGACGTTGTCGCCGTCAGGAGTGCCGCATCCCTTGTTGTGCGGCAGGGCGACCACGCCGTCGACGTTGGGGTAACGCTCGCGCGACCACAGCGTGAACTCGGCGGCGGTGGCGATCTGCTGGGCTTCGTGGCTGGCGCACATCGACGCCGGAATCACCACCACCCAGTTGCGCGTGCCGCTGCGCCCATCGGCGCGCAGGAAACCGTCGAAGGTCGCCAGGCCCTCGGCCGGCAGGACCTCGGTCGGACCCGGCAGCGCGTCTTCATCCAGAACGCGCACCACCGGCACCTCGTTGCTCATGTTGGCGTGGCGGATCCAGTCGCCCTGGCCGATGCCGAGCGAGGTGCCGATCGCCTCGCCGTATTGGCGCACCAGATCGTTTTGCGGGATGTCCCTCAGGGCAAAGCGGTGGCCGGGTGGGACCGCGTCGGACAAACGCACCACCTCGCCGCTTTCCGTTTGCACCTCGGTGCCGGCGGGCAGCTCTTCACGCACCACCGCGACGTTGTCGGCGGGGGCCACCTGGATCGCGCAGGAGGAGAGCGGGCGCGGGCTCATACGCCGACCTCCAGATCGTCGAGCGGCAGTTGTTCGAGGCGATGCAGTGTGGCGAAGGCGTTCATGGTGGCGGCGACTCCCTCGGCGAGTCCGGTGGCGGGCAATCCAGGCAGGTCACGGCGCAGCGCGCGGTCGTCGAGGCACGGCGCGATCGGGATCGCCGGACCTTGGCAGCCGATCGCACCGCGGCGCTCCGGCGGCAGATTGGCGTCGATGTGGGCGATGACGTCCTCCACAGCGACCGATTCGCCGTGCAGGTTGTAGACGTGTGCGCCCTCAGGGGCGCGCAGCGAAGCTTCGACGAAAGCGGCGGCGGCGTCGGCGGCGTAGAGGAAGTCGGTGCGGCCGCTGAACGGAATGGTGTAGGGGCGGCCGATCACCGCGGCCTTCATCGCCTTGGTCGGTGCCGAGGTCAGTCCCTGATCGCGCGCCACGCCATAAACGGTCAAGGGCCGCAACCCCACCGAAGAGAAACCCTGGTCGGCCCAATAGACTTGGGCGTTGCCCTCGTTGGCGCGCTTGTACACGCCGTAGTGGGTTGCGGGTTGCGGAGTCACCGTTTCGTCGACGGTGTCGTGGCCGGCGGCGAGATCGTAGACCGCGGCCGAACTGGCGTAGACCAGGCGTGGCAGACCCACGGCGAGCGCGGCTTCGAACAGATTGATGGTGCCGACCACGTTGACCGCCGCTCCGAGCGCCGGATCGGCCTTGCAGAAGGGCACCTGCAGTCCGGCCAGATGAATCACGTGCCCGCAGCCGGAGGCCTCGAGCGCCGTGCGCACCGCGGCGCCGTCGGTGACGTCACCGTGCACGAACTCAACCTTCTTGAGCTGCTCGGCGTTGAGCACCTGGCGCATGCGTTGCGGTTCGGTGGAGAGGTCGTAGACCACCGCACTGCCGCCCTGCTCGAGGACGTGGCGGACCACCCAGGCGCCGATGCAGCCCTGGGCCCCGGTGAGAAAGAAGCGCGCGCTCATGATCGGGGGCTTGGTTTCATTGATGAAAGCCATTTTTACCATTAAACTCAGGGCCGGCAACCCCGGAGTCCATGAAAGCCAGCAGCCCGCGCTATTCTGCCCCCGCCCTGGAAAAGGGGCTCGACATCCTCGAGCTGCTCGCGGCGACCGCCGACGGCTTGTCGCAGAGCGCCATCGCCGAGGGCCTCGGACGCAGCACCGGCGAGATCTTCCGCATGTTGACGATCCTGGAGCAGCGCGGCTACCTGCAGCGCGGCCCCGCCGACGAGCTCTACCGCCTGACCCCGCGCCTGTTCGAGCTCGCCCACCACCATCCGCCGAGCCAGCGCCTGCTGCAGGCCGCGCTGCCGCAGATGCAACGGCTGGCCGCCGCCGCCGCACAGTCGTGCCACCTCGCCATCCGCCACCAGGGCGACGCCTTGATCGTGGCGCAGGTCGACGGCCCCGGTTTCCTCGGCTTCGCGGTGCGGCCGGGCGCGCGCATTGCCTTGGTCGACAGCTGCTCGGGGCGCGTGCTGCTCGCCTTCCAGCAGGACTGGCGCCGCCAGGACTGGCTGCAGGAATGCGCGGTCGACCACAGCGAGAACTTGCGTCGCGCGCTGGCACACATTCGCCGGGCCGGCGCGGCGCGGCGCAAGAGCACCCAGACCAAGGGGGTGACCGACCTTTCGGCGCCGGTTCTGGACCACAGCGGCGAGGCCGTCGCTAGTCTGACCGTACCCTACCTGCGCAGTCTGGCCAGCGGCCCCGACGAGGCACAGGTGATTCAGCTCCTGCGTGGGGCTGCCGATCGCATCTCCGCCGCGCTGGGCGGCGCTTCCAACCCTCCTTCCGCATGAACAGCAAGCTCCTCAGCCTCTTCCTCGTTGTCCTGATCGCCGCTGGCTGTGGCGAGGGCGCACCCGAAGCTGCGGGCGGGGAGGGCAGGGCATGGAAGATCGCGGCCATTCCCAAGGGCACCACCCACGAGTTCTGGAAGTCCGTTCACAGTGGGGTCAACAAAGCGGTTGAGGACACCGGCGCCGACGTCACCTGGATGGGGCCGAGCAAGGAGGACGACCGTGAAGAACAGATCAAGGTGGTCGAGAATTTCATCGTGCGCCGGGTCGACGGAATCATCATCAGTCCGACCGACAACACCGCCCTGATTCCGGTGTTGAAGGAGGCTGAGGCGGCAGGAATCCCGGTCGTTGTGGTGGACTCCGGCGTCGATTGGGATGGATACAAGAGCTTTGTCGCCACCGACAACCGACAAGGCGGGGTCGAAGCGGCGCGCCACCTCGCCGGCCTGGTCGGACCCCAGGGCAAGGTTCTGATGATGCGCTACTACGAAGGATCGGCTTCGACCAGCAAGCGCGAGATCGGTTTCCTCGACACCCTCGCCGGCGAATTCCCCGAGATCGAGGTCCTCTCAGGCAACCAGTACGGCGGCGCCACCTCGGAGACCTGTTTCAAGACCGCCGAAAACCTGCTGATCAATTATCCCGAGGTCGAAGGCATCTTCTGTGCGTGCGAGCCGACCACCTTCGGCATGCTGCGCGCGCTCCAAGACGCCGGCAGCGCCGGCAAGATCCAATTCGTCGGCTTCGACGCCACCGAAAAATTGCTGCAAGCGGTGCGCGACAGCGAGATCCACGGTCTGATCCTGCAGGACCCCTTCCGCATGGGCGAATTGTCGGTGAAGCGCATGATCGACCACCTCGAAGGGCGTCCGGTCGATCATTTCATCGACACCGGGGTCACCGTGGCCACTCCCGAGAACCTGGAAAGCGACGCGGTCAAGGCGTTGTGGAACATCGACTTTGATCGGTGGCTGAAGTAGGCGCAACGCTGCTGCGCATGCACGGCGTGCGTAAGGCCTTCGGCGCGGTGCAGGCGCTCGACGGGGTCGATCTGGAATTACGCGCCGGCGAGGTCCATGCCCTGATCGGCGAGAACGGCGCCGGCAAGAGCACCCTGATGAAGGTGTTGTCCGGCGCCCATCCGGCCGACGCCGGTGGCATGGAGTTGGAGGGCAAGCCCTATCGCCCAACGGGTCCTCTTGACGCTTTGCGCCACGGTGTGGCGATGATCTACCAGGAACTCAACCTGGCCACGCACCTGACGGTCGAGGAGAACATCTGGCTGGGTCGCGAGCTGCGCCAGGGCGGCTGGCTGCAACGGCGGCGCATGCGCCCGGCGGTCGAAGAGGCACTCGCGCGTCTCGACCACCCAGACATCCGGCCGCATACGCGGGTGTCCGAACTCGGACCCGGCGCGCGCCAGCTGGTCGAAGTCGCGCGCGCCTTGGTCTCCGATGCGCGCGTGCTGGTCATGGACGAACCGACTTCCTCTCTATCGCGGCGGGACACCGAGGGTTTGTTCCGGGTCATGCGGCGGCTGCGCGAGCAGGGTGTCGCCATCGTCTACATCTCGCATTTCCTCGAAGAGGTCGAAGAGATCGCCGATCGTTTCACCGTGCTGCGTGATGGCCGCACCGTGGACCGCGGCGAGATCGGGGAGGTCAGCCTGGAGAACATCATCGAGAGCATGGTGGGGCGTTCGCTGGACGAGGTCTTTCCGCAGGTGGAGCACGCCGCCGGCGAGGTCGTTCTGAGCGTGCGCGAACTCGCCGGCCACGGCCTGCCGCGACAGGCGTCGTTGGAGTTGAGCCGCGGCGAAATCTTTGGCATCGCCGGGCTGGTCGGTGCCGGGCGCACCGAACTGCTGCGCTTGCTCGCCGGACTCGACCCCATCCGCGCCGGCAGCGTGCGCCTCGAGGCGGGCTGCAGCATGGGCCTGCTGGCCGAGGATCGCAAAGAAGAGGGCCTAGCGTTGGATCTGAGCCTCGGCGAAAATCTGACCCTGCCGCGCCTGCGGCCGCTGCTGCGGCGTGGCTGGCTTTCGCACCAGCGCCGGCGCGCGTGCACCGAGCGCTGGGTCAAGGAACTGGCGGTGCGCTGCGACCACCCCGACCAACCGGCGCACGCCTTGTCGGGCGGCAATCAACAGAAAATCGCCATCGCGCGGCTGCTGCACCAGCAGGCCGACGTGCTGCTGCTCGATGAACCCACGCGCGGGGTCGACGTCGGCAGCAAGGTCGAGATCTATCGTCTGCTCGGACAGCTCGCCGCCGACGGCCGCGCGCTGCTGGTGGTCAGTTCCTACCTGCCGGAGCTGCTCGGCATCTGCGATCGCATCTCGGTGATGCACCGCGGCCTGCTCGGAGCGCCGCGCGACGTCGGTGAATGGAGTGAACAGAGCCTCTTGCACGAGGCCACACGCGGCAGCGGCGATAGCCAGGCCCTCAGCGCATGACCGCCCTCTCGATCAAAAGCCTTCTCGACCCGCGACGCCTGACCGCGATCGCCGGGCCGCTGACCGGCCTGGTGGTGGTGGTGGCGTTGTTCTCGATCCTGGAACCCGACGTCTATCTGTCGGTGCGCAATTTCCGCAACGTCGCCACGCAGACGGTGATTGTGGGTCTGGGCGCGATCGGCATGACCTTCGTCATCGTTTCTGGCGGTATCGACCTTTCGGTGGGGGCGATTATCGCTTTGTCTTCGGTGGTCGCCGCCGCTCTGGCCAAGGCCGGCATCGATCCGGCGGCGGCCGCGCTGTGCGGCATCGGCACCGGCGCCTTCTGCGGGTTGATCAACGGCCTGGTGATCGCCGGTCTGGGCGTGATTCCCTTCGTCGCCACCCTCGGCATGATGGGCATGGCGCGCGGCTTCGCAAAGTACCTCGCCGAGGAACAGAAGATCGACGCGCCGGCGGCGTGGCTGGCCGAGTTGATGAGCAAGTCGGCCGATGCTTCCCTGCTCGGCCTGCCCAAGGGCGTGTGGCTGATGTTCTTGCTGGCGGCGTTCATGGGCGCGGTGCTGCGCCACACGGTGCTCGGCGCGCACACCTTCGCCATCGGCTCCAACGAAGCCACCGCGCGGTTGTGCGGGGTCAAGGTCGGACGCGCCAAGGTATGGATCTACGTGTTGTGCGGGGCCTTTGCCGGCCTCGCCGGGGTGCTGACCTTCGGCCGTCTGACCGTCGGCGATCCGACCACCGCGTTGGGCGAGGAACTCGACATCATCGCCGCGGTGGTGATCGGCGGCGCCAGTCTGTCGGGCGGCGAGGGTAGGATCAGCGGTTCGATCCTGGGCGCCTTCCTGATGGCCTTTCTCGCCAACGGCTGCAACCTCACCGGTGTACCCAACTACGTGCAGGAAATCCTGATCGGCGCGATCATCGTCGCCGCGGTCGCCCTCGACCAGGTCCGCCACCGTCGTCGTCTGCTGACCCACTGAACCAAGCTCGTGATTCCAATCCCTACCAAGTGGTGGCTGCCCTGCCTGCTGATCGCAGCGGCCGCGTGCAGCCTCGGAACCTCGCCCTCCTCTCAGCAACTGGAATGGAACGCCGGTCGCGTGGCGGTTGCCGTCGGCGGCGCCGAGTACGAAGTCGATTCGCTATTCGGTTCCAACAACGTCGACGTCGACAATTTTTCTGCGCTTCAGGCGGACTGGGAATACGGCCCCGCGGGCAGCGACACCACCATCGTCGCCGGTCTGCGTTACCAGCAATGGGACGCCCGCCAAGGCGACCTGCAGGCGATCAGCGCCGGCTTGATGCTGCGGCGTTACCTGAATCCGGTCGCCGACCGCGGTTGGAATCCCTACTTGTCCGGCGGCGGCGACCTCGGTCTGCTCGACGGCGATGGCGCCGGTTCGGGCGGCCTCGCCCGCCTGCGCGGCGAAGCGGGTCTGCGCACCTGGCTCAGCCGTCGCGCCTTCCTCGACGTTGCGGTCGAAGCGGCCTTCGACCTCTCGGTCGGCAGTCTGGCCAACCTCTACGGACCGGAATACGGCCTGCTCTTCGGCGTCGGAATGCGCTTCTAACCGCGGCGGCTCTTCAGGAATTCATCCAGGCTGCCGCGGAAATTTTCCAAATCGTCGGCGTCCACCTCTTCCGCTTCGATTTCATCGTCATCGACGGCACGGGGATGACTGGCTGAGTCCTGCTGAGCGCGATCGGCCTGCTCCTGCATGTTGCGCGCCATCTTGGCCATCTTGGCGGCCATCATCTTCTGCAGGAAGCGCATCTGCCAGCGCGCGAACACCGCCCTGGGCGGGTCCTTGATCAGGCGCAGCTTGTGCCCGGTCCATAGGAAGGCGGCCACCACCAGTCCGATCGCGATCAGGACGGCGCCAAGGAGGATCACCCCAATCAGCACTACGGCGCCGAGGAGGGTGCGGACCACGCTGCGGACAGCGTGGGCGAGGTCTCCGAAAAAAGAGGCAGACTGCTCAGCCATGGTCGTCCATGATATTGGGAAGGACCGTCCTTTGTTTTCTCGCTCCACCACCGCCGCCCTGATCCTGTCCCTGGCCGGGCCCTGCCAGGATGAAGCCACGCTGCGCCCTCAGGTCCTTGAGAAGACCCTGGCGCTCGAATTCAAGCAGGCCGTCCTCGACCTGCCCTGGCACGCCGGCCAGGACGGAATCCTGCTGCCGGTCGAGGTCAACGGCCGCGGCCCCTATCTGTTCGCACTCGACACCGGCAGCGCCGCGCGCGCGCTGGTCGATCACCAGCTGGTGCGCGAACTGCAGCTGGAATCGGTGGGGGGGGCGCTGAGCGCCGACGCCGGCGGCGAACGCGCCTTCCGCCGCCGGGTGCGCCTCGATCGGCTGCAGCTGGGTGCGCTGGAGTTCACCGAGATCGACGCCATGGCTGGCGACCTGTCCTTCCTCGGCGGCGGCACGGCACGCGTGCACGGCATCCTTGGCTTCCGTTTGTTTGGTGATTTCCTGCTCCAGGTCGATGGTCCGGGCCGGCGCGTGCGCTTGTTTCGGGACCGGCTGAAGCAGGAACACCCTGGGGTGCGCTCCTATCGCGATCGCGGTGTGCCCTATTTCTGGTTGGAAAGCGGCGACCAGCAGACCTGGGCGCTGATCGACACCGGCTTCGACGGTGCGCTCGGGTTGCCCGGATCGTGGCGTGAAGCATGCGAGACCCTCGCGCCCGCGCGCGTTACCGGGCGTCTGCAGAGCTTGAACTCGGAGGACCAGCGGGTGTGGAGCGCACGCCTCAGCGGCGACGTCGAAATGGCCGGATACCGCTTCCCGCAGCCGCCAGTTGCCTTCCTCGAAGGACACCGGCGCGGGCTGATCGGCATCCAGGCGCTGCAGACCTTCGTACTCACCTTTGATCAACAGCGCCGCTTGTGCCACGCGTGGCTGCCGCCTGCTGATTCCTGAGTGCTCTGCTATTCTCCCCCCCCATGTCCCGCTACACACTGGATTCCTTTCTCGGTGATTGCAGGTCCGTCGCCGCCAGTGGCTGCGCCGCGGCCGACTGCGTGCGCAAGTTGGTGCCGCGCATGCACGGCCTGCTGCAGGAGGGCAGCGGTTTTCTGCAGCCGCACCACTTCCAGGACGACGCCGAGCACTACGCGCGCAATCTGATCTACCTGTCCGAGGAAGACGACCTGTCGCTGTACGCGCTGGTGTGGAATCCAGGCCAATGGACGCCGGTGCACGATCACGGCAGCTGGGGCGTGGTCGGCATGGTGCGCGGCACCATCCAGGAACAGAACTATCTGCGCACCGACCGCACCCCCGACGCCGACGAGGGCATCGAGCTGGTGCCCGGCGGGCTCATCCTGATGGCACCCGGTACGGTGACCTCCTTCGTGCCGACGCCGGATCACATCCACCGCACCGGGGTCCCGGTCGGCGCCGAGCAGGCGGTCAGCCTGCACATGTACGGGCGCGGCATGAACAACTACCACACCTATGACCTGCAGACGGGCACCCGCGAACTGATCTCGGTGTCGCACAACATTGGCTGAAGGCATTGATCGAGGTCCTTATGCTGCTGGCAGCCCAGTCGGGGCAGTTCTTGGTTGAGAGCGAGGACGGCGCGCGCAGCCTGCGCATCCTCGGCAAGATCGATTCCGACTGGGCCGGCTTCGACGCCGACCCGGGCCTGAGCGCGGTGGCCGGGCCCTTCGGCGACGGCGCCGAATTGCGCCGCGCGCGCCTCGGAGTGGCCGGACGGCTTGAGGATTGGCTGAGCTTCCGCATCAACGCCGACCTCGCCGACGCCGATATCCGCGACGCCTTTTTTGATCTGGATGCGATCGGCGGCGGCAATCTGCGTCTCGGGCACTTTCGCGAGCCGATGGGGCTGACCAATCAGACCCCAAGCCATAACCAGGTCTTCATGGAACGGGCGCTGTCGAGCGGTCTGTTTCCGTCGCGCAACCTCGGCGCGGCGTGGCGGCACGCCTTTGACGGCCGGCGCGGTTCCTGGACCGTGGGCGTGTTCCGCGACAGCGACGACGCGGCGGTTTCCAGCGATGACGGCGGCGGACAGGAATTCGCGCTGACCTCGCGACTCGCCTGGCTGCTGCACGAAAATTCCTCCCAGCGCCAGTGGACCCATCTCGGCGCTTCGCTGTCGTGGCGTAATCCCGACGCCGGCGCGGTGCACTTCGACGGTCATAGCGGCACCAAGATCGGCCCGGATCCGGTCGACACAGGCGTGTTGCCCGCGGACCAGGTGCAGTTGTTCGGCACCGAGTTCGCCTGGGAAAGCCGGCCCTACCGCCACGGTCGCGCCGCGGTGTGGCGAGTAACTCCCGACCATCCCTTTCACCCCGATGGGGGGGGGTGGGGAGCGTGGGAAGTCGGCGCGCGTCTGTCCGCGCTCGACCTCGAAGATTCCGGGGTCACCGGCGGCCAGGGCCTCAACGCCGGGCTGGCGTGCAATTGGTACCTGACCTCCAACCTGCGCCTGCAGACCAATGTGTTCCGTTCCGAGCGCGATTTCTGATCCATGCCAGAGCCACCCGATCCTGATACCGACTCCTCCGACCGCAGCGAACGCGAGCGCAGCTATTGGCGCGCCAACATGCGCCTGATCATGGTCCTGCTCGCCATCTGGGCGCTGGTCTCCTTCGGCTGCGGCGTGCTGCTGATCGAGTGGCTGAACCAGTGGAGTCTGGGCGGGCTGCCGCTTGGCTTCTGGTTCGCACAACAGGGATCCATCTATACCTTTGTGGTCCTCATTGCCGTTTACGCGGTGCTGATGGACCGCCTCGATCGCCGCCACCGTCGCCAGCAGGACTGAGAGCGTGGACGCAACCAACTGGTGGACCTTCGCCTTCGTCGGCCTGACCTTCGTCGGTTATCTGTGGATCGGCTGGCGCAGCCGCGTGCGCGACAGCGAGGGCTTCTACGTCGCCGGGCACGGGGTGCCGGCCTTCGCCAACGGCGCCGCCACCGCCGCCGATTGGATGAGCGCGGCCAGTTTCATCTCGATGGCCGGGCTGATCAGCTTCCTCGGCTCCGACGGCAGCTTCTATCTGATGGGCTGGACCGGCGGCTACGTGTTGTTGGCGCTGCTGCTGGCGCCCTATCTGCGCAAGTTCGGGCAGTACACGGTGCCCGACTTCATCGGCGCGCGCTACGCCAGCGAAGGCGCGCGCGTGGTGGCGGCGATCTGCGCGGTGTTCATCTCGATGACCTACGTCTCCGGACAGATGCGCGGGGTCGGCATCGTCTTCAGCCGTTTCCTCGAGGTCGAGGTGTGGCAGGGCGTGGTCGTCGGCATGGTGATCGTGGCTTTCTTCGCGGTGCTCGGCGGCATGAAGGGCATCACCTGGACCCAGGTGGCGCAGTTCTTCGTGCTGATCCTCGCCTTCCTGATTCCGTCGGTGGCGCTGTCGCGCGAACTCACTGGCAGTTTCATCCCGCAGCTCGGCTTCACCCGCGAGGGCGTGGCGGCGGCGCTCAACGACCTGCACCGCGAACTCGGTTTTGCCGAGTACACCCAGGCCTTCGCCCACCGCAGCCAGCTCGACATCCTGTGCATCGTCTTCGCCCTGATGGCGGGGACCGCCGGCCTGCCGCACGTGATCGTGCGTTTCTACACCGTCAAGTCGGTGCGCGCGGCGCGTTACAGCGCGGCGTGGGCGTTGTTCTTTATCGCCATCCTCTACACCACCGCGCCGGCGCTGGCGATGTTCGCGCGTTGGAATCTGCTCGAGACGCTGCACGGTGCTCAGGTCAGCGAAGTCGAGGAGGTAATTGCCGACGACGGCACCACGCGCAAGCTCTATCACCTCACCGACCCCGAGCGTGGCGAAGCGATCGAGTGGGCGCTGAGCTGGCAGCACACCGGCCTGCTGTCCTTCGATGACGCCGACGGGGACGGCAGCATCTCGATGGCGTCGCGCGACGGCGTCTTCGCCGAAACCACGGTCGATCCCGACATCATCGTGGTCTCGACCCCCGAGATCGCGCGTCTGCCGCCGTGGGTGGTGGCGCTGGTCGCCGCTGGGGCCTTGGCCGCCGCGCTGAGCACCGCCGCCGGTCTGTTGCTGGTGATCTCGTCATCGATCGCCCACGACCTGTGGGTGCACTTCGTCGACCCCGACGCCTCCGAGGAGAAACGCCTGCGCATCGGCCGCCGCATGATCCTGTTGGCGGTGGTGGTGGCGGGCTATTTCGGCATCCGTCCGCCCGGTTTTGTGGCCCAGGTGGTCGCCTTCGCCTTCGGCCTGGCGGCGTCGACCTTCTTCCCGGCGATCCTGATGGGCATCTTCGACAAGCGCATGAACCGCCAGGGCGCGGTCACCGGCATGATCGTGGGCCTGCTGTTCACTTCCTTCTATATCCTGGGAAGCCGGTGGGACATGATCTTCCACATCGAGCGGCCGGCCGACTGGATCGCGCCGTGGTACCAGACGCAGTGGCTGATGGGCATCTCGCCCGAAGGCATCGGCGCTGTGGGGGCGGCGCTCAACTGGAGTCTGGCCATGCTCATCAGCCGGGCGACGCCGCCACCGCCGGCGCAAGTCATCGAACTGGTCGAACGCATCCGCCTGCCCGAAAACGCCCCCGCGTGACCCGCATGGCGTGCGCGGCGCGCGCACCGCGGGTGGCCCGAAAATCGCGGGTGGCCCGCTGGATCTGCCTGGCGGTGGTGGCGCTGGTTTCCTGTGTGGCGCCGCCACCCGCGGAAGCCGAGAATCATGAGGTGAGCACCCTGCCCAACCTGCCGTTTCCGACCATGGGCGGGCGCCAGTTGTGGGCCGACCGTCGCTGGTACGCCGGCTGGCGCATCCAGCAGCACGTGCACACGGGCCACTGCCGGGTGCTCGATCCCAATGACGTGCGCCGCGCGTGGGGCAAGATGGAAGCCTGTGAGGCGGCCTTGCTGCGCATACGCCAAGACCAGAAACTGAGCCTGCGCAGCGATCACCTGGTGGTGTTGTTGCACGGACTCGGCCGCAGCCGCGCTTCGCTGAGTGATCTGCGCCACGCACTGATGGATGCCGGCTATGAGGTGGCCGACGTGGGTTATCCGAGCACCCGGCGCAGCATCGCCGAGCACGCCGATCAAGTCGGCGATCTGTTGGACCACCTCGAAGGAGTGCGCACCGTCTCCTTTGTCACTCATAGTCTTGGCGGCATGGTGGCGCGCGCCTGCCTGACGCAACCGCACCTGTGGCAGGAACGGATGCGGTTGAACCGCCTGGTGATGCTGGCCCCGCCGAGTCAGGGGTCGGCGATCGCCGAAAGCCTGAAGGACTTCCTGCCGGCGCAGTGGCTGCTGGGCCCGGCGGCCCGGGATCTTGCCGTCCGCGAGGCCGAAGCCCTGCCACTGCCGGACTGTGCTTTCGGCATCATTGCTGGGCGGCGCGCCGCAGGGCGTGGTTACAACCCATTCCTGCGCGGCGAGGATGACGGGGTGGTGCGCGTCGAGGAAACCCGCCTGCCTGGGGCCGAGGATTTCCTGCTGGTCGAGGCTGCGCACACCTTCCTCATGGAAAAACCCCTGGTAATCCAGGCTGTTGTAGGATATCTGGAAACAGGGCGCTTCACCGGAAGCTAGGAACCGGATCCCCTCTCAAAGCGTCAAAGAAGGGACCTCCACATCAGGCCCAGGAGACAAAGGGCCGATGAATCCTGCGCGGTCCAGAGGGACCGCCAGGTCAAGAACTTGGGTGCAGACCCGCCACCATGGGCTTCGGCCCGTGTGTTAGGGGGGGCGGGCTGCGCCCATTTCCTTTTTACCAGGACTGGATCCCCAGATGGAAGGCGAGGAAGGCCCACTGGTCGGCCAGTTCGTCGAGGATCATGCTGGTCGGTTTGCCGCCGCCATGGCCGCCGCGGGTTTCGATGCGGATCAGCACCGGCGCCGCACCGGCCTGCGCCTGTTGCAGCGTAGAGGCGAACTTGAAGGAATGGCTCGGCACCACGCGGTCGTCGTGATCGCCGGTGGTGATCAAGGTCGGCGGGTAGGCGGTGCCCGGGCGCACGTTGTGCAGCGGTGAATAGCGCATCAGAGTGCGGAACTGGGCCGCGTCGTCGCTGGTGCCATAATCCGACGCCCACGCCCAGCCAATGGTGAAGCGGTGATAGCGCAGCATGTCGAGCACGCCCACCGCCGGCAGGCAGGCGCCGTACAGATCGGGTCGCTGGGTCATGCACGCGCCCACCAACAGGCCGCCGTTGGAACCGCCGCGGATGGCGAGGCGCTCGGGATGGGTGTAGCCCTGGTCGATCAGCCACTCCGCCGCGGCGATGAAATCGTCGAACACGTTCTGCTTGTCATGCACGGTTCCGGCTTCGTGCCAGGCGTGGCCGAACTCACCGCCACCGCGCAGGTTGGGCATCGCGTAGACGCCACCCATTTCCAGCCAGGTGATCAACGCCGGCTGGAAGCGCGGCGTCATCGAGATGTTGAAGCCGCCATAGCCGTAGAGCAGCGTCGGCTGTTCGCCGTTGCGCTCGAGGTCGCTGCGGTGGACCAGGAACATCGGCACGCGGGTGCCGTCCTTGCTCGGGTACCACACCTGGTGCACGCTGTAGCGCGCCGGGTCGAAAGGCACCACCGGGCGTTTTTCCAGATGGGTGGCGCCGGTGCCCAGATCGAGGTGGTAGATCGACGGCGGGAAAGTGAAGCTGGAGAAGGAAAACCACGTCTGGTCGTCGTCCCAGCGCCCGCTGATGCCGCCGAGCGAGCCCATCGTCGGCAATTCGGCGTAGTAGAGGTGGCGGCCGTCAAGATCGTGGACGCGCAGCTGCGAGTACGCCTCGTGCAGATAACTCGCCACCAGCTTGTGCCCGAGGTAGGCAACCGAACCGAGGGCGTCTTTTTGCTGGGCGATGATTTCGCGGCGCGCGCCGGGCCCGCTCTCTTCCATCTGTACGGCAAATACCCGCCCCAATGGAGCATCGAGGGTGGTTTGCACGTAGAAGTCGTCTCCGCGCGTGCCGACCACCGTGTACTGCGCGTCAAACTCGAGGAAGACGCCGACGAAGTCGCCGCCCTTGGCCAGATCGCGCGCCCACAGGCGGTTCTTGCGTTCGGTGCCTTCGCTGCCGGAGACGAACAGCCAGCGGCCGTCGTCGCTGAGACCGGTGCCGAATCCCCAGCGCGGTTGGTCGGGGCGTTGGAAGATCACTTGATCCTGTTCCTGGCCGCTGCCCAGCACGTGAAAGTACACCGTGGCGTTCTCGTTGACCTCGGACAAGGCGTCGCCCTCGGGTTCGGGGTAGCCGGTGTAGTAGAAGCCCTTGTTGTCGGGCCCCCAGGTCGCGCCGGTGAACTTGGTCCAACGGATCACGTCGGCCAGATCGCGGCCGTTGTCGATATCGCGCACGTGCCACTCGCGCCAGTCGGAGCCGCCTTCGGAGAGCGCGTAGGCGAGGTAGCGGCCGTCGTGGCTGACCGACCAGCCCGACATCGACACGGTGCCGTCGGCCGACAGCGTGTTGGGGTCGAGCAGCACGCGTTCGCTGCTCGAGGTGGAATCGACCACGTAGAGCACCGACTGGTTCTGCAAGCCGTCGTTGCGCGTGTAGAAACGGCGTCCGCCCTCGAAGGTCGGAGTGGAAAAGCGCTCATAGTTCCACAGTTCTTCCATGCGCGCGCGGATGCGGCTGCGCCCGGGAAGGTCTTCGAGATAGGAGAAGCTGACCTCGTTCTGCGCCTCCACCCATGCCGCGGTGTCTGCCGAATCGAGGTCTTCGAGCCAGCGGTAGGGATCGGCCACCGATATGCCGTGGTAGTCATCGACCTGCGCAACCTCGGCGGTGACCGGGTAGGGGGCGAGTTCAGGGCCGCCACTGGCGTAGGACGCGCACGCGGCCAGCAGCAGGCCGGCGCAAGCCAGCTGGATGCCGCAGCCGGGAAGGAAGCGAGTTTGCACGGAGCGCATGGGCGGATTCTAGTTGCGGAAAATCACCTTGGCCAGATTTGACAACCCAAGGTCCTCCGCTACCCTGGAGCCTTCCATAGGTGAAATTTGCTTACCTGCGTTCATGCGTTCCACACTGATTGCGGTCCTTCTCCCAGCCCTGCTCCTCGCGAGCAGTGTTGCTCAGGGCCTGGTGATCTGCCTGGACCGGGATGGTTCCATCCACTTCGAAACCGAAGTCGATGATTGCTGTTCGCCCGCACCTTCAAGTTCCATCGAAAGCTATGGCGCTAGCTCGAACGATTGGTTCTTTGAATGCGATGATTGTCGGCATATCGAGCTGGACCTGACGGTTGCCAGAATTTGGCGCGGCGCAGAGGTACCTCCAATTGCCCCTGTTGTCGGTTTGGTGCCCATTTGTTGCCAGCCTAATGCTATTGCCGATAACGGGAGCTGGGGTACCGGGGCAAAAAGTGCCCCACCAGGAGAACCGCACCTGCGACTGAAGCAGATGTGCAGCATCGTTTTGCGCTGCTAAGCGGGCCTGATTGAGCTAGTTGAACCTCATTGAGGTTCTAGATGTGTGTTTTGTCGTGACCGCGGTGCCGACCGCGTCACATCACGCTCGAATCCAGGCTTCTTCATGTCCGCACCCAAAAACCGATTGTCCATTTTCCGGAGGCCGCAATGGCGTCTCCACTCCGGACTGTTGCTTGTCTCAATTTCTTGGGCGTGCGCCAGTTACCAGGCTCGTCCCTTGGATCTCCACCAGATCCTTGCCGATTTGAACCGTTTGGAGTGGACCGACCCCGACCCGGCTCCATCCTCGGATGACGGAAATTCATCCGAGGATGCGGTTGAGGCCTGGCAACTGGCTTCCTTTGCGGTGCGCAACCACCCAGCCCTAAAAGTGGCAAGGGCGCAGATCGGGGTCCAGGTCAGTCTCCTCGAAGAGGCTGGATTGTGGCCGAACCCGGAGTTCGGTTGGGATGGCATGGATGTACTCGCTGCGGAGGTCGCTGGGGACGGGGCCGATTCGGTCGACTTCCTCTCGGGTCTGGGGATCTCATTCCCGCTGTTTCGGCCTGGAGAACGGGATGCACTTTCCGGCCTAGCTCAGGCAGATCTCGACCGCTCGCGGGCGCAGCTCCTTGAGGCCGAGTGGCTACTCTCGGAGCAGGTTTTTATTGCTTGCGAAAACTGGCTGGAGGCCAAGGCGCAGGTGGGTTTGAATCTGGAATTGACCAAGGTCGCTCAATCCACTCGCGACTATTTCCAGACCGCCAGGGAAGTCGGTGCTGCGACGGCGATTCAAGCAAGCCTGGCCCAAGGAGACCTGCTGGTGATCCAAACCGAGGGTATTCGTCGAGAGTCTCAGCTGCGCCGGGCGGGCCATTCTTTACGGGCACTCATGGGTTTGCCGCCGCAGGTGCAACTGCCGCGGCTTCAATCGCCGAAGCGGCCCGGAAAATTGGCAGACAACCCCGAGCAAGCCCTGGAGGTTGCCTTGGAACACCGGCCGGACCTGGCGGTTCTACGCTCCGCATACCAGGCTGCAGAGGAGAGGGTGAAACTGGAGGTTTCTCAGCAGTTCCCACAGCTTTCTCTCGGAACAGGCCTTGCCATCATTCCGACCTTGCTGAGCCATTGGAACAGGCCCGCCATCCGCACCGCGGAAGCGCAGCGCACCAGGCTGGCGAAAGTGATCGAGACAAGGGTGCATAACTTACGCCGCGAAGTTTTTGATGCTTTCTTTTCACTTCAGGAAGAAGTGGCGGAACTTGAATATTTGGAGGGCCAGGTCATTCCCAACGCGGAGAATAGCCGGCAAATGGCAAACCGCGCTTTCGAGCTTGGCGAGGCAACTCTTTTGGAAATCCTTGCGGTGCAACGGAGCTGGGTCAATCTCCGCTCCCAATTGATTGAGAGCCGTGCCGAGCTCGCTCGTCGGCATTGGCAATTGCTCGCTGCTTCAGGGCAGCTGCTGATCCCGACCACCTCTGTTCCCAAACCCTGATTCCGATGCAATCCAAATTGCGCAACGCATTCGTTCTGATCCTCCTGTTCTGGGCTCCAGCTTGCGGAGACTCCAAGCACTCTGCTGACGTGCACGGGGATGAGGCAGACGGTCAACATTCCGCGGATCCACAACATGCTGGAGATCTCACGCATAGCGAAGAAGAGGGACACGTGGAGCTGACTCCTACCCAGGCGGAATCGGCTGCGATCCGTTTGGAAATAGTGGCTCCAGGCACCTTGAGCACCACCCTTTCTGTTCCCGCTGTGGTTCAGGCCGAGGTCGACGCAATCACCCACATCAACGTGGTTGTTCCGGGTGTGGTCACAGCAATCCATAAACATCTGGGTGAAGAGGTGGCAATTGGAGAACTCCTGGCATCCATCGACTCCGTGGACCTGGGCAGGGCTGTGGCAGTTTTCTTGGAGGCTCGTGCCATGACAGCCGCAGGGGAGTTGGTTTTGAAGCGAGAGCGCGAACTATTTCGCGGCCGGCTTACCACGGCTGAGCGAGTCTTGGACGGTTTGATCAAGGTCAATGAGGAGATCTTGACCAGGGAGCAGGAGCTGCGGTCACAAGCGGTGTCTACTATCCGTCCACTCCTGGAGGCAGAGAAGAACTTCAAACAGGCTCAATTGGAAAAGGACCGCCAATTGACCGACCTTCTCGCGGATCGTGACGCTCGCCTTTTGAAACTCGAGGTGGATCTGATCGAGCGGCGGATCGACGAACAGGCTAGTCGGAACCAGCTGCTCGCCTTAGGTATACCGAGGGAGGAGGTGGATCGATTGGCGGATGATAGCGAATTGGTGAACGGTACCTATTCCATCCGGGCGACCCGGCCTGGAATCGTCACCAGCCGGCACATCACGATCGGTGAATACGTGGATTCTGCGACCGATTTGTTTCAGATTCGGGACCTGTCCAGGGTATGGGTGATCGCCTCGGTCTTTGAATCTCAGCTGACATCAGTTTTTACCGGCCAGGAAGCACGGGTTCAATTCGATTCATTTCCTGACACCTCGTTTGGCGGAGAAATCACGCTGATTGGCTATGAGTTGGATCCAGATAGCCGAGCTCTCGGCGTCCGCATCGAATTGGAAAATGCTGGGATCCCAGAATGGCAGGAAGAGTATCCAATTCGCCCGGGGATGTTTGCCACTGTCGAGCTTGTGGTGGAGCGGAAGGAAGCCGAAATGGTCATCCCTGAAAGCGCGATCGTTCATGGTGACGGGAGTGAGGATTCCGTGTTTGTCCGTGTTGGTCCCAATGAATTCGAATCAAGGGTGGTTGAGGTTGGTCTCTCTACCAATCAAAGCGTGGAAATCCTCAACGGCCTCAAGATCGGAGAAGAGGTGGCTGTCACTGGGGTTTTCATGCTCAAATCGGCATTACGCCAGGAAGAACTCGGCGAAGGTCATTCGCATTGAATCCAGCCATGATCAACCGCCTCATTGATTTTTCCCTCGATAACCGTTTTCTGGTTATCACCCTTTGGATCATGGCCGTGGCTCTCGGTGTCCATTCGATGGGCCGTCTACCCATTGACGCAGTTCCGGACGTAACCAATGTCCAGGTTCAAGTTCTCACCAATAGCCCGGGAATCGCTCCACAAGAGGTTGAGTCATTCATCACCTTCCCGGTCGAGTCCGCGATGAGCGGACTGCCGAGTGTGGAGGAAATCCGATCGGTTTCCAAATTCGGACTCTCGGTGGTTACGGTGGTCTTCCTGGAAGGAACTGACATTTATTGGGCTCGTCAATTGGTTTCAGAGCGGCTGAATGCCGCGCGAGAAGACATTCCGGATGGTTATGGGGATCCTGGAATTGGACCGATCTCAACCGGCCTGGGGGAGATTTATCAATTTGAACTTCATGGAGAAGGATATTCGCCCATGGAGTTGCGCACCATGCTCGATTGGGTGGTGAATTACCAGTTGAGGTCCGTCCCCGGGGTCGTTGAGGTCAATGCCTTCGGTGGAGAATTGCGCACCTATCAGGCCACGCTTGAACCAAAAAAACTCACTGCGCACGGTTTATCCCTGGGCCAGGTCTTTGAAGCCATCCAGAAAAACAACCGCAACGTTGGCGGGGGATACATCGTTCACGCCGACGATCAATATCTCATTAGGGGTGAGGGTCTGGTTTCGAATCTCGACGAATTCGGCGAAGTGGTCGTCGCCCACGACCGCAACGGAACACCGGTTTTTCTGAACAATCTCGGCAAAGTTGAATTCGCCCCGATGATCCGACAAGGGGCAGTGACCCGCGACGGTGAGGGCGAAGCCGTAGTGGGTATCGTCATGATGTTGATGGGTGCCAATGCCAGGACCGTTTCCGAAGAGGTCCATGGGAAAATCGCGGAAATCCAGAAAACTCTGCCTGAAGGCGTCGTCATTGACACCTTCTATAACCGCACCGACCTCGTCGACCGGACCATTTTGACGGTGGTCAAAAACCTGGCAGAAGGTGGCGCACTTGTCGTCTTGATTTTGCTGCTGCTTCTTGGAAGTCTGAAGGGCGGGGTGATTGTCGCTTCAGCCATTCCACTTTCCATGCTGCTGGCGCTATTCTGTATGCAAGTTGTTGGTTTATCCGGCAACCTGATGTCCTTGGGAGCCATCGATTTCGGCCTTATTGTGGACGGCTCAGTTGTTCTGATCGAGAACGTGGTTCGTTATTTGCACAAACATAGAGAGGATCGCAGTACCAGTCACTTGGAGAAGGTCCGGATCGCTTGTCATCAGGTTGCGCGTCCGGTGGTTTTTGCTGTTGGGATCATCATGGTGGTCTACCTTCCGATCCTCGCGCTACGCGGCATCGAAGGCAAGATGTTCCGGCCGATGGCATTGACCGTGGTGTTCGCCTTGATGGGTTCGCTAATCTGTGCGCTGACCCTGATGCCGGTGCTTGCCTCCATTTTCCTTCGCAACGTGCGCGAAAGCGAACCCATCTTGTTGCGTATGGCCAAAAAAATATATCGCCCCTTGCTGGGCTGGTTCTCCAGTCGACCGGTACGCACGGCGAGCCTGGCGGCTGTGATGTTTGTGGCTAGTCTCGGGTTGACCCCATTCCTGGGTGCAGAGTTCATCCCCAAGTTGGATGAGGGCTCCATCGCAATGCAGATTTGGAGACTTCCCAGCGTTTCCCTGGAGTCTTCGAATGAGATCAGTACCCAAGCGGAAAAGGTGGTCATGGAGTTCAGCGAGGTCCGAACGGTGATCTCCAGAACAGGTCGGGCGGAAATCGCTACCGATCCGATGGGTGTTGAAATCAGTGATACCTATTTGATCCTCAATCCCCGGGAACAATGGCGATTCGATTCCAAGGAAGAATTGATCGAGGCCATCGACGAGCAGTTGCGTGAACATATTCCCGGTGTCATGTTCAGCTATTCCCAACCGATCGAACTGCGTGTGGCTGAATTGATCAGCGGCGTGCGTTCCGACGTCGGAATCCAGATCTTCGCCGGTGGCGGAACTCTGGAGGATATGCGCGATGTTGCTGAGGAGATCGCCATTTCGGTCCGCCAGGTCGAAGGCATGGAGGAGGTCAAAGTGGAGCAGACGACCGGTTTGCCCACGCTAACAGTTGAAGTTGACCGTGCAGCTATCGCACGTATTGGTCTCAATGCAGAAGACGTGCTCGACGTGGTAGAAACCATTGGCGGCAAAGTGCTTGGCACCGTGGTGGAGGGACAGAAACGGTTTGCGATTCAGGCCCGGTTCGATCCCAGCATCCGTGCCGATCTTAAGGCCCTGGAGAACTTGCCCGTAGCCTTGCCGGAAGAAAGAGGTTTGGCCGGTTCTTGGGTTCCCTTGAGCCAGGTGGCCAAAATTGGAATTGAAACTGGACCCGCCCAAATCAGCCGCGAAAGGATTCAGCGCAAGATCACCGTCGAGGCCAATGTCCGCGGGCGTGATCTGGCTTCAGCGGTGGCCGAAGCGCGTATGCGCGTCGACAACGAGGTCCAGGTTCCGGAAGGCTGGTTTGTGGAGTGGGGAGGACAGTTCGAAAACTTGTCGGCCGCGGCCACCCGCCTCACACTTCTGGTCCCACTTGCACTGCTCTTGATCTTCGTCATGCTGTATAGCACCTTTGGTTCCGGTCGCATGGCGGCACTGATTTTCCTCAACGTGCCGATTGCCTCAACCGGTGGAATCCTGGCGTTGGCCCTGCGGGGCTATCCCTTCTCGATCTCAGCTGGGGTTGGCTTCATCGCACTCTTTGGTGTGGCTGTGCTCAACGGGGTCGTCCTGGTTGCTTCCATCATGCAAAACCGTCAAATTGGAATGAACCCAGCGGATGCGGCCCGAGAGGCCGCCCGAACCAGGTTGCGGCCCGTCCTCATGACCGCTTTGGTGGCTTCCTTCGGATTCGTGCCCATGGCGCTTGCCACAAGTGCTGGTGCAGAAGTTCAGAGACCCTTGGCCACTGTAGTCATCGGAGGTTTGGTCACCTGCACACTCCTGACCCTGCTTGTCCTTCCCTCGGTATATCCTTGGTTTGCTGCGAAAAAGAAGGTTGAGGACTAGAGGGGGGGGGGATCTGCACGCAGCCGCCGCTGATTCAGCACAAAGTAGACCACCGCACCGAGCGCCATCCAGGCCACGCCGATGGCGCTGGAGATGCGCACCGCAGGATCGAAGAAGGTCGCACCGAGGCCGACGATGCCGCCGAGGATGAATATCAGCGGGGTCCAGGGCCACCACGGGGTCAGGAAGGGGCTGTGTGGTTGCTCGCGGCGCAGGCGGAACAGCGCTGCGATCACCAGAATATGGAAAGTCCAGTCGACGAAGACCACGCCGCTGACCAGCTGATCCATGCGGTCGCCGCCGGCGAGCCACAGCAGCACGATCGCCAGCAGCGCCTGCAGCAGGATGGCGGCGCGCGGCACGCCGCTGTGCAGACTGAGCTGCGCCAGCTTTTTCGGGAACAGGCCCTCGCGGGCCAGCGCGTAGTAGACGCGCGGCGAAGTCAGCAGTTGGGAATTGGCGATGCCGAAGGCCGAGATGCACAAAGCGAAGGCCACCACCTTGGTGCCCCAACCCGGCCACCACGCGCCGACCGCGTCGGCGGCCAGGGATTTGGAATGGACCACCTGATCGAAGGGCAGCAGCGCGAACCAGGCGAAGTTGGCGGCGAGGTAGGCGGTGATCACCAGAGCCACGCCGAGCACGATCGCCTTGGGCAGGGTGCGCTGCGGATCGCGCACTTCGCCGCCCACCCAGGTGAGCTGATGGAAGCCACCATAGCTGAACAGCGTGGCGGCAAGACCCGCCACCCACCACGGCGAAGCGTCGCCGTCGGTGCCGCTGCGGTCAGGGACGCCCGACGGCGTGCCTGCGCCCGCCCCGGCGCCCGCGGCGGCGCCCGCGGCGCTGCCGAATTCGCCGCCCTGTTGGAACAGCGCCCAAACACCCAGGAGCGCGACCGCGGCGAGCAGCACCAGCTTGATCAACGAGGTCAGCGTCTGCACGGTGGCCCCGTTGCGCACTCCGCTGAGGTTGATCGCAGCGAGGCCGAGGATCATCGCCGTCGCCGCGGCCGCGGTGGCGTTGGGCCCCCAATCCTGACCCAGCAGCAAACCCAGATTGCTCGCCGCGAACAGGCTGATGATGACCAGGACCCCGGTCTGGATCGCGGTGAGCAGCGACCAGCCGTAGAGGAAAGCGGGCAGGCGTCCGACCATTTGGTGCAGCGCCACCATCTCGCCGCCGCTGGTGGGAAAGCGTGCCCCTATCTCGGCCATCGACAGCGCGCCGGCCATCGCGATCAGACCGCCAAGCCCCCACAGCAGCATCGCCTGTTCCGGGCTGCCGGCGGCCTGAGCGACCTTGCCGGGGGTCAGGAAGATGCCGACGCCGATGATCGCCCCGAGCACGATGCCGGTGGCCGGAACCCAGCCAAGGACGCGGCGCGGAGCTGGAGCGGGGGTCGGGACTTCCATCGGTGCCGTGAAGCTACCAACCCTCTGCCGCGGAATCCGTAATCTGGAGTCATGCTGCTCTCCGCTCTGCTGACCTTGCCGCTGCTCACCAGCAACACCACCGCTGCCGAAGACCTCGGCCGCCTGGTGGTCCTGAACAAAGCTGCCCACACCGCCAACGTGATCGACGTTGCCAGCGGCAAGACCCTCGCCACCCTGAAGACCGGACAGGGGCCGCACGAGGTCGCGGTGCATCCCGGCGGGCGTTTCGCGGTGGTCGCCGACTACGGCGAGCGCACCCCCGGTTCGAGCCTGACGGTGATCGACCTCAGAGACCTCGAGGTGGTGCGCAAGATCGACCTCGGCGAGGGCGTGCGCCCGCACGGTTTGAGGTTCGAAGCCGGCGGCAAGTACCTGTGGATCACCGCCGAGACCGTGCAGCAGGCGTGGCGCATCCAATTTGCCAGCGGCCGCATCGACCAGAAGGTCACCACCGGTGCCCAGGCCACCCACATGATCGCCCTCGGCCGCCGCGGCCTGGTGTTCACCGCCAACATCGGTTCCGGTTCGATGTCGGTGCTGCAGCGCAGCCTGCGTGACAACGGCCTGCCGCAGTGGAAGCTGGCCGCAGAGATCAAGACCGGCGCCGGCGCCGAAGGCATCTGCGTGTCCGCCGACGGCCGCCAGGTGTGGGTGACTAACCGTCAGGCCGATACGGTTTCGGTCTACGACGTCGAAAAGGCCGAGATCGTCGCCGAACTGCCGTGCCCAGGTTTCCCGATCCGCGCCGAGGCCAGCGCCGATGGCCGTCTGGTGGTGGTCAGCTGTGCCACCGCCGCCGAGGTCGCGCTATTCGACGCCATCGACCTGAAACCCCTGGCGCGCATCCCGATGAAGCTCGGCGAGGTCCAGGGCGGAGACGCGGTGCTCGGTTCTTTCGGCGACAGCGCCACCCCGATCGGCATCGCGCTGCATCCCAACGGCAAGACCGCCTACGTCGCCAACGCCGCGGTCGACCAGGTCGCCATCCTCGATCTGGTGCGGCGCAAGGTCGTCGGCAGCGTCAAGACCGGGCGCGGCCCCGACGGCATCGCCTGGATTCCGAGCACCGTGGTGGTCAACCGCTAGCGGCTCGCCGGGCTTCCGCACCGGCGGCCTTTGCGAACGCCTCTTGCCGCGCGGGTGGCCGCCGGATATCCTGCCGACAACCATGCAGACGGGTGGAGGGACAGGCCCTGCGAAACCCGGCCAACCTGCAAGGGGGGGGCACCGCGCTCGCGGCACCTCTCTTGAGCAAGGTGGCAAGACCTCCCGCAGCGGCGCACGTCCAAGCGGAATGATGGTGGAGAGTGCCTGTCCCTCCCGCAACCCGGTTGCAGGGACGCCATGAAGCCGAGCACTCCAACTACCACCACTACGCGGGTTGATTTCCGCACCCGGATCGCGCAGGGAGCCCTGGTGCTCGACGGCGCCATGGGCACGCTATTGAACGAGCGCGGGATCGCCTTCAACGAGTGTTTCGAGATGGCCAATCTGGAGCGCCGCGAATGGGTGGAAGACATCCACCGGCGCTTTCTTGATGCAGGATCCGAGGGCGTTCACACCAACACCTTCGGCGCCAATCTCTACCGCCTGGCGCGTCATCACCTCGAGGGCCGTCTCGAAGAGCTGGTCGAAAGCGGGGTGGAAATCGCCCGCAACGCCGCCGGCCCCGAGCGCTACGTGATCGCGGCGCTCGGTCCTACCGGCATCGAGATCGAACCGATCGGGCGGGTGGCGCGCGAAGAGGTGCGCGCGGCCTATCGCCAGGTGGTCAAGGCGTTGCAACTCGGGGTGATTGACGCGATCTCACTGGAGACCTTCTCCAATCTGGACGAACTGGTCGAAGCCGCGCTGGCGGTCCGCGATCTCACCGATCTGCCGCTGCTGGCGCAGCTGACCGTGGACGCGCGCGGCGTGACGCTCTACGGCACCCACCCGGAGGAGGCCTGCCGCCGGCTGGAGCTGGCCGGTGCCGACGTTGTCGGCATCAACTGCAGCACCGGGCCGCGGGCGGTGCTGAAGGCGGCCTCGCACCTGATCGAGGCCACTGATCTGCCGGTGTCGGCGCGGCCCAATGCGGGCATTCCGCGGCAGATGGACGGGCGTATTTTCTACGAGCACAACCCGGATTACTTCGGGCGTTTTGCGCGGCGTTTCCTGCAAGGAGGGGGCGCGGCGCTCGGCGGGTGTTGCGGCACCACTCCTGACCACATCCGCGCGATGGTCTCGTCGGCGCGGGCGGTCGGCGCGCAGCAGCGCGGCGACCGCAGCGGGGTCAAGGTGGTGCCCCGCGACCAGCGGCCGCTGAAGCCGCCGGCGCTGGAACAACGTTCGCGCTTCGGCGCCAAGCTCGCCGGTGGCTCGTTTCCGGTCAGCGTGGAATTGCTGCCACCTCGATCGCCGGACGCCAGCGCGCTGATCGAGGCCGCGGCGGCGCTGCGCGACGTCGGCGCCGACGCGATCAATCTTCCCGACGGCCCGCGCGCCTCGGCCCGCATCTCCAATATTCCGGCGGCCTACCGCATCGAACAGGAAGCCGGCATCGAGACGCTGGTGCACTTCTGCTGCCGCGACCGCAATCTCCTTGGCATGCAGTCCGATCTGATGGGCGCCGCGGCGCTGAACCTGCGCAACTTCCTGGTGATCACCGGCGACCCGCCGTACCAGGGCAACTACCCCGACATGACCGCGGTCTTCGACGTCGACGCGATCGGCTTGTGCAACATCCTCGACCAGCTCAATCACGGCCTCGACGTCGGCGGCAACAACTACGGCGGTCAGACCGGCTTCTGTTATGGCGCCGCGCTCAACCACACCGCGGTCGACCTGGAACGCGAACTGACCCGCTTTGAGTGGAAGATCAAGGCCGGCATCGATTTCGCCATCACCCAGCCGATCTTCGACGTCGACGGGTTTTTGCGCGTGCTCGACCGCTTGCCGGCCGATGCGCCGCCGATCCTCGCCGGAGTGTGGCCGCTGCGCAGCCTGCGCAACGCCGAGTTTCTGGCCTCGGAAGTTCCCGGGGTGGTGGTTCCCGACGCGGTGCTGCAGCGCATGGCCAAGGCCGATCGCAGCGGCGCGGCGGCCGACGAGGGCGTGACCCTGGCGCGCGAAACCATCCTCGCCTTGCGCGGCCGCGTCGCCGGCCTGCAGATCGCCGCGCCCTTCAACAAGGTCGAGCCGGTGATCGCCTTGATGCAGACCGTGGAGGAACTCCGGTGATCTCGTATATCCAGACGGTGGAGGAACTCCGCGTATGAAGCGGCCGCAACTCGACGAGCTGCTGCGCCAGCGCATCCTGGTCATGGACGGGGCGATGGGTTCGCTGATCCAGTCCTTCGGGTTGAGTGAGCAGGACTTCCGCGGCACCGTCTTCGCCGACCATGGTCACGATTTGAAGGGCAACAATGATCTGCTGTCGTTGACGCGCCCGGACGTGATCGCCGGCATCCACAACGACTATCTGGCGGCCGGTGCCGACCTGATCGAGACCAACACTTTCAACGCCAACGCCATTTCGCAGGCGGACTACGGCACCGAGGCCGCGGTCTACGACATGAACGTGGCCGCGGCGCGCATTGCGCGGCAAGCCGCGGACGCCTTCACTGAACAGGATCCAGGCACGCCGCGCTACGTCGCCGGGGCGCTGGGGCCGACCAATAAGACCGCGTCGATGTCGCAGGACGTCGGCGATCCGGGCGCGCGCGCGGTACGTTTCGACCACCTCGTAGCCGCCTATGGCGAACAGGCTCGCGGCCTGCTCGACGGCGGTGCCGACTTGCTGCTGGTCGAGACGATCTTCGACACCCTCAACGGCAAGGCGGCTCTATTCGCCTTGGAGGAATTGTTCGATCAGCGCGGCGAACGCACCCCGGTGATCGTGTCCGGGACCATCACCGACGCCAGCGGACGCACCCTTTCCGGCCAGACGGTGGAGGCCTTCTGGGCTTCGGTCGCGCACATTCCCTTGCTCGCCGTCGGCTTCAACTGCGCTCTCGGACCGACCGAGCTGCGCCCACACATGGAGGCCATCGCTGCGCTCGCGGACTGCTTCCTCAGCTGTTATCCCAACGCCGGTCTGCCCAATGATCTGGGGGGTTACGACCTCGGGCCGCAGGAAATGGCGGAGCTGGTCGGTGAGTTCGCCCGTGCCGGCCTGGTGCACCTGGTCGGCGGTTGTTGCGGCACCACACCGCAGCACGTCGAGGCTCTGGCGCAGGCGGTGCGCGGATTGCAACCACCGCCGTTGAAACCCACCTCCAACCGCGCCTGTTTCAGCGGTCTCGAAGCGCTGCAGATGCGCTCCGACCTGAACTTCGTCAACGTCGGCGAGCGCACCAACGTCGCTGGCTCGAAGAAGTTCGCGCGCCTGATTCAGGCCGGCCAGAGAGAGGAAGCGCTGGCGGTGGCGCGGCAGCAGGTCGAAGCCGGCGCCCAGATCATCGACGTGTGCATGGATGAAGCTCTGCTTGACGGCGTCGAGGAGATGACCCGCTTCCTCGATCTGGTCGCCTCGGAACCCGACATCGCGCGCGTTCCGGTGATGGTCGATTCGTCGCGTTGGGAAGTGATCGAAGCCGGGCTCAAGTGTCTGCAAGGGCGTTCGATCGTCAATTCCATCAGCCTCAAGGACGGCGACGCCGAATTCCGCCGGCGCGCGCGCCTGGCGCACCGTTACGGCGCCGCGGTGGTGGTGATGGCTTTCGACGAACACGGGCAGGCCACCGACGTCGCCCGGCGCCTGGAGATCTGCCGACGCTCGCACCGCATCCTGGCCGAGATCGGATTCCTTGACCAGCACGTCATTTTCGACCTCAACGTGCTCGCCGTGGCCACCGGCATGAGCGAGCACGACGACTACGCGCGCTCCTTCATCGACGCGGCGCGCGCGGTCAAACAGGAGTATCCGCACTGCCTGCTCAGCGGTGGCATTTCCAACCTGTCCTTCGCCTTCCGCGGCGTCGAGCCGGTGCGCAAGGCGATGCACGCGGTGTTCCTTTTCCACGCCTGCGCGGCCGGACTGGACATGGGCATCGTCAACGCCGGCCAGCTGGATTTCTATCACGACCTCGATCCCCAGGTGCGCGAGCTGGTCGAAGACGTCATTTTCAACCGGCGTGCCGACGCCGCGGAGCGTCTGATCGACTATGCGCAGAGCGTACGCAACCTTGATCCTGAGGAACGTCAGGCCGAGGTCAAGGCGTGGCGCCAGCTGCCGCTGGCCGAGAGACTCGGCCATGCCTTGGTGCACGGCATCAGCGACCATCTGGAAGAGGATCTGCCGGCGGCGCTGGAAGCTTGCGGCACCGCGTTGCAGGTCATCGAGGGCCCGCTGATGGACGGCATGGACGTGGTCGGCGACCTCTTCGGCAGCGGTCGCATGTTCCTGCCCCAGGTGGTCAAGAGCGCGCGGGTGATGAAGAAGGCGGTGGCGTGGCTGCAGCCCCATCTGCAAGAAGACGGTGCACCGGTTCGGAGCCGCGGGCGCATCCTGCTGGCGACGGTCAAGGGCGACGTCCACGACATCGGCAAGAACATCGTCGGCGTGATCCTGGGCTGCAACGGCTACGAGATCCTCGATCTCGGGGTCATGGTGCCGTTCCAGAAGATCCTGGAAACCGCGCGAGCAGAGCAGGTGCAGATCATCGGCCTCAGCGGTCTGATCACGCCGAGTCTCGAAGAGATGGCCCACAACGCCGGCGAGATGCAGCGCAACGGTCTGGATCTGCCGCTGCTGATCGGCGGGGCGACCACTTCGGCCCTGCACACCGCGGTGCGCATTGCTCCGGCGACCCAGGGCGCGGTCGTTCACGTCAAGGACGCCTCGCGCGCGGTCGGCGTGGTGCAGGAACTGCTCGCCGCCGACCGCGTCGCGGACTTCGTCCAGGACAACGCCACGCGCCAGGACAAGTTGCGCCGCGATCGCGCAGCCAAGGAGGAGCGCCGTCTTGGCCTGCCGATCGCGGTGGCACGCCAGCGCCGCCTCGACCTGCGTTTCGGTCCCTCCGAGGTCGCCGCTCCGGCCTTGCCCGGGGTGCACGTCTTTGACGACTTCCCCTTGCAGGAACTGGTGCCGCGCATCGACTGGACGCCGTTTTTTTCCACCTGGGAGTTGAAAGGGCGCTTTCCCGCGATCCTCGACGACGCGCGGGTGGGAGAGGCGGCGCGCAAGCTGCACCAGGAGGCCGAGCAGATGCTGGAGCAGATGGTCGGCGAGCAGATTCTGCGCGCCCGCGCGGTCATCGCCTTGCTACCCGCCAACAGCCGTGACCAATGCGTCGAGGTCTACCACGGTCCGGACCGGGACCAGGTGGCCGCGCGCCTGCCGATGCTGCGCCAACAGCGCGACGCTGGCGGCGACCGTCCGTGCGTCAGTCTGGCCGATTTCGTCGCCCCTGCCGACAGCGGCATCGCCGACCATCTGGGCTTTTTTGCCCTGTCGACCGGCTTCGGCTTGGCCGAATTCGTCGCCGGCTTTCGCGCCGATCACGACGACTACCAGGCCATTCTGGCTGAAGCTCTGGCGGACCGTCTTGCCGAAGCCTTCGCCGAGCGCCTGCATGAGCGCGTGCGCCAGCACTACTGGGGTTATGAGAGCGAGGACTCCTTGTCGAACGACGCCTTGTTGCGCGAACAGTACCGCGGCATCCGTCCGGCACCCGGTTACCCGGCGTGTCCGGACCACCGCCTCAAGCGTGATCTATTTGACCTGCTGCAAGTCGAGCAACACACCGGTATCGACCTGAGCGAGAACTGGGCGATGCTTCCCGGCGCATCGGTGAGCGGTTTCTACTTCAGCCACCCGCAGGCGCGTTACTTCGGCGTCGGCACACCCGCCCAGGATCAAATTGAGTGGCTGGCATTACAACGCGGCCTGGAGAACGACATGTGTGCACGAGGACTGGGTTTGGCGCTTTTGCAACCCACCAATAATTAGGGATTTCGGTTAAAATATTGACTTCCCATTGAATCCATGTTCTGTACTCGATCCATTGCGCGGGCGCTGCGTCTGGTCCTGGCGGGCCTGATCAGCATCACCATTTTTTCTTCACTTGCCAGCGGGCAGTTGGTCTACGACCACTTCGACTCCGCCGACGTCGACGACCGTTTGTGGTGGGATAATCCCAACTTTGATATCTGGCAGGAAGCAAGCCTGCTGCATTTCGCTTCGGGGATCGGCAACGGCACCAGCTTGGCCGCGCAACAGACCTTCCGTGGCGACCTCGAAGTCGAGATGGATTTCCAGGGACTGGTGAGCGCCGGGCAGGGGCACTTCACTGTGCAGATCCAGGAGCCCATGCAGAGTTCCTTTTATTACCTCATGCGCGAAGAGGGATTCTCCTGGTCGCGAATCTCTTTGCACGCCATCGGCGCGGGCAGCACCGGCACACCCTTCGAGTTCCGAACCTCGGTGGACCAAGGACGCCTCAAGCTGGTCCGCTCGGGGAGCAGCGTGCACGGCTATTACGACGTCGGATCGGGCTGGGTGCTGCTCGGTTCCTTTTCCAACGCCTACACCGGCGACCTGGGAGTGCAGATCGGGATGTCCGGTTTCACCCACGTCGCCACCGATGCGGTGCGCTATGTCGGCACCCCCGTGCTTCCCTCCCCCGACGTGCAGGTCAATGGCACCGACGGACCGGTCATCGTCGCCGCCGGTGCCCTGGCCGACGTGACCATCGCGCTGAACACCCACCTGGCGACCGGCCAGCAGGGACTTCTTTACGTGAAGGCTTTCCTACCCAATTTTCAGCCCTTCTGGTACCGCAGTCCGGGTTGGAAGCGCTCCTGGTCCCCGTTGCCGTTCTATTCGGGGCCTCTGGCCAACATCACGCCGATGTCCATTCTGAGTTCGACGGCGATCCCGCCCGGCAACTATGAGATCCAGTTCGCCGCGGTCACGCTGCCCTTCACTGGAGAGATGCAGATGGACTCGGTGCTGGTGACGGTTCAATAGCCGACCGCCTGGTGAAGTCAATTCCTGCGGCTCCTGGCGCAGGTTTTCTTTGCGCCTCCGCCCCTCCGCGGCTCCGCGCCTTCAAAATGGTGCCGATGGTGACTCCTTTCGAGTGGCTGGCGCAGCAGCTGCCCAGCATTGCGGCGCGCATGGGCGATCTGCCGGTGACCTCCTCGGTCCAGCCGCAGCAGGTGCGCAGCTTCCTCGCCGAACACTTCGACCTGGAACAGTCCACTCCGCTGCTCGAGGCGCTGCCGGCGGTCTCGAGCATGCTTGAGCGCTGGACCACCCACGTCACCCACCCGCGTTATTTCGGCAACTTCAATCCCAGTGTCACCGATGGCGGAGTGATCGGCGAGGCCCTGGCGGCGGCCTGGAATCCGCAGCTCGCGGTGTGGTGCCACGCGCCGGCGGCGGTCGAGATCGAGCGCTTCACCCTGGATTTCCTGATGGGCAAGCTGGGACTGGACGCGGAGAGCTGCCTGGCCCATTTCACCGGCGGGGGCAGCGAAGCCAATCACACCGCGGTGATCTGTGCGCTGACCCAGTGCTTCCCGCAATGGGCCGAACAAGGCGCGGCTGGTTGCGAAGGAGCGCCGCGCCTCTATGTCTCTGCCGGTGCCCACGATTCCTTTTTCAAGATCGCCCACGCCGTCGGCATCGGCCGCGCTGCGGTGCGCATCGTTCCGGTCGACGGCGACCTGCAGATGGACGTCACCGCCCTGCGCAAGATGGTGATCGAAGACGCGCGCGCCGGCTGCACGCCCTTCATGGTGGTGGCCACCGCGGGCAGCACCGCCGCCGGCACCATCGACCCGCTCAAGCGCCTGGTCGCTTTTGGCCGCGTGCAGGGCATGTGGGTTCATGTCGACGCCGCCTACGGCGGATTCGGCGTGCTTACCGAGCGGCTGCGCCCACATCTTGACGGCATCGCCTTCGCCGACTCGATCACCTTCGACGCGCACAAAGGAATGTCGGTGCCGATGGGCGCAGGCATGTTCTTCTGCCGCCACCCGAAGCCAGTGGAAGCGGCCTTCGCCGCCGCCAACAGCTACATGCCGGCGCCGACCGCGGACGGCTCCGAGCCCTATCTCAACACCCTGCAGTGGTCGCGCCGCTTCATCGGTCTCAAGGTCTTCCTGTCGCTGGTCGAGCACGGCGCGCGCGGTTACGACACCTTGTTGGAGGGGCAGTGCGCGGTGGCCGACGTCCTGATCCAGGGTCTGATCGATGGCGGCTGGCAGATCCTCAGTCAATCGCCGCTGCCGATGGTGTGCTTCAGCCACCAAGACGTACGGGCCTCCCTGGAAGCACACGAGAATCTGGCCGCAGCGGTGCGAAAGCGAGGCCAGGCGTGGATTTCCGCGGTCACGCTGGCCGATGGCCAACCCGCCCTGCGCGCCTGCGTGACCAGTTTCCGCACCACCCCGGCCGACGTGGCCACCCTGCTCAGCGAAATCCAGGCCTGTCGGATCGGAAGATTCGGACATATTTCCTGAATAGGATTCAGGTCGGTCTCGTTGGGAAGGGTAGCGCGATGGTGAATGCCAAGCTGAACCTGCGACCGATACTGAAGGAGGCGGCCCTGGATTCCTGCAGCCTGCTGCTGGAACAGGAGGGCTACGCCGCCCGCTGTCTGGATTTCGAAATGCTGGCCGAAGGCAGCTGCTACCGCCTGGTCTTTCACCTGCGCGAGGTCGGGCGCATCGGCGAGGCGGTGTGCCTGGCAGACGACCGCGAAGAAGCCCGCTCCGGCCCCCTCAGCTGCTTGGGTGCGCGCCATCTGCGCGTCGTTGCCCAACCCCAGGAAGGCCGCACCTGGCGCAGCCTGGCCCACGCCGGCCAGATCGACTTCAGCCTGCGCCCGACCAGCGTGTTCGAGCCCCTGCCCGATAACGGTCCTACGAAATAAGCCCGGCTTCTCAGCCGAGTGGCCGTGGCCCGCGCCTGCTATTGCCCGCTCGGGGCCGGGGTGGCTTCGGCGCGGATGCTGAGGCCGTCGCTGCTGCGCAGTTCGAGCAGATAGCTGCGCCCGTTCTCGACCTTGATGGAGGGCGCTTCGCCGTGCATCGCGTGGACACCGGAGCGGCGCAGCACCTCGGGCCGGTTGGCGTAGTCCCAGAAGCCCTGCCACAGCTCGGCGGTGAATTCATTGCCACCCTCTTCGGCCGACCAGGCCGGCGGGTGGATCCCCACGTGGTCGAGAACGAAGCCATCGACCGGCGCCTGGAATTCGCCGAACAGTCGGCGGAAGAGGAGCAGCGTGGAGCCGCTCTCCAAGCCCTGGTCGAAGGCGAAATCGGGGTCGAACTTGATCACCTGGGCATCGACGTAGAGTAGGTCGCCATCAATTGCAAACTCCTGTCCAGGGCCGAAGGGATTACCCTCGCGATCGAGTTCCAGGAAGCGGATGCGGGTGCGTTGGCCGGATTGGGCGCTCTGGTCTTCGAACTGCTCGAGCACCTCGATGCGGGCCACGCGCTGGCGCTCCTTGAGAAAGGCGATCTTGCGCAGCAACTGACCACGCTCTTGCTCAAGTTCGGCCACGCGGCGTACCAGTGCGGGGTCATTGACCATGCCGTGATAACCCCACACGGCGAGCGCGCCTCCGGCCACAAAAACGCCGAAGCCGCGGAACAGGGAAGAGCGGAGGACCATCTTCAGAACTTATCGAATGAGCTGGGCGATTCTCTACAGTCTGCGCATGAAATCTGGTGACAGCGCCTGGGTCCTGGACCCGATGGTGACTTTCCTCAACCACGGCTCCTTCGGCTCGTGTCCGCGCCCGGTGCTGGAAACCCAGGCCCGCCTGCGCGCCGAGTTGGAACGCCAGCCGGTTGCCTTCATGACGCGCGGCCTGGAGCAGCGTTTGCAGGAAGTCCAGCACGAGCTGGCCGATTTCCTCGGCGCCGACGGCGAAGACCTGGTGCCGGTGGCCAACGCCACCAGCGGGGTCAACGCGGTGCTGCGCTCCTACCCCTTCAGCGCTGCCGACGCGATCCTGGTCACCGACCAGGAGTACAACGCCTGCCGCAACGTGGTCGACTTCGTCGCCGCGCGCGCCGGCGCCCAGGTGCAGGTGGTCACGCTGCCCTTTCCGATCCAATCGGCGCAGCAGGTGGTCGACGCCCTGACCGCGGCGGTCACCGAGCGCACCCGCATGCTGCTGATCGATCACGTCACCAGTCCGACCGCGCTGGTGCTGCCCCTGGAGGAGATCCTGACGGCGATGCAGGAGCGCGGCGTACGCGTGCTGGTCGACGGCGCCCACGGCCCCGGGCAGCTCGAGGTCGATCTGGGCCGCCTGGGCGCCGACTACTACACCGGCAACTGCCACAAATGGCTCAATTCACCCAAAGGCGCCGGATTCCTATGGGTGCGGCCCGAGTTGCAGAGCGAAGTGCGCCCCGCAGTGATCAGCCACGGCGCCAATTCCCCGCGCCGCGACCGCAGCCGTTTCCAGCTCGAGTTCGCCTGGACCGGCACCGGCGATCCGACCCCCTTCCTCTCGGTCGCCGCCGGCCTGCGCTGGGTCGAGCAGGAAATCGAGGGAGGCTGGCCCGGTCTGCGGCGGCGCAATCGCGAGCTGGCCCTGGCCGCCCGCCGCCTGGTGCTGGAGGCCTGCGACCAGCCCAGTCCCGCCCCCGACGAGATGATCGCAGCGATGGTCTCGCTGCCGCTGCCCGGCTACCGCGATCGCGCCAGCGTGCCGCTGGACCAGTTCGACCCCTTGCAGATCGCGCTGCGCGAGCAGTACGGCATCGAACTGCCGATCTTCCCGTGGGGGCGCCTGCCGTCGCGGGCGCTGCGCTTTTCGGTGCAGCACTACAACTCGGTCGAGGACTACCAGCTCCTCGCCAGGGCGCTGGCCGAACTCGGCGCCTTCGCGCCTAATCCTGCTGTTTGACGGCTTCCTCGGCCGCGGTACCGAAGAAGCGCGTGCGCGGGATGGTGTCTTTGCCGCTGCGCGCGTAGTCGGCGGCGATCAGCGCCAGCTTGCCGCCTTCGAGCACCTGGATGCAACGCTCGAGCACGCCCAGGCTCTCGCTGTCTTTTTCCACTTCGAGAGCCTGGCGTAGCCGCGGCGCTTGATCCACGCTACGAGCGAAGGCCAGTCCGAGCGCGGCGGCCTGACGCATGCGCGCATCGCTGTCGACCAGGGCTTCCTCGATCGCAGCCATGGCCTTTTTGTCGGTCGCGTGCAGGCCGAGAACCAGCAGGGCGTTGCGCGCCTGCAGCGCGTCTTTGCCGCGGTCTCTCCAGGCTCTCAGCAGAAGGGTGCGTGCGCTCTTGTCTTCGGCGCCGGCCACCCCGATGGCGCGCAGCATGTTCTTGCGCACCTGGGTGTCTTTTTCGCGCCCGAGGGCCGCGCGCAGCTTCTTCACCGACTTGGGCGCCGCCAGCTGCTCGAGCGCCACCGCGGCTTCGTTGCGCACTTCCTCGTCGGGGTGATTGAGGAAGTCCTCGATGGCGACCCAGTAGCCGGGCGGGGAAACCACGCCGATGGCGCGCAGGTAGCGGACCAGCTGCTCGGGCCGCCGGCCCAGGCGCGCGTCGCCGAATTCGAGGCCGATGAACTCGATCGCCAATTCGTCGTCGGTGGAGACCATACGCAGCAGCGCCTTGGTCTTGCTTTCGCCGCGCATACCGGCGCGAATCGCGCGGATGGTGGCGATGATCTCCATGCGGCTCATCGGCGGAATCGCGCTGGCGCCCTCGCCGGGTTCCAGGGTGCCGTCCATGATCAGACGGCGCGGCACCTTGGCGCTCCTGGGCATGGTCATTTTCAACTCGGGGTCGGCCTTGTTGAGCGCGGTGACGAAACACCACAACAGTTGCGGGACCGGCAGTTCATAGGGCACCGACAGCAGCACCTCTCCGGCCGGCGACAGCCAGATGTGCTGCGGCGCGACGATGTCGGCCTCGGGCGGGGCCTGCAGCACCTGCAGGCGGATCTTCTTCTCGATCTGCTGGTGCTGGCCGCATTCGACCACGCCGAAGCGTTTGCAGGTGGAACTGCCGTGTTCGAATCGCGAGCCGATCAGGTTGACGGTGGACTCGGTCAGCGCGACCACCGCTTTGTCGTGGTACACGTCTTCGGCGGCGCGGTCGTTGGCCTTCTCGCCGTCCATGTTGAGCGCCAGGAACAGGACCTGGCCCGATTCCTTGGCGCTGGCCAGGGCGGCGTCGAAATCGGACCGCCAGGCGATCTGGGGAGCGGCACCGCTGGCGCCGACGAGCAGGAAGAGAAGAAGGGTCAGGCTGCGCATGGTTCTTTGTGGACACTACCCCGCCGAGGTGGGGGTGGTTTCGTCACTGATGGAAGGAACTGGGGTCGGCGTGCGCCGTCGGCTGCGTCGCCAGGCACGCCATAACTCGCTCCAGGCCGGAATCCGGGCCCCGGCGCGGCGGTTGGCGGCGCCGATCTGAAAGGCGGTCCGCCACTGCCGTGCAATGACCCTCCAGGCGTAGAAAACTCCGTGCTGCGGGTCATAGATGTGGGCGGCTTCGGAGGTCAGGCCGTTGATTTCGAGCACCTGGAAGGCGAGGCCCTGGTGCAGGTGCTGCACACTGGGTACGCGCAGGTCGATGCGTCCGAAGTGGAATCCTGGCAGGCTGCGCGCGATTTCTTCCACCGCATCCTCCAAACCCGGAGTGATCTGGGCGTTGGCGTCGAGGAATAGGCAGCCGCGGGCGTGGGTGCCGATCTCGACCAGCGCGAGCACCTCGCCGGCCGCGGGCACCTGCAACAGGCGGTGGCGGTGATGGTCGAAATGGCGCTGGGCCTGGCACACCGCGCGCGGGTCATCCAGGATCAGGCGTTCCAGGGTGCGCTGTCCATCACCGACCAGGTGTGGCATACGCTTCTCGGTCAGCGAGAAAACCTGGCCGCGGTCCGCCGCAGGATCACGCCGGTAGAAGGCTCCGTACTCCAGTCCGTCGACGTATTGCTGCACCATCAACTCGGTGGGATCGCGGCGCAAGCGTGCTTCGAGCTGCGCCGCGTCGCGCACGATCTCGACTCCGCGGCCGCGCTCGCCGACGTCGGGTTTGACCACCAGTGGCCACGGTTGTTCGAGGGAATTGAGGAAGCGTTCTGCCTGCTGCGTTCTTTGCGCAGCACTGGCGGTGGCCGGAAGCAGCGTCATCGCCGGCAGCCACGGACTGTCCGCGGGCATGGCCGCCAGGATCGAACTCTTGGATTCTCCGACCAGACCGCCGCTGGAGATGCCCGGGTTGACCGCGGTCGCGGTGCGCAGACCTCGATGGCGCAGGGCGAGCCACACGAAGTACGGCAACAGCGGCAGATAGAAAACCAGCGCCGGCCAGTACTCCCAGCGCGTGCGTCGCTTCCAGGCGCCGAGCAGCAGGCGCCGGCCGCGGTGGCTGGCCAGCGGCACCAGCAGTTTCTGCACCATCCACATCGCGGCGATCAGGGCCACCAGCGCCGGCAGCGCGAAGTCTTCGAAGGCGCGCACCGAGTCGAGGACCTGGCGGCCGAGCAGCGCCGAAACGCCGACCAGCAACGGCGTCCACACGCCGGCGGCGAGCAGGAACCAGAGCACGAAGGAACGCAGACGGATGCGCAGGACCCCGGCGGACACGTAGGTGGCCAGGCGCAGGCCCGGCATGAAGCGCGAGATGAAGATGACGCGGGCGCCGCGCTGCTGGAACCAGGCCGAGGCGCGGTCGACCGCGGCCGGGCTGATCCACCAGCGCAAGGGTGCGTAACGCAGCGCGCGGCGGCCGAAGGCTCGCCCGAAGAGGAACAGCATCAGGTCGCCGATGAAAATTCCGAGGATGCACGCCAGGCTGCCGGCGACGAAGGGCAGGCGCCCCTGGGCCACCAGCAGGCCGGTGGCGATGCAGGTCAGGTCTTCGCTGACCAGGGTCGCCATCGCCAGCAGCAACATGGCGACGATCAAACCACCGCCGCGCATCGGCGGCGCGTCGGCCGGCTGCCACTCGCGTTGCGCGGCGGCGATACGCGCGGATTCGGCGCCGGCGCGCGTGGTCGCCGAACCGGCCTCCACCTCGCTGATGAAGGCGCGCAGTTGCTCGGCCAGCCACAGCGGCCGCGTCCAGATCAGGAAATGGCTGCCGTCGTATTCGACCAGCTTGCTCTGCGGCACCAGGCGCGCGTGTTCGCGCGCGGCCTCGACCGGGACCAGGAAATCGTGCTCGCCGTGCACCACCAGCATCGGCCCCTCCCATGCCTTCAACTGGGCGCGCAGCGGGCGTTGATCGCTGTCGTAGAAATTGCGCGCGTAGGGGACGTTGAGGCCGAAGCCCTCAAGGGCGCCGAAGTGGGGGAGCAACCATTGCATCGCGCGGATGGCGACGAGCTGAAAGCCGTGGACCGCGTGGTTGAGCTCGTACTGGCCGAAGAGCTCAAGCTCCTGCACGCCGAGGGTGGCGACCAGCGCAATGGATGCGATGCGTTCGGGTTGCCGCGTAGCCAGGTGCAGCGCCACACCCCCCCCCATGCTGAAGGGCACCAGGTGGACGCGGTCCAGTTCCAGCAGGTCGAGCAATTGCTCCAGATAGTGCGAGTGCGCTTCGAAGGAGTAGTCCGGCAAAGGTTGGCGAGAGGCGCCGAAGCCGGGCAGGTCCGGCACGATCACGCGGCAGTGTCCGACCAGACCTGCGGCCAGCTCGCCGAAGTCCTGCAGTCCGCCGGGGCTGCCGTGGATCAGCACCAGCACCGGTGCGTCCGGCCGATCGGCAGGGTAGTCGCGATAGGTCATCGAGACCGTCCCAGCGACCCGGCGGCCGTCGGCGACGCGAACCAGTTGGACCACCACACCACCCTCTCGCGGGGGCGGGGAGGTGTCGCGCAGCCACCACACCAGGTGCGAGGCGAGCACCAGGATCAGATAGCCGTACAGCAGGCGCTTCTTCACCGGATCAGTTCGCCGGGGCGCCTCCTTCGCGCTCCAATTGTTCGTGGCTGACCACCGGCTCGAAATCGCGGTCGACCTGTTCCCAGCTTGCTCGCGCCAGGCTGCGGCGGTTGTCGCCGTGGACCGGTGCGGCGCCGAAACGCACGCAGGCTTCGATACGCGATTGCCGCACCATCAGGCGGAAATGGGGCATGAACTCCATGTCGCCCCACCAGCACACCGAGTGGTGCGCCGGGTCGTCGTGTGGTCCGACCTGGTAGCGGATCGCGGCGGTGTGCACCGGCAGTCCGCACTGCACCGCGGTCTGGAACAGCGAGGGCATGAAGGGCAGCACCTCGGCCCCGGGCGAACTGGTGCCTTCGGCGAACACGCTGAGGCCATAACCCGCCTGCAGTAGCTCGACCGATTCCCCGACGACGCGGCGCATGTCGGTGCGCACCGCGCGATTGACGAACAGGTTGCCGGTGCTGCGCGTGATGCGCCCGAACAAGGGCCACGCGGCGACTTCGGATTTGGCCAGGAAGCAGGTGTGGAAGGTGGCCCAGAAGACCACCACGTCGAGGTAACTGAGGTGATTGCTGGCGAGCAGGAAGGGCGGTTGCGGCGGGGTGCCTTCGACGCGCACCCGCACCCCCAGCAGCTTCAGCGTGGAACGCGCCCACCAGCGCGTGCAGCGCGCGTGGGCGCGGCGGCGGGCCAGCGGCCGCCCCAAGGTGAGCAGGCGTGCCGCCCCCCACATAGCCTGGTTGAACCACGTCAACGGCCAGAACAGGATCAGGCGCAGCCAGCCACGTACAGCCGCCATCGCTTGGATGCTATCAGCGCAGGAAGCGGCGGTAGACCTCGTGGTCCATCGCGGCGATGTCGAGCACGGTCAGATAATCGAGGGTGCCGAACTCGCGATCGATGGCCGGAGGGCTGCAAACCTTGCTGCCATAGCGCAGGTAAGCGGCGAACAGCGGCGGAATGCGGATGCGTCGGTCGTGGCCGGCAGCGCTGGGCGCCGAAGGCAGGCAGCGCAGTTCTTCGTGCGGCGGCACCGAGAACTGTTCCTCTACGTAGCCTTTGTGCTGCAGCCAGGCGTAGGTGCGCAGGCCGAGGCCCGGGTCCTGGGAGGTCAGCGAGTTGCAGCCGATGAAGTAGCGGCGACCGTGCATTTCGCGGTAGGCGGCGAGCGCCTGCCACAGCATTAGCAGCACGCTGCGGTTGCGGTGGTCGGCGGCGATGCAGGCACGCCCGACTTCGATGGTCTGTTCGAGGAAGCCCTCGGGCAGGCAGTCGAGATCGAATTCTCCGCCCGAGTAGAAGCCCACCCCGTCGCGCGCGGTCTCGGCGATCTGCATGCGGTAGGTGCCGATCACCTCGCCGCTCAGGTGTTCGACCAGGATGTGCTGGCACTGCAGGTCGAAGCGGTCCTGGTCGAGGCCGGTGTCGTAGGAGCGTTGCAGCCCTTCGCCGAGTTCGAGATTGTAGACCTGGAAACGCAGCCGGCAGGCGGCGGCAAGATCGGCGCGTCCGCGGGCGAAGCGCACCGTGTAGCTACGGTTGCTGGCCTGATAATCGGGCACCCACTCCAGGCCAGGAAGAGGCGGATCGGTGGTGGGTCGGGTTTGCGGCGGAATCACTGAGCTGCGGCACAGGGTGCGAGGCGTTGCCGGTTATCTCCGGAACTTACGGGGACTTCTGTTCTCACTCACCTTTGTTTTGCGGTTTTTCCTGTCGGTCTTTCAAGTGGGTGGTCCAAAAATTTCCGAATTCCTTTGGCGCGATCACAAATCGCTTGAAATCAAAGGGGTTACGAGGCAACAGCTGCCATTTTTACAATTCTGGAGGGACAGAAAAAGGCGCTCTCGCGCGATTCAGAGGGATTTAGTAGGCTCGGGCAAGCTGCCCCCGGTCTGTCACGCCTCCACTTGCACTCTTCATGGTCTCTCAATCCGGTCATTCCGATACCGTCAGCCGCGGCATCCGCGTTCACGTTGCCGCCCAGGTTCTGTCCGACTGCACAGAATGCGCTGACGGCGTTTTTCTTTACGCCTACCGCGTCATGATCACCAACGAGAGTGACCATCTGGTCAAGCTCTTGTCGCGCCACTGGGAAATCCGCGACGCCGACAACAACGTGCGCCACGTGCGCGGCGCCGGTGTGGTCGGACGCCAACCCGAACTGGTCCCCGGCTCGACCTTCACCTACATGAGTTCGGCGGCGATGCCCACCGAGTGGGGAACCATGGAAGGGAGCTTTCGTTTCCGCGACGAAGACAACAGCCTGTTTGACGCCCGCATCGGCCGCTTCTTCCTCGCCCCGACCACCGCCCCGATCGAAGAACTGCAGGTCTAGCCCTCCTGCCCTCAAGGGATCAGGAACAGCGGCGAGACTGAGGGTGGCTGACGGGTCAATCGCGGAAGCAGCGTGGTGGGATGGTGTCGACGCCGAAACCGAACTCGACCAGGGCGGAATTGCCTGAGGAGCACTGCTCGACCTGCACGGCGAGCAAACCCTCGGTGGTCCATTCCGGCGGACTTACGAGCAGCGAGACCATGGTTCGGCCGGACATTTCCGTCCAGGCTCCGACCTGGATTTCTGAATTCTGAAAGGCGGTCCGCGCTGAATACGCGCGTAGAAATGGACCTGGGTCGCGGATGAGCTGAGGGGTCCAGTCGGCGGCGTTGCCCTGGAAGGTGAACCGGTAGGCGTCTGCTTGCTTGCCGACGAAGAAAAAGGCCACATTGGTCTTGCCGGCCATCAGGCGGACTGCTGCGGCGCAGTGACGC
>JAJFFB010000121.1 GCA_021776925.1 Planctomycetota bacterium | reverse complement strand
GCATCGAGGCGGCCGTCGTTGTTGAAGTCGGCGAGCACCGCGCTCGACCACAATTCGTCGCCGGCGTACACATCGCTGTCGCCGATCGGGCGCAACGGGATGCCGAGCTCAGAGCGCGCGTCACGGAAATCAAAATGCGGCGGTCCGTTGTTCAGGAACAGGTTGGAGTCGTCGCAGTAGTAGCCGCGCAGGTCATACTTGGTGCCGATCTTCTTGGCGAAGTCTTCGCTGACCTCGCCGACGAACTTGTGCACCAGATTCGACACCCACAGGTCGAACCAGCCGTCGTTGTCGAGGTCGGCCCAGGCGGCGGCGATGGTGTGGCCGTAGTGATAGCCGTACTGCTGCTCGATTCCAGCGATCTCGTGGGTAAACATGGTCTCGTCGTGCAAGCCGGCGCTGCCGTTGTCAACCCAGTGCAATTCCCCCTCCTGGTTGCGCAGGAAGCCGTTCGGCTGCAGACGGTAGTTGCCGGAATACACATCGGGGTCGCCATCGGCGTCGTAGTCGCAGCAGATCACCGCGCGCCCGTAGCGGCGCACCTCCTCGCCGAGGTCGGCGCTGCGGTTCTTCATTGAGCGCCCCTTGTGATTGCGCCATAGCGTTTGGCGGCCGAGGCCCTCGGCGGATTCGCCACCGCCGGTATACAGATCGATCCAGCCGTCGCCGTCGAAGTCGGCCAGGCCGATGGCGGCGGCGGCGCCGTCGGGCAGGCTCACCGACAAATCGGCCGAATGATAAAAGCGGTGCTCGCGGTCCTGCAGCCACGCCTGGCCGTTGTTGGCGAATAGATCGAGCAGTCCGTCGCGATTGAGGTCGCACCACGCCGCGCCGCCGGTGTTGCCGGGCAGCCCGACCTCGGCGGTGACGTCGACCAGGCGGATCGACAGGCGGTTAGAATCGTTGCGCAGCAGGCGGCCGCCGTTGATCAGCAGGTCGGGGTCGCCGTCGCCGTCGTAGTCACCGCAGGCGACGCGGTCGCCGTTGAGTTCGCCGACTCCGGCAGCCACGGTCACGTCGAGGAAGCGCGGCACCGGGGGGTCTTCCGCGGGCTCCTGTGCCGCGGCCTCTGGCTCTTGCGGCGCGGCCTCTGGCTCTTGCGGCGCGGCTTCCGGCTCTTGCGGCGCGGCTTCCGCAACGGGTGCCCCGACCCCGGACAGCATCAGCAAGATGGCCAGAATCATGGTTCTTCCCTCCAGACGAAGGTGATCGGTCGCTCCAAGTCCTCGCGCAGGCTCTGATGCACCGGACAGGTCGCCGCGGCGCGCTCGAGCAGGGTGCGGTACCGCGCTTCGAGCGGGATCGGCACCTCGACCACCACCGGCAGCCGGGCGATGCGGCGCAAGGGGGCGGCCTCCATGTGTTTTTCGACCGTCACCCGGGTGCCGCTCAGGTCGAGACCGTGCTTGTCGGCCTGGATGCCGAGGATCGTCAGCACGCAGCTGCCGAGCGCGGTCGCCACCAGGTCGGTGGGTGAGAAGAATTCGCCGCGCCCGCAGTTGTCCAGCGGCGCGTCGGTGGTCAGCTGGGTGCCGGAGGGCTGGTGAACCGCGGTACAGCGCAATTCTCCTTGATAGGCGAGTGAGATCTGAACGGACATTGGGCTTAGAATGCGGGAATGATCACGACCAACATCGAGACCGTCCCAGGCAGGACGATCATCGAGCATTATGGCATTGTCCAGGGCAGCACCATCCGCGCCAAGCATATCGGCCGCGATTTCGCTGCCGGGCTGAAAAACATCGTCGGCGGAGAACTGCGCGGCTACACCGAGCTGCTGCGCGAATCGCGCGATCAGGCCTTCCAGCGCATGTGCCAACAAGCCAAGGAAATGGGCGCCAACGCCGTGGTCAACGTGCGTTTTGCCACCTCCTCGGTCGCCGCCGGGGCCTCCGAGATCCTCTGCTACGGCACCGCCGTATTGGTCGAATGAGCGCTCCGCCCGATCTGGATCCCCAGGAACTCACCCTGTTCCTGCAGTTGGGGGTGCCCCTGGTGCTGCTGGTGCTGGGCTGGATGCTTGGTCGCATCGCCGAACGCCGTCACTACCGCTCGATCCACCAGCGCGAGGACTACCTGCTGGAAATCCCGGTGACCAATGAGCGGCGCCTGTGGGACGCCACCCGTCCGGTCGCCGAAGCACGCCTGGTGAAAGGATCGGTAGTGGTCTCGGTGGACTACTTCAAGCGCTTCCTGGCCTGGCTGCGCGGCATCTTCGGCGGCGAGATCGAGGCCTACTCGCCGTTGCTCGACCGCGCCCGCCGCGAGGCCGCGCTGCGCCTGCGCGAGTCCTTTCCCGAAGCCGACATCTTTCTCAACTTCCGCTTCGAAACCTCGACCTTGTCCGGGTCGGGCCGCCTCGGCACCGTCGAGGTGCTGGCCTACGCCACCGGAGTGCGTTACGCGCATTGAGGTTCGTCCCACGCAAGCTGTTTTTCACCGGCGACCTTTCGCGCGGCCGGCCCAATTGGCGCATCCGTCTGCGCACCCTGATAACCCTCGGCGTCCTGGTCAGCGCGATCTATCTGCTCCTCGGCTGGACCGCCGATCGCGTCGCCGACAGCATCAGCGCCGAGACCGAGGTGCGGCTTTTCCGCTGGATCGACCTCGGCAACGAGCCCCGCGACGACCCCGCCTTTGATCGCGCCCAGAGCATCTTCCAACGCATGCTCGCTGCGCCCGACCTGCGCCCGCTGCCCTACCACCTGGTGCTCTTCGACATGGAGGGTCCCAATGCCTTTGCCCTGCCCGGAGGTCTGGTCGCGGTCACTCCGGACCTGCTGGCCGAGCTCGACCACGAGATCGGGCTGGCCTTCGTACTCGCCCACGAACTCGGCCACCACCAGCACCGCCACGCGCTGAAGCGCCTCGGCCGCACCCTGCTGTACCGCCTGGCGATTGCAGCGGTGGCCGGGCCGGGCGACATGTCGCTGGTGCAGAACGGAGTGTGGCTGGCGTCGCAGCGTTACAGCCGCGAACAGGAACACGACGCTGACCGCTTCGGCATGGAACGCGTGCACCAGGTTTTTGGCACCACCCAGGGCGCACTGGAGTTCTTCGAGGCGATCCACGCGCAGTTCGGCGAGAGTTCTCCTCTTGGCGCCATGTTCCAGACCCATCCGCTGACCAGCGAACGCCTCGAGCGCCTGCGCCTGATTGCCGCAGAACTCAATCCATCCGCGCCTCTGGTGGACAGTGCGGAACCTTATCATGAACGCTTCTGACCTCTGCCCCCCGGTGACTCTCCCCTCCCACGCGCGCGCCATGGCTGGCCGATTCGTGCCGGAATCCGACCTTGATCAGCTCGAGGTCTTTCACGGCGGCCACATCAACCACTCCTACCTGTTGAGTTGTCGCGGGTCGACCGCACAGCGCTATCTGCTGCAGCGCATCAACGGCACGGTGTTTCCGCGCCCAGCCGAGATCATGGAGAACATCCACCGCGTCAGCCAGCACGTGGTCGCGCGACTGCGCGCCGATGGCGTGCCCGACCTCGGGCGGCGCTTTTTGAACCTGGTGCCGACCGTCGACGGGGCTCCTTTCTGTCGCGGCCCGGAAGGCAACATCTGGCGCCTCTACGATTTCATCGAAGGCGCGACGATGGTCGAGAGCGCGCAGAACCCACAGCAGGCGCATGCCGCCGGACTCGCCTTCGGCGAGTTCCAGAGCCTGCTCGCCGACCTGCCCGGTCCGCCGCTGCACGAGACCATCGTCGATTTCCATCACACGCCCAGGCGCCTGCAGGACCTGGCCGCTGCGGTCGACGCCGATCCGCGCCAGCGGGTGGCGGCGGCGCGCGCCGAGATCGATTTCGCTCTCGGCTTGCACGCCACCGCCGGACGCGTGCAGGAACTGCTCGACTGCGGGGCACTGCCCACCCGGACCGTGCACAACGACGCCAAGATGAGCAACGTCCTGCTCGACCGGGTCAGCGGCGAAGGCCTGTGCGTGATCGACCTCGACACGGTGATGCCGGGCAGCCCGCTGTTCGATTTCGGCGACATGGTGCGCACCATGGTGGTCGATACCGCCGAGGACGAAACCTGTTTGCAGCGCATCCAGGTACGCCCGGACATGTTCCACGGCCTGGTACACGGCTATCTGGCGCGCGCGCATACGCTGCTCAACCGCCGTGAACGCGAGCTGCTGGTGTTCTCCGGCATTTTGATCACGCTCGAAACCGGCGTGCGTTTCCTCACCGACTTCCTGCTCGGCGACACCTATTTCCATATCGACCGGCCGCAGCACAACCTCGACCGCTGCCGCAGCCAGTTCCAGCTGGTGCGCTCGCTGCAGGATTGCGAGGGGCAGTTGCACGACCTCGCCGGTGCCGCCACCGCGGCCGCAGCCTGCGGTTCCTGAGCCCCCCCCAGGCCAACGCTGCCCTGACTTTGAACTCGGCTCAGCGGCCCAGCGCGGCTCAGCGGCCCAGCGCGGCTCAGTGGCCCAGCGCGGCTCAGCGGCCGTGCGGGATTCCGCGGCCGGGGCGGTGACCGAGCTGCACGCGTTGCAGATAGGCCGCCAAGGTGTCCAGACCGAGCGCCGCGCGACGCTGATTCACCTGCGTCGGATTGGCCAGCGGCAGCGGACCAAAGACGCCGTCGATCACCGCGGTCTGCGTGCCGTAGACCTGCAGTCCGCGCTCGGCCAGCTGCACCAGGTCGACCATCCAGGCGTAGTGATCGGCTTCGACCTGGCGCGCGCCCCAGGCCTTGGCCAGGGCTTGCGCCAGCTTCTTCTGCAGGGGCGGATCATGCTCGACCGAACTTGCGATCAGGAAGGCCGCCTCGGCGCCATCGCGGCCGACGCGCGCACGCCCGGGCCAGCCGCTGGCGATGACCACCTGCTGCAGGCGCAGCGCGTGGGCGCCGTCGAGTTCCTGCAGACGGAAGGTTGCACCCAGGGTGACGTTGCGCAAGCCGTCTTCGATCAGCTCCTGGCGCGCGTCCTGGGCCCTGCGTGCCATCTGCAGCAACTCCAAGCGCAGCTCAGGTTCGCTGATCTCAGTGTCGGGCGGTGCGAAGCGGGGTTCGCTACTGCACGCGGCAGCGAGCGCCGCCAATGCGAGCAGTCCAGCGCCGAGCAGGGCTCTGGCGCCCGGGGAATGCAGGAGTCGTTGCACGATCATGTCAGCGTACGTAGATAATAGTGATCGCACTTGCAGTGGCCGCCGCCGGCCAGAGGTTCTTGCAGGCGCTCAAAACCCAGGCGTTGATAGAGCTGGTTGGCGGCTTCCATGCGCGGCACGGTCTCCAGGTACATGCGCCGGTAGCCGAGCTGCCGCGCTCGCTCCATGATGGCCTCGACCAGAGAACGTCCCACACCGAGGCCTCGGGCGTGCGCATGCAGCCATAGCTTGCGCAGTTCACAGGTGGCCAGCTGCGCTGCGCCGAGCGGGGCCAGCCCCCCCCCACCGAGCAGTGCGCCGGCCTGCTCGGCGACCAGGTAGCTCCAACCAGGCTTGCGATACCAAGAGGGCAGGTTTTGCATGTCCGCCTCGCCCGTGCCGTAACCTGCGCCGACGGCGTCGAACGCCCGGTAGACCTCGATCAGTCCGGCGTGGACCGCGGCGTGGTCACCGGGCGCCAAGGGGCGCAGCTGCACTCCGCTCATGTCGCGGGCCAGCACCAGATCGCGCTGCTCTTCGTCGCCGAGCATGTAGGGCTGGTCGCCGACCTGGCAGAAACCCCAGCGGCGGTAGAAGGAGAGCGCGCGGTGGTTGTGCTCCCACACCGCCAGCCACAAGCTGCGCGCTTGGTGGCGGCCGCAGCGACGCAGGCTTTCGGCGAGCAGCGCATCGGCCACGCCGCTGCCTTGCGCCGATGCGCGCAGGTAGATGCGTTGCAGCTGCCAGACGTCGTCGTCCGTCGCCGCGGTAGCGGAAGTTGCCGATCGTGGTCTCCGAACACTGGGATCGAAATCCTGATGCACACGCAAGGTAGCGTACGCGGTCCAGGCACCCTCGGCGCCGGCCAGCAGTGTGTGCACCGCAGGGTCAGACAATTCACTCGCCAGTTGTTCGCTGGAAAAGGTGGCAGCAAGGTGTTTCTCCATCGCCGCGGCGGAGCACATCGGTGCGAAGGCGGCGCGAAAGGTGCTGCGCGCAAGCTCCACCAGTGCCTCGAGGTCTTGCGGCCCGGCGCTACGCAGGAGGCCGAGTGCGCCCAGATCACGCGTCGAACTCACTGATGCACCTCAGCAAGCCACCCCTCGACCAGGCGCGGCACGGCGACGGCGGCGGCTTCGGCGTGCACCAATAGGCGCGGGTGATCCAGCGACGGAGCAGCGGGATCGACCAGGTGCAGCGGCGCGATGACCGGCGCCAGATGCACCAGCGACGCCGCCGGATAAACCGCCAACGAAGTGCCTACGATCAGCACCAGATCGGCCTTGGGCACCAGCCGGTAGGCGCTTTCCATGGCCGGCACCGCCTCTCCGAACCACACCACGTGGGGGCGCAACTGACTGCCGCGTGGGCAGGTGTCGCCGAGTTCGAGGTCGCGTCCGTCGGTCTCGATCAGGTCCTCGGGAGCGTCGCAACCGCGCGCCTTGAGGATCTCGCCGTGCAGATGCAGCACGCGGCTCGAGCCGGCGCGTTCGTGCAGGTCATCGATGTTCTGGGTGATGACGTCGACGTCGAATTCCTGTTCAAGGCGCGCCAGGGCCAAATGCGCCGGGTTGGGCGCGGCGGCGAGGACCTGGCGCCGGCGTTCGTTGTAGAAGCGCAGCACCAGCCCGGGGTCACGCGCCCACGCCCCCGGGGTGGCCACGTCTTCGACGCGGTGGTCTTCCCACAGACCGTCGCCATCGCGAAAGGTCCGCAGTCCGCTCTCGGCGCTGATGCCGGCGCCGCTCAGCACCACGACACGGGGCTTGGAGACCGCCTTCATGTCCACAGGCTAAGAAAACCGCGCGGCGCTGTCCTCTTGCAGCTTCCAGTGTTAGCTTGGTGCGCGACGGTCTCCTTCGACCGTGACACCCGCCCCAGACCCATGCTCGCCTTGACCACACTTCTGCTGGCCGCGCCTCTCACCCTGCAACAGGCTCCGCCGCCGGTGAAGATCGAAATCGGCCAGCCCTTTCCGGTATTGGCCTTTTCGAGTGCCCAGAGCGGGGCCATGAGCAGCGTCGCCGCATTCCGCGGCAAGCCCCTGCTGCTGCACATCTATGCCAGTTGGTGAGCGGGCTGTCGCCGGCGCGTGCCAGGTTGGCACGAAAACCTCAATGACCTGGTCGCCGACGGGAGCATGCACATGGCCGGAATCCTGCAGGAGCAGCATCCGCAACGCACCCTTCTCTTCCACCAATGGAAGCAGATGGACTGGCCGCTGCTGGTCGACGGACTCAACCGGCTGCAGGTCAAGGTCGTACCGCTGCACATTCTGATCGATGCACAGGGCGTGGTCGTCGCGGTCAACCCGCGCGCCGACGCGGTGCGAAAATTCGTTGGCGAGAATCCTGCGACTGGCGTTCGTGGCTCCGCCAAAACGGTGAGCTTCAAGGCCGCCACCGGTTCCGCGCTGGAGCGTGCCGACGCCGCTTACCTCGCCGGAGAACTGAATCAGGCCATCGCCGGATACGGCAAGCTGGCCGACGCCACGCCGGAGCAGGGTATTCCGCGTTTCCGCCTCGGCGTCGCCTTGCGGCGGCGCTTCGAACAGCAGGGTGCGGCGGCTGATTTTTCCGCCGCGGTCCAGGCGTGGAAGGCGGCGCTCGACCGCGATCCCAACCAGTACATCTGGCGCCGCCGCATCCAGCAGTTCGGGCCGCGGCTGGACAAGCCCTATCCTTTCTACGACTGGGTGGACCTGGCGCGCAAGGACATCGCCGCTCGCGGTGAGCAGGCGGTCAAGCTGGCGGTCGAGCCGCGCGGCGCCGAGATCTCGCGCCCGGCACGCGCGCTCGAGCAGGCGCCCGACGCGTTATCGCCCGATCCGGACGGGCGCATCCTGCGCGACGAGGGCTTCATCCGCGTCAGCAGCATGGTCGTCAACGACACCCAGGGGCGGCCCAATGGGCGCGTGCACGTGCAATTGGATCCGGTTGCCGCGCGCCAGGCGCACTGGAACAATGAAGCGGAGCCGCTGCGCATGTGGCTGGACCTGCCGAGCGGTTGGAATAGCGACCAACTGCTGCTCGAACATGCTCCGCCGGCGCATGCCACCAGCGGCGAAACGCGCACCCTGGAATTTGAACTGCAGTGGCCTGCCGCGCTCAAGCCCGGCACCCACACCCTGCCCGCGTACCTGCTCTACAACGTATGCGAAGACGTCGACGGCACCTGCCTCTACCGACGCCAGGACCTCACCGTCCAGGTCGTCATTCCTGAAGCGAGGGAATGAAACCTTTGATTGCGTTTTCTGAACCGACTTGATTCTCTCCTCCATGCCCGTGTTTCGATCTCATACATCATGAAAAGGAAAGGGATCCTATGGCTGGTCGTGCTCCTGCCCTTGTTTGCCTGGGCAATATGGCCGTCGTCAACCGGAGGCATGGCTCCCCGCCCTGATAAGAATGGCCAGGCTGCCGCCACCGAGGAGGGCGGCGACCTCGCTGCGAACCCTTCGCCGGAGCCCGCGCAGGCTGCACTCCCTCTGACCACCCAGGTCGAGGATCGCGTCGCCATATCGGAGCCAGCTGCGGCGGAGGCAATCCAAGAGCCGTTGCCTCATTCCCAGGATGAAGATGCCCTGGTGGTGCACCTGGTGACTTACCCCGAGCGTAGCCCGCTCCCTGGTGCTGACCTCTTTTTCCTGGACCTGGAGTTCCAGGAGATCGTAGGTCTGGATTGGAGTCTGAGGACACAAGGTTTGAGTCAACCCGAAGTCCTAATCCACCACTCTCAACGCTATCGTGCCGACGAAAATGGGATCGTGCGCATGCCCCCACCGGATCACAACCTAATCCTGGTGGGCCGATTCGAAAACCTGATCTGCCTGGGGTGGGGCTTGGACACCGAACAGTCTGAGCTGTGGATGGAATTGATTCAAAGACAAGAGGTTCTGGTCCAGGTGCTGCGCATGGATGGGACTCCCCAAGCAGAATTTCCGGTCGACCTGCTTTCGGCCGATGACCTTTTCGGTTCCGAATTCGCCACCCTGACCACCGATGCCTCTGGCCTGGCCAACTTCCGTGATTTCAATGCAATGAGCCGGATCATGGAGGTGGAAGACTCCGAGCTGGTGGTCCGATTGGGCATTCCTCTGGCGCCTGAAATGGATTCTGGTCTGGTACAGAAGGCCGCGGTTCCGGTTTCTCTGGATAACCCTGATCCGATCGGTCTGGTCCTGCCCGAAACCGGGTCGGTCCGTATTCGCCTGATCGAGGTCGGCGGCGATGAATATTCTGGCGAAGCCGCGGGCAGCCTTTATGCCAAAGGCAAGCTGCACGTCAGTTCGACCGATGCGGACGCGGCTGACGGTTTCCTTAGCTTCCCGTGGGTAGGCCTGGGCCTGGAACTCTCCTGTCTCATCCGATTCGGCGAATCGAAGGAAGATCAGGAATTTCATTTCCATGGCCCGAGGCAACCAGGAGAGGTGGTCGAAGTCGAGGCCCAGCGGGTGGCATTGCCGATCCTGAGCGGCCGCCTGATCCGGCCTGACGGCAAAGGCTTGGACAACGCCTGGGTTCAGGCGGAGTCGAAACCAGACGCAGAAGTCAAGAGCTCCGAGATCGACAGCAGTTTTTTGTGCGATGCCCAAGGCGCCTTCCGTTTCGAAATCCCAATGGATGCAGAATTGGAGGGACTCACGTTGGTCGTTCTGGAACTTGAATCTGGAAGCGAAGACCTCGGCCGATTGAATACCACCATCCAATGGGACTGTTCCGCCCACCCCAACGGCCTCGACCTGGGCGACGTGGCCCTGGTATCGGCGCCGGTCTTTGCCAGTGGCAGGGTGGTCAATGAATCGGGTGATGGAATCTCTGGTGCCATGGTCACCTTGAACAGGGTCGAATCTGAGCAAGAGAATCAGGAGAGTGGAACGCGGTCTTGGTTCGACCGCCAGTATGCTCACTCCAATTCCGTAGGAGAGTTTCTGATCTACGGTGTAGCCCAGGATGGTCTTTTTCGTCTGGATATCAGCGCTGACGACTACGCCGGCAGGAACGTCTCCGTACACCACGGCCAAACCGGTCTGAAGATCGTTCTCGGCCGTACTGCTGATCTTTCTGGCCAGATCCTGCTCGATCCCGACCTTGACTCGGACAGCATCAGGGTGTCGGTGCGCCATGGGGACCATGGCGACATGGTGTTCCTGGAGGGCGCCAACGGCGATTTCCGCTGGCTTTTTCAGGGTGAAGAAGCGGGAGCGGCCACCGTTCTGATCAAATCCGAACTCGGCGAGGTGCTGATGGACGGGCAGGACTTCCAGCTTGCAGTGGGAACGGTTCTCGCCCCCCCTCAGCTCAATCCACTCGATCTACGCGGACGCTTGAATGCTTATCGCCTCAGGGTGACCGGAGAATCGGGCACAGGCCTGGACGCAACCCTGGCTATAGACCAGGAAGGATTAAAGAGCAGGGTCTATGGTGACGCAGGGCAACTCAATTTCGCTGCCGCGGCGTTTTCGCTGCATGCCCAGGTGAATGCCGACGGCTACCACTCCAAAGTCTTGGACCTGGAACCAGGAGAGATCGCAATCCAGCTGGAGGCCGGGATTCCAGTGCGCGTAGGTCTCCCTCCTGGTCTGGCAATCCCTGCAGGCACCATGGTGGTCTTGGCTCTTTCAAAAACAACGGCAGAGGGACCCGCTATGATGAGACGATTCCTCGAAATTGAACGGGGGAAGCCCCTCGAATTCCGCGTGGTCGACGCAGGAGAGTATGTAATTGGCCTGATAGGCATGGTCACCGAGTCGTCAGACTTCCATTCCCTTGAGGAAGAGATCTCCCACAGAATCCAGATATTGGATCGCGGCCAATTGCAGGAGTTTGTTTTTCCGCTGACCCAGGTAGACATCGAAAACCTTAAGAACGCCCCCCCACCGGAGTTCGACGACTGATGCAAAGCCGAAACCTGATCCTCATTCTTCTCTTCGCCTTGATCCTGGCTGCGGGCGTGATTCTGCTCCCTTCCATCGGCGATGGCGTTCCGTCCGAACCAAGCGATCCAGGCCGGCAGGAAGAGGAATTGACCGAGCAAGCTCCGGCTCAGGTCCGTGCCGACCCCGTGCCTCTCAAGGTCGCAGGCCCAACTTCGCGAACTGACGGGGAAACCCGGATCGAAGTTCCTGAGGAGGATACCGCCCCCCGAGCCGGAGTCGTCAACCCACACGCGGAAGGTCCGGGAGCGGTGTTGGTGCGCCTCATCGACAAGGAAAGCCAGCAGCCGGTGCCGGGCGCTGATCTTTACGTGATCGATATGACCAAGCAGGACCCGGAACGACTCGAACGGGCGCTGCAGTCGGGCCAGTCCGACCTCACTGGGTTGTTAGCGCAACACGGCCTGCGCTATCGCAGCAATGAGGAAGGCATCGTGCGTATTCCTCCGGTCAAGGAACAACCTTTGCTTCTGGCGCGCACCGAGGAGTCCTTCGCCCTGCGCTGGAATCTCGAATTGGGGCAAAGCGAATGGCTGATTGAACTGGAGAAGGAACTGATCGTGCGCGTACGCGTGGTCGACCGCGACGGGGTGCCGCAGGCCGAGGTCCCGGTGGCCCTACGCATGATCCACGAGCGCTACACCTACGACATCAACAGCATCAAGACCGCTCAGGATGGAGTCGCCGTGGTCCGCGGCATCAACGCCTATCTGGACAGTCTGGATCAGACCGGCGGCGAACTCATGGTCGGACTGGGCATGATCCTGGACTCGGAATCCAGCCAGGATCCGGACTGCCAACAGACCCTCGACGAGGATTTGCTCAGCCGCGGAGAAACCGAACTGATCCTGCCTCCGACCGGCTCCGTGCGCATCCGCTTGCTTGACCAGGAAGACGAACCCTTCCTCGACGAGGCCTTTGGCATGCTCCAGGAACAGGAAACGGGCAACTCGCGCACCCTCGGCCGCAACACCAATTACCACCAGGCCGATCAGGGTTTCATTGACATCCCCCACGTGGGCCTGGGGCTGGACCTGAAGTGCACGGTGCGCTTCGGCAACGCCTCCTTCGGCGAAGACCTCGACTTCAGCGGTCCGACCCTGGCCGGAGAGCAGGTCGAAATCGAAATGCGCCGGGTGGTCCGTCCGATCCTGGTCGGCCGCGTGCTGGACGCGCAAGGCGAGATCATGGCCGAGACCACTCTGTTCACATCGCTGGAGCACAAACGCACCAATGGAACCAGTTCCACCGGTTCCTCGCTGAAGACCGATGCCGTGGGCCGCTTCCGTTACGAACTCGAAAACGCGGATCCCCCCGAGGGCAACACTTCGCGGACCTTGATGGTGCGCCACGACAGCGAGGACGGCGTCCGTCATGAGGGCCAGATCGATCTGAGTGCAAGTCAGGAGATCGGCGTGACCGACGTCGGCGACGTGCAGCTCATCGCCCCCCCCCTGCTGGCCGCGGGCCTGGTGCTCGGCTCCGATGGCAAGCCTTTGCCACACGCCTCGGTGCGGCTGGAGAAGGAGCATTTCTACGGGCAGGATCCGCCGCGCAGTTACTGGAACACCACCTCCAACGGTTATGGAAGCTGTAACGAGGAAGGAGTATTCAGCATCCAGGGCGCCTCCGAAAGCGGCAATTTCCGGCTCACGGTCGATGGAAACGGCCATTCCCAAAAGCAGGTGCCGATCCAGGTCGGGCAGACCGGGCTCGAAATCCGTCTGGAAGCCAGCGCCGTCCTCACCGGTCGTGTGTTGACCGATCCTGAAATCACCCCGAGCCACGTGCAGGTCCGCCTGCGCGAAGGCAACTCCACTCGCACGGTCGGCCTGCAAGGTGAGCAAGGCGAGTTTACATTCCGGCTCGAAACCTCCCCGCTGAACAACGCGACACTCCTGGTCACCACCTCGATGGGAGAGTCACTGCTTGAGGTCGAGGGACTCAACCTCTACCCCGGCCAAGAATTCGCCCCGCCCGCTGCCAACCCGATCGACCTGCGCGGGAGCCTCAACCTATTCCAACTTCTGGTCCAGGACTCACAAGGCAAAGCACTGAACGCCCAGGTGGTGCTTGATTCCTCCAACGGCCGCAACCAGTACAACGAACGCGGTGGCGATTTCCAGTTCGCGGTGCTCGCCACCTCCCTGACCGCCGAGGTCACCGCGCAGGGACACCGCCCGCAAACGGTCGACCTGATCCAGGCCCAGACCGTGGTCACTCTGCAGGATGGGATCCCCATTCGGTTGCGGTTGGCCCAGTCGATTTCGTTGCCGGAGAACGGATTACTGGGAGTGCGTCTGGTGCGTGACGTTGGAGAGGCCCGCTTCATCAGCGGTAATCGCCAAGGCCAGGAGCGATCGACCTTCGACGCCAGCGGCAACCTCGATCTGAAGCTGGGAGGCCCGGGCAAATACCGAGTGCAATTGCGGGGGACCATCGAGGTCGACCGCCGGTCCTCGTCGACGTCCACCCAGTCTGGCCAGATCCTCCAGGTAGAGGACCAGTCCGGGCTACAGGTCTTCAACCTCGAAGTCGACCAACTGAAGGTCGACGACCTGTTCAAGCGACTCCAATCCCGTTGATTCCTGATGCAACGCAACGAGTCTGCAGTCTGGCTTCTGGTCGCGCTTCTGCCCCTGGTGGCCTGGGCGCTGTGGCCAACACCCGTTCCGGAACCGGTACCTTCACCGGAACCGGTTGCCGTCCAATCGCAGGACGATGAAGCGGGGGCCGAGGCAGAGCCAGCGGAACTTGCCACGCCAGCTGCAGGGATCCAGCCTGAAGAGAACCAGCGACAAGCAGTTGACACGGCCGCTGCCGACAATTCTCTTGACCAGCCGCTACCTCATTGCGATGACGAGGACGCGTTGGTCGTCCATCTCGTGTCGGCGCTCGACCGTCAACCGCTAGCCGGCGCGGATCTATACCAATTGGACGTCGAGGGCGCTGAGCCGGCCGACCTGCAATGGGATCTGATGTCCGGGGATCTTGGATTCGCCGAGGTCATTACCAAGTTCTCCAAACACTATCGTGCCGACCAGAGCGGCGTGGTGAAGCTGGCTAATCCAGAAGGTGAATTGGTTCTCTATGCCCGTTTCCAGGACCAGGTCTGCTTCGGGGCCGACGTGGAGTTGGAGCCTGGGCAACACGAGATCTGGCTGGAACTGGAGGCAGAAGTATGGGTAGAGGTCAGCGTGATCGACCGCGGCCAAAACCCACAGGAAGGGATTCCGGTCGACCTGGTCTGGTCCGATGAAGGTTTTGCCTTCGACGTGGCCACCCAGATCACCGACGAATCTGGGCGTGCAGTTTTTCACGACTTCAACATTCTTCAAACCACCGTGATGGCCTCAGAGGACGGTCTGCTCGTCGCCCTCGGGATTCCCCTGCCTGAAGGCAGTGATCCGGGAATGACCCGCCAGCCCGCCGTCCCCACCGTCGCCGGTGTTGGCGACGCCATCCAGCTGGTCCTGCCCGAAACCGGATCGATCGTGCTGAAGCTGGTCGAGGCCAATGGCGATGCCTGCACCGTCGACGGCTTTGCCCGGCTGCAGGACCCCACCGGCCAGGGGCAGAGGATCACCCTGTCGAAGAGTTCTGCTGGAGAAATCCGCTTCCCCTGGATTGGTCTGGGCCTTGAATTGACCGGTTTCCTGCGTTTCGATGGATCCTCCCAGGAACAGGAATTCCCGATCATCGGCCCGGTCCGCAGCGGCGAGGTGATCGAACTCGAAGTCACCCGCGTTGCCTGGCCTTCCCTTAGCGGCAGGCTGCTGCGCCCCGATGGCTCGCCCGTGCTTGCCACCAGACTGGACGCCAGCGTGATCGAGGGCACCGCCGGCTTTGATTTCCCCTTTGGAGACTCCATCCTCACCGATTCGGAAGGGCGCTTTCGCCTGGAAATCGCCCTCGATGACCTGGAGGAGGAAACGCCTGCGGTGGTGTACCGATTGACCCTGGATGGTCCAGACATGATCCGCCTTGAGGCCGAGCTCGCATGGGACCGGTCGACCGATCCCGATGGTGCGGAACTGGGTGACGTAACGATGACGGCTCCGCCGATTTTTGCTTCGGGCCGGATCCTGGATGAAGCCGGCAATGGAATCGGCAGGGCCATGATCACCCTGAACCTGGAAGATGGTGCGGGCGGGGATTCTTTTCTGGAAGACTCCTGGGAGCTGTATGCGCGGGAACATCGCTACACCAATCGCAACGGCGACTTCATTCTCTATGGCGAAGCGCAGGAAGGGAACTTCCGCCTCGAGATCACCGCCGACAACTTTGCTGGCAAAATCGTCCCGGTCCTCCATGGCCAGACCGGCATGGTCATCGTCCTTGGCGGCAGCGCCGACCTTTCCGGAAGGGTCCTGATCGACGCGGATCTGCCTGCGGACAGCATCCAGGTCATGGTGCGTCAGGGAAGGGACCGGGAAACGGTCTACCTCGACGGCGACGACGGCGACTACCAGTGGCTGTACCAGAGCGCCACCGCGGAAAGCGTTTCGGTCAGCATCGAAACGGAACTCGGTGAAGTCCTGATGGAGGGACAGGATTTCAATCTGTTCCCGGGCACGGTGAATGCCCCTCCGTCGTTGAATCCGATCGACCTGCGCGGACTGCTGCACGGCTACCAGGTGCAGGTCACCGATGCCAGCGGCGCCAGCCTTGATGCCACCTTGTCGATCGCTGGTGAGGAGGGCACCGAATATGTCTACGGTTACCAGGGCGAATTGGAGTTCGCCGCGCGCCTGCCGACCTTGACGGTGCGGGTGAATGCCGAGGGATACCGTTCCCTCAGCTTGGATCTGGAGTCTGGCACCAGCCAGGTGCAACTGGATCAAGGCATTCCGGTGCAGCTGCAGTTCCCGCCCGCCTTCCACGTTCCCGAGGATGCATCGCTTTATCTCATGCTGAGCCCCGTCGATGGCGACGGATCCAGAGCAGACAGCCATTTCATGGAGATTGAATCGGGAGACACGATGGAAATCACCGTTTCAAGCGGCGGGGACTACCGACTGATCATTATCGGCCTGTTCATGGGCAACGGAGACTCCCACAACTCTCCCCAGCCCCTCGAACACAAGGTGCACGTTGACGATCAGCCACAAATGCAGACGATCCACGTTCCACTGACCCAGGAAGAAATCGATCTGCTGCTGAACGGCCCACCAGACCACTGACCCGGGGCCCTGAGCCCTGTCCTTTTTTGTTGACCTGCTCCCATGAAAAATTTGCGCCAGATCCCGCTTTTTCTGCTGATCGGAACCCTGGCTACTCTGGCTGTCCTGTGGCCACGAGACTCGGATTCCGAGAGTCCTGACCTCGGCAATGCTGGCCAGGTCGAAGAGGATTCCTGGAAGGACGCACAAGAGGAGAATCTCCCAGCAGCGCTTGAAACGGCTCCGGCAGGGACAGCGCAACGAATGCCTGTTGTTGGCGACGCGAGCCACCAGGAGGCAGCCGGACCAAGTGCTTCGCAAGACGATCAGGACTGGGTTCGGGTGCACCTGGTGGACAAACTCTCTGGGACTGGTGTCCCCCACGCCGATCTTTACGTGGTGCTGTGGTCACGCGTAGATTCCGACCGGTTGGAATGGGATCTTCTATGCGGCGCCACCCAGATTGACAACGCCTTCGCTCGGCTGGGGCAGCACCATCGGGCGGATGAGCAGGGCGTGGTCCGTATCAAGCGGCCTCAAGAATCCGTCCGGCTTTTTGCACGCAACCATCAATCCCAGGCTTTCCTCGACATGGAAATCAGCGAAGAGTCGGATTGGAAGATGGAATTGGAGCAGGAACAGTTCCTCCGTGTCCGGGTTCTGGACGCCAACGGACAGCCCCAGAGCCAGGTTCCGGTGGCCTTGCACACCACCAATCCACCCTTTCCCATGGATTTTGCCACCCAGGCCAGTCGCGCAGACGGTGTAGCCGTCTTCAGTGGGATGAACTGGCTGGTTGCCATGAGCACGGAAGGGGGCCTCCCGCTCGCAGTCCGATTGGGTATTCCTCTTTCCGCAGAGCAAGCAGCGGCCCCTTCCGCCGTCGCCAGGCTTGCCAACGGCCCCTTACCTGACGGACCTTTGGAACTGGTCCTGCCGCCCACTGGATCGGTGGTCTTTCGTTTTCTAGATGTTGATGGCCAGCTCTTAACCGGGAGTTCCTTTGCCATGATCCAGATCATGGAAGACGCCGCCACCCAGGGTTTTGAAATCGGCGCAGTGCGACTCCAAGGAGAGGACGGCCTGGTGGAGTTGACTCATGTCGGCCTAGGTCTCGAACTCATCGGTCTGATGCGTTTCGGGTTTTCCTCGATCGGGCAAGCGGTCCCCTTCACCGGCCCGGTCCGCCCGGGCCAACGGGTCGAGGTCGAGGTGCGGCGACAACAAAGCCTGGTACTCATTGGCAGCCTGCACGACCAGGAGGGCGGCGCGCTCGCCATGCGGAGTTTGCAGGCCCAGCTGAGTCCGCTCCAAGGTCAGGGTGCTCAGTGGCCTGGTCCGTTCACGGCAACGGATGAGCGAGGGGCCTTCTCGATCGAATTGATCCGCGAGTGGTTCGCAGCCGACGGCCCTCCTCCGAGTATGACGCTGAAGCTGGACGGTGAAAATGGAACCTCTTTCGAAGCCGTAGTCAGCCTCGCAGAGGTCCTTGAACCAGGGGTTCACAATCTTGGGGAAATCACTATGCAGCTGCCACCGCTCCTCGTTGGTGGGGTGGTCGTGGATGCGTCTGGCAGTGCCATCAACGGCGCCCGGGTCAACCTGAGCGTGGTTGATCCTGAACCCTTCTCTGACCAGTGGACCGCGGTATGCGATGCAAACGGCCGCTTTCAAATCCATGGCTCCAGCAGCCATGACCATTTCCAAATGTATGTCTATGCCGAGGACCTGGAGGGAGAATCGCTTTCGGTCAGCAAGGGCACCGACGACCTGCGCATTGCACTTAAGGCCAACGCCTTTATTTCCGGGTATGTCTTGCTTGATCCGGGAATCCCGTCAGCCAGCCTGAATCTCCGTTTGGAGCAGCCATTTCAGTCGGCAAACATGCCTCTGTACGGTGACAACGGCAAGACCAGCTTCAGGATTGAAACATCCACCGCTAGCAACGCCACCTTGAAGATCCTCACAGAGCTCGAGGAACTTCTCTTCCAGTTGAAGGACCTGGACCTGGCTCTCGGCCACGAAACCAAACCCGAGTCCTTGAATCCGCTCGACCTGCGGGGTCGCCTGCTCAGCTACCACCTCGATGTCAGCGATGAATCCGACAAGCCCTTGTCGGCCACGATTGTCAGCGGGGAGTTTCCTGACGCTGCTCGCTTTGCCGAGTGGAGAGGCCGCTTTCACTTCGCAGCAGTGGCGGCCGAGGTCAAGGTCACCATCCATTCCACCGGCTATCGCAGTATGGAAACAGTGCTGGTTCCAGGCTTCAATCAAGTCCACCTGGTGGACGGGATTCCGGTGCAAGTGCGCCTCACGGACACCAGCGCCTTACCCGAGGACTGGGAGGTGTACGCCATCATCGAGCCCAAAGGCTATCGAGAAATCGGGTTCGACAAACTCAGCGCGGCTTTGAGCGCACAGGGCGAGGCCGAACTCAAGGTTGACCAGGCGGGTGAATTCACCATGAAACTGCAACTCGTCAAAGACATGGATGGCTTCGCTGAAACTCGTGTTCCCCTCGCCGAGCGCCCGATCCTGGTCGAAGACGTCATCGGCACCCAGGCCTTCCCTGTCGCCTTGACCGAGGATGAATTGGAGCGCGCCTTGAAATCGGTTGCCGACCAGTAGGCCAGCTCTAATCGGGGCATTCGCCCTAGGATTGTCTCACAGCCCAATTCACTGCTCCTCGCGAAGGAAACGTAAATGCGTCGATGTCATCCACTTCTGCTGCCCATTCCGGCACTGGCTCTGGCGCTGCCTGCGTGGAGCCAATCCACCATGGCAACCCACCCACCGACGCCTGGTGATCGTGAGCACGTCCTGACCGGGCACCTGCAGCGTGGTGATGGACAGATGCTGGAATCCTGCCGTATCCAGGCAACCCTGGGAACCGCGGCTCCAGGCGGCGATTGCAGACTGGTCTCGGTGTTCTGGACTGAGGCAGATGGCACCTTTCGATACGACTGCGAGGAATGGCCCGAGCTGAGCTACGGAAAAGCGCTGAGTTTGAGCCTGCGTCACCACAGCGAGGATGGAATGCGTTGGGAAACCCAATTGGAACTGGGCAAAGAGCACCTCGCCGAGGTGAACGAGGTCGGAATCCTGCGTTTGGGAGCATCGACCTCTGCCATGCGTGGCACCGTCTTGGGCAAGGATGGCCTGGGCCTGGCCGGCGCGACCATCCAATTGGAACAGAAGCTAGGGAACGGGCAGGATTCCCAGCTCATTCACTGGATTCCCATTTGGGATGCCAGGACCACGACCAACGCCGAGGGGAAATTCCTGTTGTACCCGCCGCTCTTGCAAGGCCCGTATCGCCTGATCCTGAATGAGAAGCACTACTTGCCTATGGTGTTTCCTTGCGAAACCGGGCAGCACGATCATGTCGTCCCACTGATCGCACTCGCCTCCGTGAGCGGATCGATCCTCATCGATCCAGCCGTGGACTGGTCTGATGGATGGGACGAAATGATCGTGTCTCATTCTCCTCCAGATCTCTGGCCCCAGAAGCCATTCCAGGTTCGCCTGCACGATGGTGAATCCATCTACGACGTTCCCATTGAGTACGATTCGGATGAGGTTCGTTTCAACTTGGAAGTGGCGCCGACGTCCGACGCAACGCTGGAGATACTCTCCAGGATTGGCGAACGCCTCCTCCGATTGGAAGATCTGGACTTTGTCTCAGGAGAGACCTTGCGGCCTCTGGCGGTTAATCCTTTCGACGTCCGGAATCCTGGTCTGGTATTCGAGGTCCAAGTCCAAGAGCCTTCTGGTGATCCAATTGGGGCGGTCTTCCATTTCTTCCCTGCCAATGAGGGATCCAAGGTCACCCTTTGGGGAAGAAGAATCCAATTCTATTCCAAATCCCCCTTCATTCCGGTCCATGTAAGCGCCCAGGGTTTCCGCTCACAGTTCCTGCATCTGGTCGCTGGAAAATCAGAGGTTGTCATGCAAAAGGGGATTCCTGGACGCCTTCTTCTGCCGGAAGGATTGGCGATCCCGGAGTCTTCCTTCCTCATAGTCTCTTTGGCCTTGATCGAGGATGATTCGAAACATGGATCCGGAGGTTTCCAAGGTCACACATTTTTGTTCTTTGCCGGTCAAGGAGGGTTCCAGGAGCTCTTTTTCTCCTCGCCAGGAACCTACGGCCTATCGATCGAAAGCGCTTCACGCTACCCCGCAAACAATCGATCTGCCCTCCTTGTGGATCAGGTGATTACAGTGTTGGACCAAGAAGCTGTGCAGGCATTCGTTTTGAACCTCACTCAAAAAATGGTGGACAAGGCCATTCACTAATTCTCACGTGAAGGTGAACAATTCGTGACATGCCTCAAAAGAAAATGCAGTTCGCGGTCCTTCCTGGACTGGCCTGGATTCCTCGGGTAGGCTCATCATTCGGAACGGCTCCCAATTCAGTTAGTTCCCGTGAAACGCAACCATCTTCTTTTCGTTTTCCTGTTGCTTTTGACAGGACTCGGAGGCTGGGTTCTGTGGCCAGGGTCCAATCCTGAATTCGAGGATCCTGCGCGCACTGCATCGGACGGTGTTCAGATCGAAGAAGAAAACGGTGGCCCGCTCTCGGTGCGTTCGGCGCCTGAGCTCCAACCCGGCCTGAGTGAGCGCGTAGCGCGGTCTGATTTGATCCTGCCTCAGCCGACCGGGCCGGGCACCCATCCCTTCCTGATTGTCCGGAATGACAACGGAGATCCGGTCCCTGATGCGGACGTCTTTGTCCTGGAACGCGAACGCCTCGAATCGCCCGGCATGCAACGCGGGCGTTCCACTGGACGGCGCGATCGCATCGAACAATTGATCGTCTCAGGTCGCCATTTCCGCAGCGATGCGCAGGGTGAGTTGAGGATCGCACACGGAAGCACTCCCCTCAGCGTCTATGCACGCAGCGAGGGAATCGCGCGATTGGATTTGCACCTGGTTCCGACTTCACCCGGACAGGTGGAATTGGGGCCTGAAGTGTGGCTGACGATCCAGGTCAAAAATGTCCGCGGTGCCCTGGTGAAAGACGCGCTGGTTGGCCTCGGGCCAATGCCAGATGGTCATCTCGATGGGCAATGGCTTCGCCGGACCGACCAAGCGGGCCGGGCCGTGTTCCGCGAAGTGCCCGAAGTCATGACTCTCCTGGGCATGAGTCAGGACGAAACGGTCCTCGGGGTCAGGCTGCTGGAAGCGCGTGCCCATGGCGAGGGTGAAACCCTGCAGCGACCAGTGAGTGAAGCCCTGATGAAGCCGGACTCGGTCGAGTTCGTCATGCCACTGACGGGATCCCTTGCCATCCAGCTGCACGAGGCCAACAACCTGCCCTTCTCCGGTGATGCCCTGCTGACCCTGTGGGAGAAAGAGAACGATGCGGATTCGCACGAGCCCCAGCCGGTCTCCTACACACATATTGGTGAGGGCCCGATCCTGGTCGACCACGTCGGACTCGGCGTCGAAATCGCCGGGGTCCTGGACCTGGGTTCCAGCGCCGTACCGATCCAGTTCGAGGTTACCGGTCCCCAGCTGCCAGGAGATAGAGTCATCCTCGACCTGGATTACCGGTCGTTGCCAGCCCTGACCGGCACACTGAAAGACCCCGAGGGCGGCCCCCTCTCGTCCAAAATGGTATTTGCCACGCTGGAACTGGGCGGCGCTCAAGGATGGGCGCCGATGGTCAGCACGCTGCGCACCGACCCCGCCGGCCGATTCGTACTGCAGCTCGAGGCCGACGAGAGTCCTCCGCTGGCGCGGCCGGTTGAACTCCGGGTGACCTATCAGAACGAAGAGGGCCGGCGCTGGTCTGCACGGAGTTCGATCCCACCCAAGCTCGCACCCGAAAACACCGACTTGGGAACCCTTGAGTGGCGATCCCCTCCGATACTGGTCAGCGGCACCTTGATCGGGATCGAGGGCTTGAGCTTGACCGAAACCCAATTCGAAATTGAATATGAAAGCCGCTATGGATCCAAGCAACAGGAATCTCATTGGACCCAGGTATGGAATCTGAAATCACATGTGAACGCCGATGGCACCTTCCGCATCTACGGCTCAGCGACAAAAAGGAATTGCCGCATGGTGGTGCGGGCGAAACACTACCACCCAGCAACCCTGGATTTTGTCAAAGGGAAGACCGGCCTCAAAATTCAGCTGCAGCCCTATTCAGTTCTGCGCGGCAAGATCCTGGTCGACCGTGAAGCCTGGACCGCCGATACCGACTTCTTTTCGGACGAAGACTCATTTCTCTCGGGGACCTTGGAAGTGGACGGCAAGACTATTCCATTGCAACTAAGGGAAGAGGAGTACGGCTACTCCTTGTCCATGAGTACCACGCCCTTTGAGTCTGGTGCCCTGCACCTATGGACAAGGGCAGGAGAGCTTGCCTTGCAATTGCATGGCTTGCGTCTAACTGAGGGCGAGGTTCTTGCTCCGCCAACCTTGAACCCGCTGGACCTTACCGAGTCCTTGCGGAAATTTTCGGTGCGTGCTTTTGACGTGGATGGAAGTCAAGTCTATTGTTCGGTTGGAATGTTTGCGGAATCCCAAGCTGAATGGTTCTGGTTTTCTGGAGATCAGCCTTCTGTTCCTTCTTTATCCAGTTCCATTTCCGTGGTGGTCAAGAGCCCCAATTCCAGGAGCAAGGAAATGGATCTGGTCAACAGGGTGACAGACGTCGTTCTTGATCCTGGAATCCCAATCCGCCTGCGGCTCCCAAACAGCGTGGTTCTTCCTGAGGGAGTGGAATGGGTTGCAGTCTTAGAACCGATGGAATATGTACAACGCGATCAATTTGAGTCTGTCGTGTTTTATCCACAGTTCATGGCCACCGAAAGGAATTTTTGTGACCAATCCCTACCCAAGGGGGGGCAATACAAGATTGTGTCCTTTGGGTTGGGTTCATCCGACGGTTCCTATGATGATTTCCCAATGGAGCAGAGCATTGTGGTGGAAGACCATTCCGAATTGCAGACCTTTCCATTAGAAATCACCCAGGAACAGGTCGACGCTGTTCTTGAACAATTGGACCGTTGATCCTGGAAACATGCATCGTTTTCTCCCATGGATTCTCCTGGCTGCCGCAATCTTGATCCTCTGGGCCCTGATTCCAGGTGCAGATCCTGATGAACCCCGTGAGCCAAGGTCTCCCTTGGCTGAAGCGGCATCTGCACCTCCTGCTGATTCTGAAACCGCGACGGGAGAGGCACCCCTCTCGGACCAAGAAGCACGCACTGCGATCACCACACCAGGATTGGATCCGCGCACCGAGGACTCCCTGCCCCATGCCTCGGGCGCCGATGCCATCACCGTACGGTTGATCGACAAGCAGACCGGGACTCCCGTACCCGGCGCCAGACTCTACGTGCTTGACCTTGCCTCTTTCCGATCCTCCCAGCTGGGAACGATGTTGCTCGATGGCCAACCCAGAATTCCTGATTTCTCCCTGGATGAGGTTCCCTATTTCCTGAGCAATTTGGCCGGAGAGGTGCGGATTCCCCCCACGGAGGAGCCCAGGCTGGTGTTGGGGCGCAAGGAGGGTCTATTCGGGGTTCGCTGGGACTTTGACCAAGACGAGAAGATCTGGGTCCTGGAATTGGACAGGGTCCTTGATCTGAGAGTCCACGTCGTGGACCACCAAGGAGCGCCTGTGGCAGGAGTACCGGTAGTCCTGCGCGTCGATCATGAATGGACACCCCGAGTTCTTGCCACCGCGATTACGGACCAGGCTGGTGACTCATCCTTCCAATGTCTGGCATCTCTATTACCTCGAATGGAGCAGGACCACGAGCAGCTTTCCATCGCCCTGCGCCTGCCCCTTCCCCCGCAAGAGGACCTTCGAGATCGCGCCCATTTAGCGGTGGACGAAGCGATGCTGCAACGAGGGATCGCCGAGCTGGTCCTGCCTGAAACCGGCTCCGTGCGCATCCATTTACTGGATGCTGAAGACCAGCCCTATCTGGGTTCGGTCTACGTGGTTTTCCGGACCAGTTCGGAACCGGGTTCATCGGATCCTGGTTGCGACCCCGTTTTGCACCGCACCACCAGCGGAATGCTGGACCTCCCCTGGGTCGGCCTGGGCCTCGCATTCAACTTCAACGTTCATTTCGAGAACGGGCAATATGGAGACGAAGTCGAATTCTCAGGCCCGGTGCGGCCGGGCGAAAGGGTTGAAATCAAGGTGCGCCAGGAACCCCGAGCCATCGTGACCGGCCGTCTGCTGCAACCTGGCGGCCAGCCACTTGCCGCCCAAGAATTTTCCTCGTGGCTGATCTACCGCGGTTCCGTGGATGGCCAAACGCAACACCAATCCAGGAGGACGGATGAACTGGGCGGCTTCCGTATTGCCTTGGATTCCCCGCAAAAACCGGCAGACGCAAACTCACGCATATTGCAGGTTCGCCATGAAACGGCCGCCGGAGCCCGCTGGGAGATCCAAGTCGACTTGAGCGGAGACCTGGCCCATGGAGAGACCGACCTTGGCGACTTGCAGCTTGAAGCGACCTCGTTGATCGCAAGCGGACGGGTGATCGATCAGCTGGGCGGTGGCCTGGCCGGTGCCATGGTCCGGGTGGAACGCGAGACCCCAATCGGCCCGCCAGGCGCAAAGGCGTGGTTCGGCTTTTCTGATTTCTACGCTCCCAGCGACCCCGCAGGCCACTTTGCCTTCCATGGTTTTCCCGAAGAAGGCAATTTCCGACTCAATGTACGGGCAGCTGGCTTCGTAGAGCAGCAACAGGCTTTTCACCTTGGCCAGGCCGACCTCGAGGTCATCATGCACGCCAACGCGGCCCTCATAGGGTCCATTCTGCTCGAC